>JAYTUA010000166.1:0-5863 GCA_043745015.1 Opitutaceae bacterium | reverse complement strand
GCGGGGTGCCCTCACCCCGCGAGGCGTGTTGTAGGAGCGGGGTGAGGGCACCCCGCCTACATAATAGGTGAAGCCAGCGCAGGCTCGCCAACCCCGGGCCGCTCCGCTCTGCTGCGCCGCATGTCCTCCCCGCGCCAGCCGGCTGTCGGCTTCATCTTCATCACGATGGTGCTGTCGGTGCTGGGTTTCGGCCTGTTGATCCCGGTGCTGCCGGCGCTGGTCAAGGAGTTCAACGGCGGCGACGTCGCGGCCGGCTCGCATACCTACGGTGTGCTGGTCGGCGTGTTCGCCCTGCTGCAGTTCATCGGCGCACCCATTTTGGGTTCGCTCTCCGACCGCTTCGGCCGGCGGAAGGTGATCCTCCTCTCCCTCGCCGGGTCGAGCATCGACTACGTGATCATGGCGCTGGCCCCGAACCTGGCCTGGCTCTTCCTCGCGCGCTGCATCTCGGGTTTCACCGCCGGCGTCCTCGCCACCGCCAACGCCTATGTCGCCGATGTCACGCCACCGGAAAAACGCGCGCAAAGCTACGGCCTGCTCGGCGCGGCCTTCGGGCTGGGCTTCATCATCGGGCCGCTGCTCGGCGGCTTCCTCGGCGGCTACAGCCTGCGCCTGCCCTTCTGGTTCGCCGCCGGCTGCGCCGCCCTCAACTGGCTCTACGGTTTCTTTGTGCTCCCGGAATCCCTGAAACCGGAGAACCGCCGCCCGTTCTCGTGGGCGCGCGCCAATCCCATCGGGGCACTCAAGGCCCTCAAGCGCCTGCCGGCCGTGCGCGGCCTGGTCGAGTCCTACTTTCTGGTGATGCTCGCCCAGGCGATGCTCTACTCCATCTGGGTGCTCTACACCGGCCACCGCTACAGTTGGGATACCAAGCAGGTCGGCCTCTCGCTCTGCGCGGTCGGCGTCCTCTCTTCCATCATCCAGGCGACCCTCGTGAAGAAAGCGGTCACCGCGCTGGGCGACAGCCGGGCGATGCTCGCCGGCTTTCTGCTCTCGATCACCGCCCAGATCGGCTACGGGTTTGCGCCCCAGGGCTGGATGATCTACACCATCATGTGTGTGGGCTCCCTGGCCGGCATCACCGGCCCCGCGCTGCAGTCCTACATCACGAAGCACGTTCCGCCCAATGAACAGGGCGCGGTGCAGGGCGTGTTTTCCGGACTGATGAGTCTGGCCGGCATACCGGGTCCGTTGATCTCCACGTGGAGTTTCGGCTGGGCCGTGGGCCCCGGTCAGCCGTCATGGCTGTCCGGCCTGCCCTTTTTCCTTTCCGCTTCAATGGTGCTGCTCGCCCTGGTGCTGGCCGTCCGCTCCTTCTCGCGCCACGACCCGGCCCCGGCCGCGGCCTAGGCCATCGGTTGGATAAACATGGGCCGGTTCGGACTGGAGCTGCAGCGACCTCGCTGCAGTCCCTCGCGGGCGAGGTCGCCCGCGCTCCAGGTTTCAGCTCTTCGGCGGCGCGCCGTGGTGCGCCTTGTGCGCGGCATAGGCCGCCGTGTCGGCCAGCATCGCCTCGATCGTCGCGACCAGCGGCTCCAGCCGCACCAGGCCCGAGAACACCGCCTTGTCGCCGATGGCGTCGGTCAGGACAAACGCCGGGCGCTGGTTGATCTGGTGGCCGAGGAATTCCGCCGTGCTCGTCGCCACCCGGTCCTTGACGAGGTTCGACTCGGCCGCCGCGCGCAATTTCTTCGCGTCGAGCCGGCCGGCCTTCGCCGCGACCTTAACCGCCGTGGCGAGATCACCGACCTTCTGGCCCTCCCGCAAGGCTGCGTGCGCCATCGCCAGCCGGATCTCATCGCCGGCAAAGCCGAAATCCTTCGCCGCTTCGCACACCAGGTTGGGCGCCTCGTATTGCCCCTTCCGCGCCGCCTCGAACCAGCCGGAGTTCAACGGGTAGGGGGACTTCATCACCGTGCCCCCGCTGCGCCGGTAGAACCAGTCGCACTGCGCCTGCGACACCGGAAAATCCCCCGGCGACATCAGCGCGATCTTCCACTCAAACTCGGCGCGCCCGGCGTAACGCTGCTTCAGCTCCCTCCAGACCGGCTCGACCCAGTGGCACCACGACGACAGCACTTCGACATAGTAGGTGACTTTCATAAGGCGGAGTTTTGGTTCTGCGGCTGATTCCGTCAACGCGCGAACCGGTCGTGTTGCGGCACACCGCCTATGGGGCCCGGACGGCACACTCGTTTGTAGGTCGGGGTTTATCCCCGACAGATGGCGCTGAGTGTCGGGCATAAAGCCCGACCTACACCCAACCGATCCCACTGTAGCGCCGGTCACAGACCGCCCCTCCTCGCCTGCGGCTCTGCTGCTGGACGAGCCCTGCGTAGCTCAGCTTGGCTGAGCGAAGCAGGGCCTCACTTCTTCTGGAACATTTTCTTGAGCGCATCGCCCGCGTTCTTCGCCGCCTCCTTGATCTGGTCGACCGTGATCGAACCCGAGGCCGAACCGGCGACGATGCCGCCCAGCACCTGGTTCATGAGGACGCCGGCCAGCTGGTCGGCCGTGATGCCCCCTTCCGCTACGCCCAGGTTGTCCAGGCTGATCGTCGGCAGCGTCACGATCAGGGCGTTGGCCCCCAGGCCCACCGTGGCCCGGCCATTGGTCAGGCGGAATTTTTTCACGACAAACTTGACCGGCCGGCCCTCCTTCGTGGCGGCCGGCTGGCCGCCGGCGCCCGCGGAGCCCCGGATGTTTTTCAGCAGGTCCTTGATGTTGCTGGCGACGATCGTCGTCTCATAGTTGAATTCCGGCTGGTCGATGAGGATCTCGTTGATGACGACATGATCCCCGAAGACCGAGAACGGCTCGACGTCCACGTGCACCTGGCCGAGGTAAAAGGCCCGGCCGTCACTCCAACCCGGGGGATTGCCCACCGTGAGACCGCCCAGCGTGCCCGAGCCGGTGAGCGGCGAGAGACTGGCCGACGCCAGCTCGACTTTGGTCTGGGTGAGCTTCGGCCCGTAGCGGTTGACCCCGTTGACCACGATGGCGTCGAGGTAGTGCGCCAGCACCAGGTAGGCCGCCAGGCCCAGGACCAAAAACACACCGACGATCACCGTGAGAATTTTCATGAGAAGTAGAGTCACTCCGAGCCTGCTTGGTTCCGCCCCCGGGGCAAGCCGGAGCGTTTGCCGGTCCAAGCAGCGGAGGGAGATTGATCAATTGTCATCGTTCCCTGCTCATTTTGGCCTCAGATGAACAATGCCCATTGAAAGATGAACGATGATAAATCGCATCGGCCCGGCTCCCCGCTCTCTGAATCACGCTTGCCAGCCGTCGCGCGACCTTCTCTGTATGGGCCAGCTAGTTAGCCCCCGCTCCTCCTCCTTTCAGGATTCAAGCTTGCTACGCCATCTCCGCGCAACGCTCCGTAAGGTCACTCCCCTCACTTTCACTTTCCCTCTCACTTTCACTCCGACCCATGGCGTCCAACTATACCGAAGCCAGCATCAAGACCCTCAGCTCGCTCGAGCATATCCGCCTCCGCCCCGGCATGTATATCGGCCGGCTCGGCAACGGCGCCCACGCCGAGGACGGCATCTACGTCCTCCTCAAGGAGACCATCGATAACTCCATCGACGAATTCATGATGGGCGGCGGCCGCCGGATCGAGGTCGAGCTCACCGACCGCTCCGTCAAGGTCCGCGACTACGGCCGCGGCATCCCGCTCGGCAAGCTCGTCGAGTGCGTCTCCGTCATCAACACCGGCGCGAAATACGACAGCGAGACTTTCCAGAAGGCCGTCGGCCTCAACGGCGTCGGCCAGAAGGCCGTCAACGCCCTCGCCTTCTCCTACCGCGCCCAGGCCATCCGCGAGGGCGAGACCAAGATCGTCGAGTTCGAGCAGGGCAAGCTCAAGTCCCAGTCCCGCGTCACCAAGACCGACGAGCGCAACGGCACCCTCATCGAGTTCACCCCCGACGAGAAACTCTTCGGCAAGGACTTCAAGTTCCGCACCGAGTTCATCGAGGACATGTTGTGGAACTACGCCTTCCTCAACCGCGGCCTCACCCTCACCCTCAACGGCAAGCCCTTCAAGTCCGAGAACGGCCTCGAGGACCTCCTCACCAAGGAGCTCAGCGGCGAGCCGCTCTACCCCATCATCCACCTCGAGGGCGAGGACATCGAGATCGCCCTCACCCACGGCAAGCACTACGGCGAGGAATACTGGTCCTTCGTCAACGGCCAGCATACCACCATGGGCGGCACCCACCTCGCCGCCTTCCGCGAGTCCCTCGTCGAGACCATCCGCAACCATTTCAAGAAGGACTACGACGCGGCCGACGTCCGCCAGTCCATCGACGCCGCCATCGTCGTCCGCGTGCAGGAACCCGTCTTCGAGTCGCAGACCAAGACCAAGCTCGGCTCCGCCGACGTCGGCCCCAAGGGACCCTCGATCAAGGAATTCGTCGGCAAGTTCGTCCAGCAGGCCCTCGACACCTACCTGCACAAGAACCGCGAGACCGCCGAGATCATCAAGACCAAGATCGAGGAGAACGAGCACGAGCGGAAGGAGCTCGCCGGCATCCGCAACATCGCCCGCGAACGCGCCAAGAAGGCCTCCCTCCACAACAAGAAGCTCCGCGACTGCCGCCTCCACCTCGGCGACCGCCACGAGCGCGCCGAGGAGAGCACCCTCTTCATCGTCGAGGGCGACTCCGCCGCCGGCTCCCTCACCGCCACGCGCGACGTCCAGACCCAGGCCGTCTTCGCCCTGAAGGGCAAGCCGCTCAACACCTACGGCCTCACCAAGAAAGTCATCTACGAGAACGAGGAATTCCACCTCCTCCAGTCCGCCCTCGACATCGAGGAGTCTCTCGACGGCCTCCGCTACAACCGGATCGTCATCGCCACCGACGCTGACGTGGACGGCATGCACATCCGCCTGCTCCTGCTCTCGTTCTTCCTCCAGTTCTTCCCCGACGTCATCCGCAACAACCACCTCTTCATTTTGCAGACGCCCCTCTTCCGCGTCCGCAACAAGAAGCTCACGCGCTACTGCTACTCCGAGGCGGAGAAGCAGGCCGCCGTCATCGAGTGCGGCGCCACCCACGAGATCACCCGCTTCAAGGGCCTCGGCGAAATCTCCGCCGGCGAGTTCAAGGATTTCATCGGCGAGAACATCCGCCTCGACCCGATCAACCTCCACCACCTCTATAGCTCCGACGAGCTCCTCGCCTTCTTCATGGGCAAGAACACCCCCGAGCGGCAGGACTTCATCATCGCCAACCTCCGGGTCGAAAAAGATCTGGTTGAGGCCTGAGCCAATTCATTTTTTCACACAAAGAAGCCAAGCAGCAAAGTTCAGACCTTAGCTCCTTCGCTGCTTCGTGTTAATCCCTCCCTCCTTCCGTGTTCATCAGTGTCATCCGTGGCCAAAATTACTCCCCGGCCTTTCGTGCCTTTGGTGTATTTCGTGGTTAATCCCTGATTCAGTTCTCACACAAAGCAGCCAAGCAGCAAAGATTGAGAGTATTCTTAGCTCCTTCGCTACTTTGTGTTAATCATTTCCCTTTCCTAAATGTCCAAGAAGAAACCTTCCAAGAACAAGGACCAAGCCGAGCTGCCGCTCGACGCCGCGGCTGCCCCCGCAGCTCCAGAGAACAGTGGACGGAAGACTGAGGACAGCCCCAAAGCTGCGACACCTGCAGCCCCCACTGCTGACAGCTCACCGCTCACTGCTCACTCAGAACCTCCTCCGAAGCGGAAGAAGGGTCAGAAAATCCAGGACGACCCTGCGCCGCTGGCGACCGCCTACCGCAACTGGTTCCTCGACTACGCCTCCTACGTCATCCTCGACCGCGCCGTCCCGCACATCGACGACGGCCTGAAACCCGTCCAGCGCCGCGTC
>JAYTUA010000165.1:0-5870 GCA_043745015.1 Opitutaceae bacterium | reverse complement strand
TGCGAATGGCGAGCTGTTGCGCCTCTCGCACGAGGCCCTTCGAGAGCTGCGCCCGGCCACTCTCGACGTGTGATGGGATGACGACCTCGTAGCCGAGCCGGTTGAGCAGCTGCACGGCCTTGATGCCGACGGGCGTGTCGGAGTAGTTCGTGAATTCGTCGCAGAAGAGGTGGACCCGGCCGTGGGGAAAGGGGTTGGTCTCTTGTAGGGGCGCCGCTTGTCGGCGCCCGCGGGCGTCGTCAAGCGACGCCCCTACAGGAAGACCGTCGATTCCCGTTTTATTCGCGTGTTTGGCGTGCCATGCCGCCAGCGTCGTCGCGTGCAGCAGCGGCAAGCTGCGCTTGGGCGCGAAGCCCGCGAGGCGTTTCAACGGCCTGCTTGTAATATAATACGTTACAAAGGCATTGTAGGCGCGCGGGACTTTGGCGGCCCATTTCATCGTCGTGGCGAAATTGGCGATGAGCCGCGAACGGAGCGGCACGCCGTGGGCGTCGAGCCAGTGCTGCTGCCATTCGGCCTTGAGGCGCGCGACGTCCACATTGGACGGACACTCGGATTTGCAGCCTTTGCACGAGAGGCAGAGGTCCATGACGTCCTTCACCTGCTCGCTGTCCCAGGCGTTCATGCCTTCGCGGGCGCCGGTGAGGACCTGGCGCAGCAGATTGGCGCGGGCGCGGGTGGTGTCGGCTTCGTTGCGCGTGGCCATGTAACTCGGACACATGGTGCCGCCCATGAGGTGGGACTTGCGGCACTCGCCGACGCCGGTGCATTTCTCGGCGGCACGCAGCACGCCCTGGGTGGCGCTGAAGTCGAAGACGGTCTTGAACTCCGGCGTCGGATGGCCGGGCCCGTGGCGCAACGCGGTGTCCATCGGCGGGGTGTCGATGATCTTGCCGGGGTTGAACACCCCGTGCGGGTCGAAGGTCTCCTTCACCCGGCGCATCAGCGCGTAGCAGTCGTCGCCCACCATGAACTTGATGAATTCGCCGCGCAGGCGGCCGTCGCCGTGCTCGCCGGAGAGCGAGCCGCGGTATTTCTTCACGAGCGCGGCGATGTCGGTCGCGATGGACCGGAAAAGCTTCAACCCTTCCGTCGTCTTCAGGTTGAAGAGCGGACGGGTGTGCAGCTCGCCGGCACCGGCGTGGGCATAGTACACGCAGCTGAGACCGTATTTGCCGCGCATGAGCGCGTCGAACTCGGCGATGTAGGCCGGCAGGTCCTCGACCGCCACGGCCGTGTCCTCCACGACCTCGCGCGGTTTGGCGTCGCCCTCGATATTGTTCATCAGGCCCTGGCCGGCGCGGCGCAGGTCCCAGATTTTGGTGCAGTCTTCGCCCCAGAGCACGGGGAAGGCGTAGCCGGGCTGAATGGAAAGAGTCCCGAGGCCAATGTTCGTATTACGAACATTGCGCAGATCGGCCTCAAGGGAGCGCATGACGGTCTCGATCTCGGCGCGGGTGTCGCGGCGGATCTCAATGACCAGCACGGCGCCCGGGTCGCCCTGCACGAAAAACCGGTTCTTCGCCTGCTCGAGGTTGGCCTTGGTGCATTCGAGGATGTGGCGGTCGATCAACTCGCAGGCGTGCGGCCGATGGCGCAGGGCGACGAGTGTGGCGTGCAGGGCGTCCTGGATCGTGGCGAAGTGCGCGCACAGCAGCGCGCCCGGCGGGGGCAGCGGCTCGACGTTGAGTTCAAACTCCACGCCGAGGAACAGCGTGCCCTCGGAACCGGCGAGCAGCCGGCAGAGGTTGAAGGGCCGGTCGGATTCTGGATCGAAGACGCTGCATTCCATCAGCCGGTCGAGGGCGTAGCCCGTGTTGCGGCGGGTGACGGCGGGCTTCGGGTAGTTGGCGCGGATGAGCTGGCGATTGGCGGCATCGCCGAGGAGGTCGCGCACGGTGCGGTGGATTTTCGTCTCCAAAGTGTCGGCCCCGGCGCACTTGGCGGCGAACTCCGCCGGTGTGAGCGGACCAAAGGTGACTTCGGCACCATCGCTCAGGAAGCCCCGGGCCGAGACGAGGTGCTCGCGCGTCGTGCCATAGACGATGGAGTTGGCGCCACAGGAATTATTGCCGACCATGCCGCCGATCATCGCCCGGTTGGCCGTGGAGGTCTCGGGCGGGAAGAACACGCTGTGCGGCAAGAGGAAAAGATTGAGCTCGTTGCGGACCACGCCCGGCTGGACGCGGACGCGGTGCGTGGCGGCGTCGAACGACACGATGCGATTCAGATGCCGGCCGAGATCAACCACGATGCCGTTGCCCACCACCTGTCCCGCCAGCGACGTACCGGCCCCGCGGGGAATGAGGCCAATCCGGTGTTTGTTCGCGAAGGCGACCAATTCGCGCACGTCGGACTCCGAGCGGGGCAGGGCGACAGCGAGTGGCAGCTCCTGGTATTCGGAGGCGTCCGTCGCATAGAGCGCGCGCATCGTCCGCCCGGTGTGGAGTTCGCCCTCGAGCCTGGCGGCCAGCGGGGCGAAGTCTGGGGAGGCGACGTTCATCAAGGGGGATTGAACACGAAGCAGCCAAGCAGCAAAGAGCAAAGCAGGGACGGGCATTCCTTTGTTTCTTTGCTTCTTAGTGTTTTCTGGAACCAGAACAGGCTTGGTTAATGGCTTCGGTCATTTATGACATAGGAAAAATCCCCATGTCTTCCCTCCAGACTCCCGCCAACTTCAACTGGCCGCTGGCCTACGAGGCCGAGGCGCTGCTCTCGCGGCACATCAACGCCTTCCTCGAGAAAAATCCCACCGCGGCCCGGCTCGCGCAGCGGATGCACGCCGAGACCGGCACCGAGATCTTCGAGTGGGTGGACCACTTGGTCGTGTCGCCCGAACACGAGCAGGACTTCAGTGCCGCCGGGTTTGCACCGGACGCGACCGCCGCGCCGGCCCAGCACATGGTGCTGGCCCATCCGCACGCCATGCTGCCGCGGGTGCTGGTCAGCCTCAAGGCCGCGCCCTCGGCGTTCCCGCGTGCGCTGGCCGTCCGTCCGGAATTTCTCGCTGATTTCATGGCGCGGCAGGGTTTGACGGGGAAGCCGGCGGGCGCACCCTGCGCGCAATACCGCCTCCTCACGGTCAGCGCGGAGAACGGTACGCTGTTTCAGGCCGTGGAGCGGCTGGGTTACCGCGGTTTCGTCGTCAACGATCCGGCGCCCGGCTTTGCCGCCGCGGTGCTGCAAGTCCGCGAACTGTGGCGCGCGCGGAAGCGCGACTTCGTCCACGACGATGACGGCGCGAAGCAGGCCTTCGACGTGCTGCGCCAAAACATCGCGCTCGTCGGCCGCGACGTCGCCTGTGAATTGTTTTTTGCCGAGGAGCGCGAGTTCTGGATGTTCCGCAACCGCGCCGGCCGCGTGCAGAAGCGCCGGCAGGACCAGCTCGGCCTGGGCTGGGCCAACCATGACCACCACACGTTCCGGTGCTCACGGCGATATTTCCCCGACCTGGTGAAGTTCATGGAGCTGCTCGGGCTGGAAAAACGCGAGCGGTTCTACGCCGGGGCCGAGGCCGGGTGGGGCGCGCAGGTGATGGAATCGGCGGCGGTCGGCATCGTGGTGTTCGCCGACGTGGACCTGCTGCCCGGCGAGGTGAACGAGGACTACGCCGCGAAAAAACTGCCGGAAATCCCGGCGGCGCGCACCGTCGGCCTGTGGTGCGGCCTGCACGGCGACAGTTTCCTGCAGGCGGGCATGCACCACCTCGAGGCGCGGTTCAACCACCCGCTGCTCCGGGAGCAGCTGGCTGCCGAGGGCATTGTCACGATGAAACCGTTCTCGGATTTTCCGTTCCTCAAGCAGGCGTTCACGGAGGGCGAACGCTGGCCGGTGGATCCGCGGCGCGTGGCCGTGCTCCAGCAGCAGGGCATCATCACGGCGGCGCAGGCCGCGGGCTTCGTCAAGGACGGCGCCATTGGCAGCCACCTCGAGAACCTCGAGCGCAAGGGCGGCTTCAAGGGCTTCAACCAGAAGGCGGTCAGCGCCATCATCGCCTTGACCGACCCGCGCAAGGTGCAGGAAGCCGCGCTCGCCCAGTAGATTTTAATCATCGGAAGGCGCGCGTCCCTGCGCGCCGCGGCCCGCCGAGACGCGGGCCCTCCATCAATCAAACACCCCATGAAAATCGGAATCATCGGTGCCGGCAAGATCGGCGCCACCATCGCCACCCTCCTCGAGTCGTGCAAATTCTGCCAGGGCGTCGCTCTTGCCGACACCCGCGACAATGTCGGCCTGCAGGGCCTCAAGAAGGCCCGGTTCCAGCGTGTCGATGTCCGGCAGGCCGCCGAGCTGGCCGCCTTTGTCCGGGGCGTGGACGCCATCGTGAACGCGCTGCCCTTCTACCTCAACAAGGCGATCGCCAGTGCGTGCGCCAAGGCCGGCGTGAGCTACTTCGATCTTTCCGAGGACGTGAACACGACGGCGTTCGTCCAGAAACTCGCGAAGAAATCCCCCAAGGTCACCTTCATGCCGCAGTGCGGGCTCGCTCCCGGGGCGATCAACATCGTGGGTGGTTCGCTCGCGTCGTCCCTGACCCACGTGCGCAACTGCGAGATGCGGGTCGGCGCGCTGCCGCTCAACGCGAGCAACCAGATGAAGTATTACCTCAGCTGGAGCACCGCCGGGCTGATCAACGAATACTGCCAGGTCGGCGCGGCGCTGCACGGCGGCAAGCTCGTGGCGACGATGCCGCTCGACGGCGTGGAGCGCATCACGATCGACGGCACCGAGTACGAGGCCTTCAACACCTCAGGCGGCGTCGCGACCATGTGTCAGACCTTCGCCGGCAAGGTGGGGGACCTGAACTACAAGACGATGCGCTACCCCGGCCACCGCGACCTGATGAAGTTCCTCCTGCAGGACCTCAACCTTGCGCCGCGCCAGGAGCTCGTCACGCAGATCTTCGACCAGGAGGTGCCGCTCACCGAGTCGGACGTCGTGGTATTCTACGTCAGCGTCGTCGGCAACGAGGCCGGCGGCGGGCTGAAGCAGCGCAGCTTCATCAAGAAGATGCACGGCGACACCATCCACGGCCGGAAGCTCAACGCCATCCAGCTCACGACCGCCGCGGGCATCACCGGCGTGCTCGAGCTGTTCGCGCAGGGGAAGCTCGGCCCGGGCTTCGTGAAGCAGGAATCCGTCTCCCTCGAAAGCTTCCTCTCCACCAAGTGGGGCGGGAGTGTTTATGGGAAATGACTAATCTGGAGGGCGCGCGTCCCTGCGCGCCGCGGCCCGCCGCGCCGCGGGCCCTCCACCAATCCAATCAACATGGCCATGAAATCCACCTCCGTCTCCTCCGTCGCCCGGGCGATCTTCCCGAAGCTCGGGCTCTCCCAGAAAGCCACCAACCACGGCGTCTTCGCCGGCGCGTGGGGCGGCAGCGGCGCCGTGCTGTCCAAGCATTCGCCGATCGATGGCTCGCTGCTGGGCCGCGTGCGGCAGGCCACGCCCGAGGACTACGAACTGGCGGTCGCGGCCGCGCACAAGGCCTTCCTCGCGTGGCGCGACGTGCCGGCGCCGAAGCGCGGCGAGGTCGTCCGCCAGCTGGGCAACGCCCTGCGCGCCGTGAAGACCGAGCTCGGCCAGCTCGTCTCGCTCGAGGCCGGCAAGATCCTGCCGGAGGGCGGCGGCGAGGTGCAGGAGATGATCGACATCTGCGATTTCGCCACCGGCCTCGCGCGCCAGCTGCACGGCCTGACCATCGCGTCGGAGCGCCCCGGCCACCGGATGATGGAGCAGTGGCAGCCGCTCGGCGTCGTGGGCATCATCTCGGCCTTCAATTTTCCCGTGGCCGTCTGGTCGTGGAACAGCGCCCTCGCCGCCGTGTGCGGCGACGCCACGCTCTGGAAGCCCTCCGAGAAGACGCCGCT
>JAYTUA010000164.1:0-5872 GCA_043745015.1 Opitutaceae bacterium | reverse complement strand
GGGTGCGCCAGCGGGCCCGAAGTTCGCCGCCGAGCGAAGCCGCGAGACCGCCGAGCAGCAAAGCCACGGCGGGCAACAGCCACACGCTTTCCTCCCGGGTCAGCCAGAAACCACCGAGGGCCAGTCCGGCCAGCGCGGCGGGACCGGCCTGCCGGTGCCAGGATTCACGGCGGCGGGCGAAGAGCTGCACGAGGCCCGCGATCACCAGCAGGGCGAGCGGCGTGTAGAGATTTTGCCGCATGAGCCGGCTCAGGTTGCCGGCATCGTAGCTCATGGGGTTCCACAGCAGCAGACTGTAGAGGGCAAACGGCGCGGCGCCCGGTCGCAACCAGGGGGCGAAGGCGCGGGTGACCGCCGCGCAGGAGCCGGCGTAAAGCAGCTGCTGGGCGAGCAACAGGGGCAACCCGATCCAGAATGTCCCGGCGATGAAGAGGGGAAACAACGGACCCTTGGCCAGGGTGAATTGATTATAGGGCCCCAGCCATTCTCCCCGGATGAGGTGCGCCGCGAGTTCGACGAACAGTCGGTCGTCATGGATCGCCGGGCCGATGGCCAGAAGCGCCTGGCCACTGGTGAGCCAGAGTTTGGCGGCCGTGAGTGCGACTGCCGCCCAGAGCCACCCGCGGTTGCTGGGACGGAGCGGCATCAGCGGGGAGCCCCGTTCCAGCCTGCCGGCTGGCCGGGGTTTGTCCGGGCCGGTCGCCCGGCAAAGGGCTCGCGCGAGTTCACTTGAATTCGATGCCGGTCCAGCCCGTCCAGTCGAAGGCGAATTGACCGTAGGGGCCGGGGTTCACTTTCAGGAAGACCCGGCCGGTGCTCTTGGGGAGCTTGACGTTGAATTTCTGCAGCCCGCGGTCGTTCAGCCGGTTGAGGGGATCCATGAATCGCTCGAGCAAGATCACCGGTTCGCCGCCGCCACTCCAGTAGATGACGAACTCGGCGCCGTTGGTGCGGCCGCCGTTGGTGTAGGCGCCCGGGATGAAGCCAAAAGCCCCGTTGAGTTCCCCGGCGCCGGAGGGCACCTCGAAAACCATCTCGCTGGGCGCGTGCATGACAATGACCCGGCGCTTGTCGATCGTCTCCTCGCTGGGGGGATTGAGCGCATAGTAGGAAATCGGGGCATCGATGAACATGCTGAACAGGGCGTGGTCGGCCTCCTTGAAGAAATTGATGCCAGCGTCGGACGGGGGCAGGGAAAAGTAGGAAATCTGCATGTCGTCCTGCAGGCAGTCCTGGTCCTGGGTGGAAGTCTCGATGGTGATGGCGACAGCGCGGCGTTTCGGCGTGCCCCCGGCGGCGCGCATGAAGTCGAGGAGATCGTCAATCACGGGGTTGAGCATGAAGCCGGCGCGGCCGATGGACCGGGGCAGGCGGTGCACCGACTCATAGCCCTTCTGGTCGGTGATGCGCAGGTTGACGACCGGCGGTTTGAAGGTGAAGCGGCGCAGCTTGCCGAGCAGGCTGAAACGATAGTCGATCTCGACCCAGATGTTCCGGTCGGCCAGGTCGGCGAGGTCGATCTTCTGGCCGAGGCGGACGGGGGTGGAGCGGAGCGGCTTGGGCTCGAAGGCGGCGGCGTCAAACGGGCCCGGCTTGCGCTTCCAGAGCGTGAAACCCTGCTCGGTGAACAAATAGGTGTAGCGCTGCACCAGCAGGCGCAGGACGTGGGGATCATCCATGGTGGAGAGCCGGTAGTCGAGGGTCTGCAGCTTGAAGAGCACGAACTCCGGGGCGCGGTCCGAGGCATAGTAATCGTAGTTCAGGCGGGACAGGTAGGGCGTATAGGCCGAGTAGCCCTGGAAGACCGGCCGGGGCTGATAATTGAAATTGTTGAAGACGGCGACCGCCTGCTCGAAGCCGAGGACATCAATCGTGGATCGCCCGACCATGGCCTTGGTCCGGATCATATCGAGGGCGTCCTTCTCGGTCTGGAGTTTGGTCTCATACAACCCGCGGGTGTTGTCGCGGCCCAACGCGAAGCCGACGTTCATGTCCACCTTGTGCTGCGCGGCGCCCAAAATTCCCCGGACCAAGCCGGGCAGGACCAGTTCAAGACTGAGGAGCGAGAGCAGGGCGGCGACGATGAGCAGCAGGCGCTTGGGCAACCCGAACCGGGGGGCGTCTTCCAGGAGCAGGGGGGAAGTCACGATCACCGTCAGCACGGCGTAGTAGAAACCGACCTGATGGCCATCGGCTCGGATGAAACCATGCTTCCAATTGAGGTAGAGATAAGCCCCGGCACCCAGGGTCAGGGCCAGGCCGCGGAAGCGGTCCGGATGAGTAACCAGGTTGAGCAGCACATAGGAAACCATGAGGAGCAGCACGGTCACCCCCAGATAAAGCTGGAGGGGCGGGCAGGAGGAGCCCATGGCGTCCTGGTAACCCTGGCTGATCTCCCACGAACTGTGGAGGTAGGCGGGAATATTGCCCAAGTGCTGGCCGCACAGCATCCAGCCCGCGAGATAGAAGCCGAGGAACAGTGCCGGCACGCGCAGCGCCAGGAAACGGCGCCGGAGCCACAGTTCCATCCCGCCGGCCAGCAGCACCAAAAACAATCCCAGGAGCAGGTTGGTGAATTTGACGAGGGAAAGGGTCGCGAGCAGGGCCAGCAATGCGACCGAACTCCAGCGCCAGGGGAGGTTGCTCCGCCGGATCAGCTCGAACCCCGCCAAGGCGATGATGGTCTGATGCATGGCATCCTCGTAGCTCAGGCCGAAAAGGAAAAAGAAAACGAAGTAGAATATCCGCGAATAACCGGTGAGCCGGGCGCCTTGCCCGTAGACCACGGCCGCAAACACCACGGCCTGCCCCACCTGCCAGCCAATCAGGCTGGCCCACTGGCCGCCCCAGTAGGTCTTGCCCATCACAAACCCCAGCGGGCCGTAGGTGAACACGACGTCCGTGCCGAACTGCCGGCCCTCCACGAAGAATTTGCCGAGGACCATCCGCCACGACGCATCAAGATCAGTGGCGGGAAAACCCGGGAGGGAAAAGGCGATCGCGGACAGCACCACGAAGCCCAGAACGCGAAAGATCCAGTCAACCGGGGTTGGCTTGGCGGGAAGGGGATGGGCGGAATCCATACTGGTGAGATTTTACTAAGGCGATACCGGGAAATGGCTGGCAGAATTTTCCAAGAGAAGATCAGTCCAGAAGGTCCAGTCGCTGGCGAGATTAGCAGTGGGACCTGCACTGATGGCAAGTTCGAGTTCGCCCCCGGCCCCCGGCGCCAGCACGATGCGGAAAGTGCGCACGGTGCGGTCGGCGGGTTCCTCCCGCGGACGCAGGAGCTGGCGGAGGAGGATCTGCTCGCCTTCGCCCGTCGGGCGCCAGCGAATGATGAATTCGGCCCCGTCCGTGGGTGCCCGATTGTCCGGGGCATGGGCCGCCGGTCTTATCCCGTAACCGCCTTGCTGGGTGCCGGCCCCCGCCGGTATCCGGTAAACAATCGAGGAGGGAGCGTGCGCAAAATATTCCAGCCGGCCCGCGACCAGCGAGAGGCCGGCGCCGTGCGGGGCGCTGGCCCGGACCGGCTGCAGGGTGGAGGTGAGGGCGGCCAGCTGCAGGGTGGAAGCGATTGCGGCCGGTAGCTGGGGTGGATCCGCGAGGTCCTCCCACGTATCCCCGGGTGCGCGCCGCTGGAACAGGCGGAAGCCCTGGGGCACGAACTGCCCGGCTTCCACCACCTTGTAGCGGTGGCGGATGAAATCGTGCAGGACCGGGAATTTATCCAGAGGATACTTCTGCCAATGCCGGTTGGGACCCGCGCTGCAATCCACGATGAAAACCGGCGACTTGTCCGCCAAATCCTGCCGCAGGTTTTCCATCGCGCCGGGCACGACGGCGTAGGCGGTATCGCGCTCGGGGGCGGTATTGGTCCACGGAATCAGGCCGGTGACAAATGAGGCGAAAAGGTAACGGCTGGCCGGCCGGCGGTCCGCAAAAAGGTAGATGTCGGGCTGGAAGCCCCAGACAAAAATCCGATCGGAGGGTGCGCTGTGGGCCCGGATGTAAGCCGAGACGGGAAAGGAGGGATCGAGGGGCAGGGAGCGTTGGCGGGCGGGGAGAATGGCGGAGCCCAGCCCGTAGACGATGACCGCCAGCAGGGCGCCGGCCGCCAGCCGCCGGAACCACGCCGCCCCGGGCATGGAGACGTGGCCGTATAGCCAGCCCAGCCCCAGCCCTCCGCCCAGGCACCACGGCACCAGAAATTGAATGCTGTAGTGATCGAATCCGCGGCCACTGGAAGCGGCCCCCGCGAGACCGGCCAGCGACCAGCTGGTGAGGAAAACCAAGGCGGGATTCGTCGTGGTTTCCTCCGGGGTGGCCTGGCGTTGCAGCAGGCGGTGCAGGGTGAGCAAGGCCCCAGCTGCCCAGAGGCCGAGCAGCCAGGGTTGCGCGGTGCCAAGCAAACGGAAGGGCACGGCGAGGGAACCCAAGCGTTCCGCCGTGGAAACTTCCGGACCGTAGAAGGCGAGATTGTACGTCCAAGTATAGAAGATGCCGTCACGCAGGGCGCCTTGGACGGCGAAATAACCGAGCGTGAGCAGCACCGGGGCAAACCAGCCGGCTCCGAGCGACCACAGCCGGGCAAGCAGGACGCGGGGAGACAGCGCCTGCTGCCAGCCGGCATAAGCCAGTGCCGCCCCGGGGGCGGCCAGATCAAGCAACGCGGGTTGCTTGGAAAGGAAGGAACAGCCGAGCAGAAGACCGGTGAGGAAAAGTCTCCGGGTGGTGACCGGGGGCGCCCCGGTCAGGAAAACCACGGCGGCCGCCGTGGAGAAAAAAGCCACGAACCATTCCGTATTGGCCGCGTAGGCATCACCCTGGTACAGGGCGCTGGACGAAAGCAGGGCGTAGAGGGCGGCCGCCCCCGCCCCGGCGGCCGGTCCGCGCAGCTGACGACCAGCGAGAAAAAGCAGGAAGGCCGTGGCGGCAATCAGCCCCGCGATGGCGCCGTGCACCGCCCAGAGATTATTTTCACCGAAGACGGCGAAAACCGCCGCGACGGCGTAATAGGATAGCGGCGTGCGTTGATCGATCGCATCGCGGTAGAGCACGCCTCCGTCCAGAATCGTGCGGGCGGCGGCGGCGTGGATCGCCTCATCCACATTCCAAAACTCGAATCCAAAGGTCGGCCAGCGCAGCCAGACGACGGCTCCGAGGAGTCCCAGTGCGACGGCGATCTCGGGCCAGCGGCGCAGGTTGGTCATGGGGGCGGGGCGGGCCGGAGGTCGGGGGTGGACCAGAACGTCCAATCCTTTGAGGTGTTGCCCAGGGGATCGGTTTCAAAGTCGAGAAAGGCGTCGAGCGGGTGCTGGCGCCCCGGCAGGTCCAGGCTGATTTCCTTCAGGCCGCGGTCCTCGGTCCGGATCCGGGGCTCGAGCTTGCGCTCGTGGAGCATGGTGCGTTTTTTCCCGTCCGTGAGCCAGATTTGGAAGATCGCGCCGTTGGTCGCATCATTGCCCTCGATGGCGTCCGCGGGAAAGCCGAACCGGACGTTCAGCCAGCGGGCGCTGCGATCCAGGGGCAGAATCATGCTGCCGGGAGCATGCACCATCCGCATCCTGAGATTGTCGATGGTGCGGATGCTCGAGCCGATGGGGGAGGCAATCTGGAAACCCTCGGCGTCGTGCCGCGTGTGGTTGCGGAGGTGGTAGACCACGAAATGTGAGTCAAAAAAAAGGAGGCGGCGGCCGGGCACATCGAGTTTTTCGATCTCGGCCTGGCGGCTGAAGTCATGCGCCCGGTCGTAGCTCAGCGCGGCCAGGGCCGGGGAAATATGCTGGAGATCACCCTCGCCGTGCAGTCGCAGGACCAGCCAGGTGGGCTCGAGATAGCGGATGAGGCTGCCCCAGTTGATCCCGACCAA
>JAYTUA010000163.1:0-22613 GCA_043745015.1 Opitutaceae bacterium | reverse complement strand
CAGGAGATGCTCCCGCTGTTGCAGACCATCGCCAAGAGCGGCAAGCCCCTCCTCATCATCGCGGAGGAGGTCGAGGGCGAGGCCCTCGCGGCCCTCGTGGTGAACAAGATCCGCGGCACGCTCAATGTGTGCGCCGTCAAGGCCCCCGGCTTTGGCGACCGCCGCAAGTCCATGCTCGAGGACATTGCCGTCCTCACCGGTGGCAAGTGCATCACCGAGGACCTCGGCCTCAAGCTCGAGAACCTCACCCTCGCCGACCTCGGCAAGGCCAAGCGCATCACCGTGGACAAGGAAAACACCACCATCGTCGAAGGCGGCGGCAAGACCTCCGACATCCAGGGCCGCGTCAAGCAGCTCCGCCGGCAAATCGACGAGACCACCTCCGACTACGACCGCGAGAAGCTCCAGGAGCGCCTCGCCAAGCTCGCCGGGGGCATCGCCGTCATCAATGTCGGCGCCTCCACCGAGGTCGAGATGAAGGAGAAGAAGGCCCGCGTGGAGGACGCCCTCCATGCGACCCGCGCGGCCGTGGAAGAGGGGATCGTCGCCGGCGGCGGCGTCGCCCTGCTCCGCACCATCAAGGCCATCGAGGCCCTCAAGCTCGAGGGTGACGAGGCGGCCGGCGCCCAGATCGTGCGCCGCGCCATCGAGCACCCCATTCGCGCCCTCTGCGCCAATGCCGGGGTGGACGGTGGCGTGGTCGTCAAGGAAGTCATCGCCGGCAAGGGCAACCTGGGCTACAATGTCGCGACCGACAAGTATGAGGACCTCGTCAAAGCCGGTGTGGTGGACCCGACGAAGGTCACCCGCACCGCGCTGCAGAACGCGGCCTCGATCGCCGGCCTGCTCCTCACTACCGAGTGCATCATCACCGAACTCCCGGAGAAGAAGGAAGCTTCGGGTGGCGGCGGCGGCCACGGCGGCGGGATGGGCGGCATGGACTACTGACCCGCCTTCGCTCCTCGGGAGCTACGGCGAGGCAAGGTCCTCCAAACAAACTTCAAGGCGCGCTCTTCGGAGCGCGCCTTTTTTATATGATCAGGATCAAATAAAGGGCTTGGTCTAGGGTTACCCTGGCTGTCGTTGGTCGGCGAGGCCGAGGCCGGAGACAGGAACCCGCCCGATTATCCCTTCAGCAAGTCATCCAGTGGATTGGTCGCTTTATCCACCAGCGGATGCATGTAGCAGAGGTGGTTTCGATGGAAACATGCCCCATCAGTTGCCGCAGTGCTTCGATCGGCTCGCGGGAATGGGTGGCATACGCGTGCCGCAACACATGCGGGGTGACGAGACCCTCCAGTCCGACCTTGATTGCCGCCTCCCGGACTGCGCGCTGGATCAGATCGTGCAACAGGTGATAACGCACCGTCGCTCCCGTGCGTGGATGGGCGCAGTGGCCGGCGGCAGGGAAGACCCAGAACCACTGCCAGGACCGTGCGGCACTCGGGTATTTTTTACCCAGTTGGTTGGGCAGGTTCACGCCGACGGTCGGAAAATGCTGGCGATCCGATTCCCAGACGCGCCGCGCCACCTCGCATTGCGCCTGGAGCGGGGCGGCAGAACAGGCAGGAATGGGCACCCGGCGATCCTTGGCCCCCTTGGCGGCACGGATCACCAACTGGTTTTCGCTCCACAGCACATCCTTGATTCGCAATTCCAGCGGTTCACTCACCCGTAGGCCGCAGCCATACAGCAGATCGACAATCAGCCGGGCCGGGAGGGAAGGCCGATCCACCATGGCTTGCCGGAGGGCGCGCACCTGTTCCCGGGAGGGCGCGGTGCGTTCATGCACCGGCTGTTTGGCCCGGAGCGCGTGGATATCACCGAGCGGCTTGCCCAGCACCTCGCCATAGAGAAACAGCAAGGCGGAGAGCGCCTGGTTTTGGGTGCGCGAGGCGACACCCTGTTTAAGGGCCAGATCGGTCAGGAAAGCCTCGGTCTTGCGTTCAGGCGTCCACGTCTTGGGCAAGGGCAGGCAAAAATCATAATAGCGACCGGTCCAGTGGCAGTAGGCTTCTTCGGTGCTGTGGGCGAAGTGGCGCAGGCGGATCTTCGCCTGGACCAGTTGAAGGACGTCTGATCGTGATTTCATGGGGTGCGCGAACCGGTGGCCCCCAGTAAGATTGGATTGACTTAGTCGGCAGAAAAAACAATCTCCACGCAAAAGTGGCAGCTCGGGTTTGGGCCGGACCTGATTTTCGCCAAAGCGCACGCATGCAACGTCATATCAATTTGATTGAGCCAACCGGCAGTCGGATAATAAAAAATCCGGCCCAGGTCCCGATTTTTACAGGGGTTGGTTTTCGGCTACCCCTTCACCTTCAATCAAATCCCCATTTGATTGAGCCACTGCCAGTGGCATAAACAACGTTAGACCGATAGACCGTAATGCACATAACCACAACTCAAGGAAGGATCCCACAATGACACGTTTCTCTCGCCCGCTGATTCTGGCGCTGCTCTTTTCCTCCCTCTTCCTCGCCACCGCATGGGCAGGACCCGCGGGCGCGCAGGCGGTCGATGAAGCTTGGCGCAAGGCGATCACCGCGAATGATCTCGACGGCATTATGGCCGTGTATGCCGCGGACGCCGTGATGTGGCTTCCCGATGCCCCTGAAGCAAAGGGGCGCGAGGCCATCCGCAAATCTTATGCGGCCCTGCTGGCCGCGAACACGGTGACTGGCGCCACCTTGGCTAACACTCATTATCAAACGTCTGGCGACCTTTCGGTCGGTTGGGGCGACTTCACTCTCAGCCTGTCGCCGAAAGCCGGGGGCAATCCGATGACGATGTCAGGTCGTTTCTCGGTAATCGCCAGAAATGAGGATGGCACGTGGCTTTACGTGGTTGACCATGCCTCCGCTCAGCCCGCTCCTGCGAACCCGCGCTAAGGCAGCTTGCATTGGCGTCAGCCTCGAGTGGAGAATAGGTCTAACCAGGCGATGCAGCTAACCGCGCCCCGTTCTGTTTCCCCGCTCAGAGAAACCAGAAGGGGTCAGGCCTTACATATTGCCATTGACCGGAGGAAGCGCCGGTGCAGGCTGCCGGTATGGCGCGCAT
Organism: Opitutaceae bacterium; assembly: GCA_043745015.1. GTDB lineage: Bacteria > Verrucomicrobiota > Verrucomicrobiia > Opitutales > Opitutaceae > Lacunisphaera. The sequence continues at coordinate 19,553 of JAYTUA010000163.1, read as the reverse complement.
GTTGAGGCTCGAGTTCCCCGGGGCCTGTTACCACGTGATCAATCTCGGGAACTACCGGGCGGATATTTTCAAGACCGAGAGAAACCAGAAGGGGTCAGGCCTTACATATTGCCATTGACCGGAGGAAGCGCCGGTGCAGAGACTGAAAAGGAGACTGAAAAGGGGTCAGGTTTTAATGTTTAATATCTGAAACGATTCATGATGCGGAAAGGGGCCGAAATGGGGTTAGGCTGCGGAAATTGAAGTGAGCGGGGCGCCGGGCTTGGCCGGGCCCAACCTTCGCCAAGGCTTCCGCCTTCGCAAAGCCTACGGCGGACAAGTTGGCTGGCAGGCCGGAGCCGGTGGCGCTACTGCGGCAGGATGAGCGGCAGGGGCCGTGTCGGGGCAGGTCTTAGAATCGAATCTTGCGACTAGGCGCCGGCTGGGTATTCGTAGGGGCATGCTCGATTGGAAAGATTGCCCGGTAGTGGAGCGTGCACCCGACAAGGTGAGCGGGGCCTGGGTTTTCCGTGGCACCAGGGTGCCGGTCCGGGCTCTGTTCGAGAATCTCGAGGCCGGCGCCAAGGTGGACGATTTTCTGGCGTGGTTCGAAGGCGTGACCCGCCAGCAGGTGGACGCCGTGCTCGAACACGCTTCCGCCAGCCTGACCACGTCCAAGTAAACGCCTCGCGTTGTGAAGATTCTCTTTGATCAGGGCGTGCCTGTTCCCTTGCGACACGAATTGCCCGGGCTGGAGATCACGACCACCTACCGCATGGGCTGGAGCAATCTGGGCAATGGCGCGTTGCTCGCGGTAGCCGAGCAGGCGGGAGTCGCAGTCTTCATCACAACTGATCGAAACCTCCGGTATCAGCAGAACCTCAAGGACCGGCGCATCGCCATCGTGGTGTTGCCGACCACCCGCTGGCCCGACATCAAGCCGCACGCGGATAAAATCCGGGATGCGATCAATCGGATACAGCCTGGAGATTATCAGGAGCTGGTTTGGTGATGGATGAAGAGCTCAGCCTGCGGAAATTGCGGTGAGCGGGGTGCCGGACTTGGCTGGGCGCCGAGCCGGCGCGTCACTGCGGCATGATCAGCGGCAGGGGCTCGCGGCCGAATTGAAACTTGCGGCAGGGGAGCGGTTGGCTAGTTGTTACCCCATGTCAGTCGAGGAAATCAAAGCCACGGTGGACAAGGCGACGCCAACCGAGCGCCGGCTCATGTCAGCCTACCTCAAGCTCAAGGGGCAGCAAGAGAACGGTAAATTGGGCCAGGATCTGGCCGACGCCCACCGGCGCATTGATGCGGGTAAGTCGGCCAAGCTGGAGGATGTCATCGCCCTCCACGAATCGATGAAGCGCGTTGGGCTGTGACTGACTACGACCTCTCGATTGATTTGGAGGTTTTGCAGCAACTCCTGCGGGCGACGGAGGAACAGCGTGACAAGCTAATCGGGTTGCTCACGCGGCTGCGCCAGCAGCCCTTCCTGCAAGGGGATTTCCGCGAGTCGGACGCCAGCGGTCGGACCAATGAAGTGGTGCTGCTCGACGACATGCTCGTCTTTTTCTGGAGCGATCACGCCGTCAAGACTGTCCGGGTTACCAAACTCGACTTCGTTGAAGGCGACTGACGTGCGCGAATAGATGATATGGGGACCGGGCGGAAATCGCTGTGAGCGGGGCACCGGGCTTTGCCGGGCCCGGAGCCGGCGGCGTTACTGCGGCAGGATGAGCGGCCGGGGCTCGCGGCAATGCAGGCAACCCTACCCCTTGGGCTTGGCCAGAGTGAGCCGGGCGTGGCGGACGGCTTGATGGAGCTTCCTGGCGAGGGCGGCGCGGGGCAGGAGCTTGGTCCAGTAGGAGGCAACCCGGATGTCGCCTTGCTCCAGATCGAGCAGCCGGATCGTTTCCGCATCCTTGCCGGCGCAGAGAATCAGTCCGAGCGGCGGCTCCTCGCCGAGGGGTTGCTCGTTTTCCCTCAGCCACGCGAGGTAGAGCTCCATCTGGGCTTTGTCGGCGGGGGAGAAACTGCCGAGCTTGAGGTCGAGGGCGACCAGTCGTTTGAGGCCCCGATGATAGAAGAGAAGGTCAAGGTGGTGGTCGCGTCCGCCGATGGTCATGCGTTTCTGGCGGGCGACAAAGGCAAAGCCCACTCCCAGCTCGAGCAGAAATGATTCCATCTCGCGCAGGATGGCGGCTTCGATGTCGCGTTCGGCATACGTGTCCTTGAGGCCGAGGAAATCGAGAATGTAGGGGTCGCGAAAAACGAGATCCGGAGAGAGCTGGTCGGAGCGGCGGAGCCGGGTGAGTTCGCGTTGGATCAGCTTGGCCGGCTTTTTGGAAAGAGCCGTGCGCTCGAAGAGCATGGACTGGATCTTCTGCCGGAGAGTTCGGACGCTCCATTGCTCCACCCGGCATAACTCAGCGTAGAAATTGCGGGCAAGGGGATCCTCAACGGGGATGATCTCCTTGAAATGGCTCCAGCCCAATTGTCGCGACAGTGTAGCGACTATCTTGGGCTGAGGGAATTGCCCGGCGAATTGAAGCATACGGCGGAGGCTCTTCTCGCCATAGCCCGAACCGAACTCGCGCTCCAATTGTCGCGACAACGTAGCGACAATTTGCTCGCCGTAACCGGCACGTTTTTCCCGGAGGATATCCAGTCGGATGCGGCTCCCAATTTCCCAGTAAAGCAGAGCGAGCCGTCCATCAATGGCCCGAGCCACCTGTTCGCGCGCCGTGAGGATCATCTGCCGCAAATCGGGCAGGAGGGCCCGGGGAGAGGATCTAACGGCAACCAGCAAGGACGGACGATGGGCTGTAGTCATGGGGCAACGGATTGACGGTGATATCAGTGCGCCGCTGTGCGCGCGGCATGCGTTGGCCCGATCAGGAAAGTAGTGCAGGGCTGCGCTTGAAGCCAAGCTCCGAGCTCAGAAATGGGTCGGGCAGCGGAAATTGAGGTGAGCGGGGCACTGGGCTTGGCCGGGCGCAGAGCCGGCGGCGTTACTGCGGCAGGATGAGCGGCAGGGGCTCGCGGCCGAAGCGAATCTTGCGAGGAGACGGCGGCGGGCTAGGGTGGCGGCATGAAGGCAAGCGGCATCGCCGGGCGGGTTTCTCAATTCCTATCCAAGGATTCCGACTACGCGAAACGTGAGTATGGGGTGACCGAAGCCGAGCTGAAGGCTTTCGTGAAGCGAGCAGATGCCGAATTGAAACGTGACTGTAAGGCGGGCCGCATCACGGGCTATACAGGGGATATCCGCGCCGCCATTAGGGATTGAAGTTTCCGCGCGTTTCAAAGGCGAGACGCGTTCGCTCTCCGAGGATCAGCTGGACCAGCTGGATCAGGCGCTTCGTTCGTTGCCGGAGGCTTTCGGCCAGCCGCACCGGCATGCGGGATTGGGAATCAGACGGCTGAGGGGAAGCTGCTTTGAGTTCCGCCTGGGTCGGGACAAACGCGTGGTCTTCAAGCTCGAAGGCAGCACCGCCACTTTACGGATGATAGGCAATCACGACGACGTGCGCCGGTTCCTCAAAAATATTTGAGCCTGAAGCGGTGCCGGCCGCCTGCTTGTTCTCGCTAACAGCGCGCAGCCATTGGCGCACAGACCCTAGGTGGGTTCGGAACCAGCCGCATTGGGTCGATCGAGCAAGTCGATCCACTCCTTGACGATATCAGAAAGCAGCTTGTCGGACGAAATCAGGGAAGCGGATTCGATTAATTGGGCGCGCAGGTTGTTCGCACTCGATGGGGGGACGAGGAATGGGATCGAGCGCTTGATATAGATGTGCCAGTAGCGCCAATGATCCGGGCGCAGAGTGATCTGGCGCTCCAGTTCGTTGAAAAGCAAACAGGTGAGCTCGTAAACGCGCTCGTCGTCGCATTGCTCTGGGCTAGCTGTCAATGTAAGCGGCGGACGAAATTCGAGCACCTGCCTGCCGCTCTCCAAGGTATAGCAATAGGCCGGGATGACGACGGCGTTCGTTCGCAGGGCAAGGAAAGCGATGCCCGACATCGCGGTAAAAAAGCGCCCGAAAAATGGCACATAGAGTGCGGACGCCGTGAGCGAAATCAGATCTGGCATCATGCACAGGGTACCCTGCGCCTTGAGTACTTTCAGAGCCGTTTTGATCCCGTGACTGTTGTTATAGATCTTATGGCAGTTGTTGGCCGGGTGTTCCAAAAGCTTGTTGCTCTTCTCGGCATAGGAATTCCGCTCAGGTGGGTTGTAGAAGAAATAGACGCCGTTTTTCGCATAGTCTGCGGCGACGCGCAGCGCGCCGAGCATGAAGTTACCGTAGTGGGGCGTGACGAGGATAACGGAGCGTCCTTCGCGGTAGGCCTGCTCGATGTGCGCTTGGCCGCGCAGGTCGACTTGGGCGAGCGTTGTCTGCATCTGGGCCTCGGTCAGCAGTTCGAGGCGCAATTGATCTACTGAGTTTCGCTCGGCGGTGACGAAAGTGTCGCGGCAGATCCGCAATATCTCGCTCGCCGATTTAGCGGGGAAAGCGGCGTGGAGATTGTCGGCAAGATTTTTTCGTTGAGCCGTGAACAGCGCGTATTTCTGCCGGCCTTTGAGGGCCGAGATCATGCGCGCGGCCGGAGGACAGCGGACAACGATGGTTTGCCAGAGCTGCTGGAGTAGTGGTTTGAGTATAAGCGCAAAGGCAGAGCGAGCCGCAGGCGCGGCTTTGTCTTGTTGCCCAGACGCTGGGTCGTCGAACGCTCCTTCCGGTTGGGCCGCCCGCTTTCGCCGGCTCGCCCGCGACTATTAACGCCTCGCCTCCTCCCTCGCCGGCCTCCACTGGCTCGCCTTCGTCTGCCTTATGCTCAAAAACGTCTTCGCCTAAAGTTCATGACAGCCTCTAGGCGGATTGCCCAATATCCCGCAGGTGTTTCCGCCAGTCACTGATGATCCCCGCAGCCGATGAATTATCTGCCACACCCCGATGAACTTCCTCAAGCTGAGTCACCAAGTCAGCATAGGACTTCGGTGGCAACGGAGAACTAAACGACCTGCTCCGAAACTGAGTCCAATACCGCCAGTGGGCGGGAGCCTGACGGAATTGCCGCTCGATCTCGCAGAATAGAGCCATAGTAATCTGGTAGAGGCGCGCCTCTCCGCCGAGACTTGGATCCGCCATCACCGCAATAGGAGCCCGATACTCCAACACCTGTTCACCGCCAGCAGACGCGAAACAATAAAGCGGAATAATTTTGGCGTTCGCCTTCAGGGCGAAAAAAGCCACGCCTTGCATAACGCTGAAGAATCGCCCGAAGAAAGGAACATAGACTACCTCTCCCTCCGGCGTGATCTGGTCCGGCATAATGCAAAGCATCGCACCCTTCTTCAGCGCGCGCAATGCCGTGATGACACCCTTTCGATCATGGTGAATCTTGACACAGCGGTCATCAATGCGGTCGATCAGGACATCGCTGGTGTCCGCGTAGGGATTGCGCTCGCTCGGGTTGTAGAAGAAATAAACCGGCTTTCCCTGCTGCTCCAACGCCACCCGCAGCGCGGCTTGCATGAAACTGCCGTAATGCGGAGTAACAAGAATCACAGGCTGGCCGGCAGCGCAGGCTCGCTCCAAGTGTTCCCATCCAGTAATCCGCACGGCCATGGTTTCTTTGCAGAGCGCCTCTTTGGACAGTAACTCGAGCCTGAACTGGGCGGCGGCATCTACCAAGTTCGCAACCAAGATGCTCCGAGCCAGCCGCGTGATTTCCCTGCGCCCAAGCGCGGGGTAGGCGAGACTCAGATTGAGTTCCAGCTCATGGCGGAGAGCAGTCGGAAACCGGTGTCGCAGACACGACAGGAATGCAAGAGTCCGCAATGAGAATCTAGGAAAGTGGCGCAGCACGCGATTGCGGACCGAATGGCCGAATTTACAAAGATATTCCATCGTCAGGGCAGATGTGATTCCACCGCGCGAGCCGGGTCAGGGGCATCCAACTTGTGCAAAAGCCGGTTATAACTCTGCTCTAGAATCGGCATTCCACTGATCTGGCAATAATGCAGCAGGCTTTTGACCAAGGATTTTTTATTTCTTTCGGTCATCACCCGATACTTCGTGCCTCGTGTGACTAGCTGCGTCACCCCGATATATTGACCAGGGGTAGTGGCGATCACATCGGACAAAGCTTCGCTACACAGACTAGTGTAGTGAAAAAGAGTTTCCCCACTGATCAGGCCTGTAGCCCAATCCGTGTGATGAGCAACGGCTATCTGGCGCAATTCGCTGCCGAGCACGAAGACTTTATTGAAGGCGGCAACCATGAGCAGGGCGTCGACGACCGAGAAGTAATATCTTCCGCCCGCCACCTCGGTTTCGATGCCTTCATCCGTCTTGCGCACCGGTCGGTCACAGAACGTGACAAACAAGACGAGGCCATGGCCTTCCGTTTGCATGATTTCGCGAAGTCTCGCAGGGAGCAAGTGGCCCGGCTGAAACTCCACCTCGCTTTGACATCGAGCACTGACTGGCGCGATGAAATTTCGTGAAAACGGACAGTCTTCAACGACTAGGTGCCATCCTTTTATCTTTGCACCGGCAATCAGCGACAATGCCCGCAGGCTGCAGTTCGCCACCAGCAGAATGCAGTGATTGGGGAAATTTTGTGCCGGCTCCCATTCTGGCCCGGTTTTCCTGAGTCGCGCCATAGCCAGCCGAAAATCCGATGACTCCGCAAACGACCGGGCTGCGGCGTAGGATTCACGGAGGTTTTCCAGCAAATCCCTCACTCCGCTCTGGCTAGTGCACCCCATAAATGAGTAGCAAGAAAGGGCTTCCCGCGCCCGACATTCATCGATTGCATGTATGTCGTTCCTACGCTTCGCCAGCCGGCCTCCAAGTATTTTCACGATAGGTCTCATCAGTGAGCGCGACCCGTGGTTTTGAGAACTGGGGTCCCGAACCGACGCCACAAACTGGCAAGCCACATAAATAATGTCAGCAGGGCGATGGCTGGAACTAATGATGCCTTGAGCGCTAGTCCCAATTGCCCGAACGCCGCGCTCCAGTCAGCATGCTGAAATGATTCGGTGCAAAGCACCATTTGCACTCCGGCATTCCTCATCCGGGGTAGCAGCTGCAGACGGATGGCTCCGGGCAGAATTGCCATTAAATATCCGAAATAGCTGCACACCGCGAAACCGTAGAGGACAAACACAAGCTGGGTTTTTGGGCCGGCGGTGCTGCGCTTGAAAACTCGCTGCCAGAAGTGAAAAGTTTTCCCATGAAGATTGGGAATTTGCGCGACATCGGCCAGCAGCCAATACCCGTCCATTTTAAATATGGGATTCAGGTTTTGCAGAACGGAATAGAGGTTAAAGAGTATCAGAAGCCGCATCGTCTCCACCGCCGGCCCCATAAAAGCTAAGGGCGTGAGGCCAGCCACAAGCAGCAACTGAAAATATATGCCGCCCAAATCGACCATTATCCGCTGCCGTGGTGGAAGCTTCCACGCGGCATTTACGTCCGTGTAGAAAACCGGGAAAAACCAGTAGAGTCCGAAGCCGATGTGTCCCGGCGACACACCGTTCCGCGCCACAGCCGAAGCATGCCCAAGTTCGTGCACAATCGCGCTCACCATAAAGCCAAGACCCAGCATACCAAGTGTGCCCCAAGCCATCTCCGTCTGCGGTAGGCTAGCCCGTGCCGCCATGAAAGCAAACGGGATAGCTACCACCACCACGATCATGAAAGCCGTCAAAAAGGGGGCAGCAAAAAGATGCGCGGTCCGGGCTGCGATCAGCTCAACCACCCCGGCGGGGATCAGGGAAACACGGCAGGTGATCGGTGTCATATATTCACTCGCGATGCGGTGATCGAACAGCGCCGGGGGAAGCCTAGTTATCAAGGCGAGGAGCTCCTCCTCGGATACCACCTCATTCGTCCGCATCTGGATGTAGGAGACTACGCCGGCAGGTTCGCTGGCAAGCTGTAGCGCCTCGATGAGCACCAGCATACGGAAGTTGACGATAAAACTTCTAGCTCCCGCTTCGACGAGATATCTTTGCGGCGACTCCGTGCCGTTCAGAAAGGGAGATAGGCAAATCCCATTAATCGGCCGAGGCAGCATGTTGCTAGGAACAGATTATTGTGTTTCACGAGGCACGGGCGAAGCGGGGGCAGGCTTATTGTAAAGCCTGTCCCCGGTCTTTACACTACTTTGCTGCTGGTTCTTGCGTGCCGCAGCCGCTGGTGCACCAGGATGTCACCATCTCCAGACGAGATTCAAGTTCCTCGATCTCATAGGGCTGAATCCGGGTTTCGAGTTCTTGCGGGGTGTAGTATTCGCTTTTGCTTATGTTTTTCATTTTTTTTGGTTGGTGTTTTGTTTGTTGCCCACGCTGTGCGGACAAAATTCTATTGTCCGGTGGCTTTCCAATCCGTGTAGGTCTTGGCTATACGGATGTGCCTTCTAATCAGCAGGAGCCTACCTTTTTGGTCACAGACAGAAATTGCAGGTAGCCATACACCGTCCGAGATGAGCGCGTAGGTGAGCGTCATGTTCACGAGCTGAGAGCCCAAGGGAGTAAAAAATGGGATGGTGAACTCAGCCTTCCGCGGAAATTGGGATTCCACGTCAATGGAAACGATCACCTTGTTTTTCGGATTTGCTTTCGAAATTCCCTCCCACACCTCTATCGCCTTGCCCTCTAACTCACCTTTACCACGCAAATACCATTCGTCGTAGCCTTCGAGCGCACTGGCCGGGTCGGCCTGTAAGCCAAAATCTGCCTTGATCGTCATCCCAGGACTGCCGGTCTGTTTCTTCGATTCCGTCTTCCAGCGCAGCTTCTTCTCCCCACCCCTTTCCATCCGCTCCACTTCACTGACTGTGCCAAGCAATTTTTCTTCCCCATCGAATATACTCATTTCGGTCAGGACGCACCCTGCGACGTAGTTACCCTTTTCCTTGGTGCGCTTAATGGCCAACTGCCAGAGCGGTTCTCCAGTGCGAGTTGGCTCGGCGGCCTGTGCAGCCAGAGGGGCGATGGCTGCGAATACGAGTGGAAGGCAAAGCAAGGGAATGAGCGTGATTTTCATGTGAATTCAGGGCTCTGGCGATTTTGTGCGGGCACAGGCGGCATTCGGATAAATTTATGCCGCTGGCCGCTCGGTCCAGTCGTAAAACAGTCTGGTGATGACAATGTGCCGTTTTCGGAAAAACAGCTTACAATAGATATCACTGATTGTCCTGGTGGGAATCCACGCGCCCTTCGGGCCGATTCCGTAGCTCAGGGTCACCTTGAACGAAGTTACGCCAAGGGATCGCAGCGGAAGATCCAAAATGATGCGTTTAGGGAGTGCGGACTTGGGATCGATACAGACCACTGCCGTGGTTTTGTCTTTTGTATCAGCCTTCAGACCTTCCCATACGGCAACTGCTTGGCCATCCAGCAGCATCTCGCCCTTGGGGGCCCAGGCACCGTAACCGTCAAGAACGCCTCCGGGGGCGGTGTCGGCAAACGTTGTCATATTTATTATAAGACCTGGATCTCCGGTCTTTTTAGTGGAGATGCTCTTCCAATCCTCCCTTCCATTTTGCAGAGTGGGTATCTCCACCGACTCTGTTGAGCCTAGGAGCGTCTCATCTCCGTCCCGCACGGTGATGGTCTTTTCCGCTCTTGTAGCCTTTAGAGATTTTGCGCTTTGGATGTTTACTATGGCCAGTTGCCAGAGCGGTTCTCCATTCTGGAGTGGTTTAGCGATAAGATCCGGGAGTGGAGCGATTGCGACAATGACAACTGGCAGCCAAATCAAAGGAATGAGAGCGCACTTCATGGGAGTTAGATTTCTTCCGGTTTTCGTGTGAGCAAACGACATTCTGAAGATGCGGTATGAAACGAAGGAGTGACACTAAGAGAGCTCCGTATTCTTCTACAAACGGGCAAACTACGTAAATTTACGTAGTGATCATCGTGGCGGCATGGACTACTAAGTCCGGTCGCGAACCACTCGCATCACTTCAAGGCGCGCTCTCCGGAGCGCCTTTTCCTTGGCCGCCCCGCCGGGGCCTACTTGGCTGCCCGCCTACGCCTGCAAGCATAGGCGGCTGGTGCTCGGGACAGGACTCGAACCTGCACGCCTTACGGCACACGCACCTCAAACGTGTGTGTCTACCAATTCCACCACCCGAGCATTTCACCAACGGAAGGGCGAATTAGGGGATTCGTTCCATTCATGTAAAGCCCCGAAATGCGCTTGCGTCACCGTTTCCTCCCGGGGCACACTGCCATTCCGCGCGGACCTGACCGGACGCGTGGAACACCTAGACCAAACCAAGCACTATACCGGGTGACCACACCCGTTTTACGCCCATTCATGGACGACACCAAGCCCGCCAACGAACCCAACGAGCAGGGGTTGAATAAAATCGACCTCAGCCAGTTGCAGACCTTCAACTTCGGCACGCAGTGGACCGAGGTAAAGCCCGTCGCTCCTTCCGGTCGCCGTGACCGCGACTTTGACCGCGGTGACCGGCGCGACCGCGGAGGTCCCGGCCAGGGTGCGCCCCGGCCCGACCGCCGCGCCTTCCGCAAGCCCGCCGGCCCCGGTGGTCCGTCCGCCGACGCCCCTGCCGGGCCGCCCGCCGGCCCGGGGGGCGAGCCCCGCCGCTTTGACCGGGGTGGCCCGGGCGGCCCGCGCCGCGAATTCCGCGGCGAGCCCCGCGGCGACCGCCGTGAGGGCGGTGGTGAGCAGTCCTTTGATCGCGCGCCCTACATCAGCCCGTATTTTACCGCGACCTGCTATCCCGAGGACACCGGCTTCGCCGCCATCGTGAAGGCCGTGCGCGCCTCGTGCCGCACGTTCCAGCTCTTCGAGATCACCAAGGCCGTGCTCGAGAAGAACGACCGCTTTGTGGTGGTCGTCCAGCGCGCGCGGCCCGCCACCGCGGAGGGCCAGCCGGCCGAGAAGCCCGCACCGCTCTTCATGTCACTGCCCGACCACCTGCCGTTCGACACGGAGGAGACCGCGGTGCAGCACGCGCTGAACCACAACCTTGCCGCCTTCTTCGAGATGTCGGAGGTCGAGGTCGATCCGCCGAAGGGCAGCTATCCCATCATCAACAAGTGCGGCACCACCGGCGAACTCCTCGGGCCGCCGAACTACCACCGCTACCAGCAGATCCTCCAGCAGCACTACACCGCGAAGATCAAGGGCATGTCCTTTGACCGCTTCCGCGACAGCGTCGTATCGGTGCGCGAGCCCGAGGTCGCGGCCGCGTGGCTGGAGAAGATGAAGAAGATCACCCGCTACACCTGGAAGCCGCCGGTCGCCAAGACCGCGACCACGGCGCCGCTGGCGGCAGCGGCTCCTTCCTCCGCTGAAGCTTCCGCTGTCGCTGAAACAGCTATGGCGGACAAGCCGGTCGAGACCCATCCGGCTGAAACAGCTCCGGCTGCTCCGGTCGAAGCTGCGGCTCCGGTAGCAGAAGCGGCTCCGACTCCTGAGGCTGCCGCCGCGCCCGCCCCGGTTCCCTCCTCCGCTGAAGCTTCCGCCGTCGCTGAGACAGCTATGGCGGACAAGTCGGAGGGCAAGGCGGCCTCCATCACCTTCGACAGCATCGAGGACGCCCGGCTGCATCTCTTGACGCACGCCCGTGACAAGGTTGTCCGCGCCCTGGATAACGTGCGTTTCCACGGCAAGAACATCGAGAAGCTGCCTCCCGGCGAAATCCGCCGGGCCCTCGAGGGCCACATCGAGCGCCAGCGCCGTTTCCCGCTCGACACGGCCAATGCCCTGCGCGGCCGCCTTCGTCGCGAGAGCTTCACCATCTTCAAGAAAGGCTCGCGGGGCGTCTCCTACGTCTGCGCGGTCAAACGCCGCTTCCGTGTGCCCGGCCAGGTGTTCTCCGACAGCATTTCCTCGCTCATCGATTTCATCGAGAAGCACCCGATGGTCCACGTGAAGGACCTGCCGAAACATTACCTCGGCCTGGATCTCGCTGCGCTGCAGGCCGCCGCGCCCGCCGCCCCGGCCCCCGAGGGCACGACGCCATCGCAGGCCCCGTTCACGGCCCTGCCGCCCGAGCAGGCCGAGAAATTGCGCAAGATGAGCAATGATCTGCGCTGGCTCGTCATGGAGGGCTACGTCACGGAGTTTTCCGACAGCAAGCTCTTCGCCCCGCCGGCGGTGGCACCCCAGGCCGCCAAGAAGGCCGGAGCGAGTGACGAGGAACACGATCCGGTGGACTTCCCCGAGGTGGCTCCCGCGCCGGCCGCGGTTGCAAGTTCCGAGGCGGATACGGTCTCCTCCTCCGCTGAAGCTTCCGCCGTCGCTGAGACAGCTATGGCGGACAAGATGGAGGACAAGCCGGCCGATCCGGTCGTCTCCGAGACCAAGCCGGTCGAGGAGCCAAAGCCCGAGGTCCAAGCCTGATCTCTCCCAAGCCCGCTCAAGTTGAGCGGGTTTTTTTATTGGGGTAGGGCGCGACCGCTGGGCGCGCCGGATAGGCTGTAGGAGGGGCTTTATGCCCCGATTCCCCAAGGGTCGCGGCGTAAAGCCGCTCCTACAGTAATTTCATCCGGTGCTTGTCCCCGTCCACGATAGAAAGCGTCAGGTGCCAGGCTTCCTTGGGCAGCCACGCACCGGTCTTCTCGGGCCACTCGACGGCGAGGCACCACGGGCTCGTGAGGAATTCCTCCAGCAGCAGCGAGTCGAGCTGATGTTCATTTTCCAGCCGGTAGGCGTCGAGATGCACCAGTTTGGATTTTCTGCCTTGGTAGACCGAGTAGATGGCAAAGGTGGGGCTCGTCACCTGTTCGCGCACACCGAGGCCCTGCGCCAAGCCCTGCACGAAGGTCGTCTTGCCGACGCCCATGTCGCCGTGCAGGGCGAGGGTGGTGTCGGGTGGCAGGACGGCGGCGAGTTCAGCGGCCAGCGCGCGGGTCTCCGCCGCCGAGGCGGTCGTGATGCCCTGGCGCAGTTTATCGCAGATGTTCATAGCCGCGATAATCGGTGAGGTTGAGCGCACCGGCCGGCACCCGTTTCCGGGGGACAAAGGTGCCGAGGCGCGTCAGGGGAACCCGGGCAAATCGTTTCCGCCAGTCGCGCTCCAAACGGGCGAGGTCCGCCTTCGCGCGAATGACAATCAGCAGCTCGTAGTCCTCGCCGTCGCCGAGGGCGTGGCGCAGTGGGCTCCGGCCGGAACGTTTCGCCAGTCGTCGGGCTGCGGCGCTGATGGGGATGGCCGCGCCGTCGAGGGCGGGCACCAGTCCGGCGGGCGTCAGCGAGCCGAGGTCCTTGGCGAGGCCATCACTGACATCCATCATCGCCAGGACTTCGGCGCGGTGGGAGAGCCAGGCGCCCTCGGCGAGCCGCGGGGAAAATTGATAATGGTGGCCCAGCCGGCTCCCGCCCAGCCGGCCGGTCACAAAGAGGTGGTCGCCGGCCCGCGCCCCGGTGCGGGTGATGAGCCGGCCGGTGGACTCGCCGTGCAAGGTGAGGAACGCGCCGAAGAATCCCCGCGGGCCCTGGGTGATGTCGCCCCCGACGATCTTCACGCCGTGGCGCCGGGCGCAATCGGCGAGGCCGAGGTAGAAACCGCGCAGCCACGCGACGCTGGTCGCGGGGGCCAGCGCCAGCGAGAGGACCGCCGCCACGGGCCGGCCGCCCATGGCGGCGATGTCACTGAGGTTGCGCTTGAGGAGTTTCGCGCCCACGGCGCGGGCCGGCACGCGGTCATCGAAATGCCGGCCGTAAATGACCGGGTCGGTCGTGACGAGCTGGTGGTGCCGGGTCGGCGGAATGACCGCGCAGTCGTCGCCGATGCCGAAGGGCGCGGCCGGCGAGGCGTCGCCGAGCCAGCGGCGGATCTCGGTGATCAGCCGCTGTTCGCCACGGGCGCCGACCGACCGGGCGCGCTGGTCAGTGAACGGGCTCATGGATTCGGCCCGGTCAGACCGGAGAGCAGGAGAATGATCGTGTTGAGATTGAACAGGCCGTGGGCGATGATCGCGACGCGGATCGAACCGGTGGCCTCATAGACGAGGGCCAGCAAAATTCCCAACACCGCGAGGGGCAGAAAGCCCGCCCAATTAAGGTGCATGGCGCCGAAACAGGCGCCGCTGATGAGCAGCGCCGGCGTGCGGCCGAGCTTCTGGCGGACATAGCGGTAGAGCCCGGCGCGGAACAGCAGCTCCTCGTAGATGGGGGCGAGCACGCAGGCGACCAGCAGCATCCCGGCGACCACAAACGCGGATTTGGTCTGCGTGAAGAGGGCGATCAGGTCCTGGGGTTCATCGGGCAGGCCGCAGGCGCGGAGCAGTTCGGTCCAGCCCAGGCTGACGAGGATGATCAGCGGCAAGGCAACCAGCAGGGTGCCGACCGCATAGCCCGTCGCTTCCGTCCACGTCAGGGTCTGCCGGGTCGACCGGGGCGGGGGCCCACCCGGTCCGGTCTGCCAGGTTCGCAGGATGTAGGGGAAAAGCAGGCGCCAGCCGATCAGGGCGCCGGCATAATTCGCCACGTTGAAAACAAACAGCTGCAGGCCTTCATGATCCTGGGCCTTGGCCAAAATGCGCCCGAGCACCAGTTGGGCCAGAGAGCTGCACGCGACACCCGTCAGGAAGATCAGGCCGGCCGCCAGCGTGAATTCCGAGACGGACAGGGAGACTTGCGGCAGGGTATGCACGCCGAGCCAGCGGGAGCGTTGCCGGCGGTTGAACAGCAACCACAACACCAGCCCGGCCCCGGCAAACACCACGATGTATTCCAGGACGGCGAGGGTGAGTTGGAGGGGGTCGGCAGGCATGGCGCGGTCCTATGCTTGGCAGGCTGGGCCCCGAATAACCACCCCGAAAAACCAAGGGCCTTAACAGAACTTTCGTGGTGGGTTGGTTTGATGTAGGTCGGGCTTTATGCCCGACGCCCAAGCGCAATCTGTCGGGGATCAGCCGTCGCTCTGCAAGCTATGGCCTGACAAGTAAACCCCGACCTACAAACGAGCGGGACGGTGGGGGAAACCAAACTGATCCACTACCCAACTTTCGGTTCAGGCGAACACCGCGCCACCGAGGAGTTCCTCGCCGCGGTAAAGGGCCATGATCTGACCGGGGGCGAGGGCGCGCTGGGGCTCGGCGAATTTCACGTGGGCCGTGCCGTCGGAAGCGGGCGTGAAATCGATGGCCACGCGGGGATCGCGGTAGCGGACGCGGCATTCGATCCGGCCGGGCGTCATGATGGGTTCGCCGATGAAGCTCAGGCTGTGCACGCGGCACTCGCCGGCCCACAGGCCAGGCGCGTCGGGTTGGTCGAAGGCGACGAGCAGGGCGTGGTCGCTGGCGCGTTTGCCGGTGACGACGTAGGCCTCGTTGTCGGTGTTGGACGGGATGCGGATGCCGCGGCGCTGGCCGATCGTGTAGTAGTGGAGTCCGCGGTGCTCGCCGATGACCTTGCCGTCGGTGGCGCGGACGATGGGGCCGGGATGCTCGGGCACGTAGGCCTTGAGGAAGTCGGCCATCTTCACTTCGCCGATGAAGCAGATGCCCTGGCTGTCCTTCTTCGCAGCGGTCGGGAGCTTCGCGGCGGCGGCGAGCGCGCGAAGCTCGGGCTTGGCCAGGTGGCCGATGGGGAAGAGGGCGTCACGGAGCTGGGCCTGCGAGAGGAGCGCGAGGAAGTAGGACTGGTCCTTGTTTTTGTCGATGCCCTCAAGGAGGGCGAAGGTTTGTGTTGATGTAGGTCGGGGTTTATCCCCGACAGTCGGGCGTAAAGCCCGACCTACAGCGGAATCAGAAACGTCCACCCGCCGCGCATAGTGCCCGGTGGCGACGGCGGCGAAGCCCTCGGCTTTCGCGTAGCTCGCAAACACCCCGAATTTCATCTCGCGGTTGCACATCACGTCGGGGTTGGGCGTGAGGCCGCGCTGGTAGCCGTCGAGCAGGTAATCCACCACGAGCCGGCGATAGTCCGCCATGAGATTGACGACGCGGAACTCGATGCCGATTTTCTCCGCCACGGCGCGGGCGTCGTCGATGTCCTGCATCCACGGGCAGTGGCCGATGACCTGGTCCTCGTTGATCCAGTTCTTCATGTAGGCGCAGACAATGTCGTGCCCCTGCTGCCTGAGCAGGAGCGCGGCGACGGAGCTGTCGACTCCGCCCGACAGTGCGACGAGGATACGGGCCATGCTGGAGGGCAAACTAGGCAAGGGAACCCGCTTGGCCACCAAAAGCACAAAAATCACCAAATAGGCCCGGGCAAAAAATCCTGGTGCAGTTGTCCGCTTGCGGTGGCGCGGCAATTGCTGGAGTATCGCACTCCTCCCTTCGCCGTGCATACCCGCGCCCCCTTCACCCTTGAGCAGGCCCATCGCATCGCGCGGGCCTGGCTGATCTCACCGTCGGCGGGGATCATCGAGATGGGGGCGGATTGGACCGCGGAAGCGCTGCCGTTGCTGGCGCCGGGCGACAAGGCGTTTGACTTCACGGACCTGAGCCCGGCGGCCCCGTCGCTCTACGCCGACGAGGCGGCCTACTATGTGGACGAGGCGGGGCAGCTGGTGTTCATGCTCGACCCGGCGGAACACAGCTGGGTGAACTTTGCGGAGACGCCGGTCTATGTGGCGGGGGACTTCAACGGCTGGCAGGCCGCCGTGGGCCAGGCGGAGTGGCGGATGGAATCCGGCGAGCTGAACGGCCGCGCGGTGTGGTTGCTGCGCAAACCCGCGCCGCCGCTGCTGACGGATCCGCCGCAGCAGTTCAAGTTCGTGACCGCCGACAACCGGTGGCTCGAGCTGCCGCGGGACGCCACCAACCTGGTGCCCGATGCCAAGGGCCGGTTCAACCGCGCCATCCTCCGCGACCGCACCGGGCGCAATCTTTTCCGTTTCACCACGACCGAGCCGGTCCTGCTCAACCAGACCTACTCGGTCGTGCACGTGCGCGACGGCCGCGAGGCGCCCAAGACGCGGGTGCGGCTGGGGAAGTTTTTCCATGAAATGCGCAGCGACCTGCCGCTCGGCGCGCTCATCGGGCGCGGCGAGACGACCTTCCGGCTGTTCGCCCCGCGCGCCAAGCACGTGCGGCTGTTCCTGTGCGAGAAGCTCGACGAGATGAGCCAGGCCTACGGCTATGAACTGGACCGGAAGGGGGAGGAGGGGGGCTGGCAGGGGGTGTGGGAGGCGCACCTCAACCGCAACCTGCACGGCTGGTATTACTGGTATTCGGTGAGCGGTCCGCATGATGTGTTCGGCCATTTTCATCCGGGGCAGAAAATCCTCGATCCCTACGCGCGGGCGACCGTCAGCCGCGACGGTCCGGGCATCGTGCTTGACCCGGCGTGGGTGGGGCGGGGCGACCGGTCGTTCCCGACGCCGGCCTGGCAGGACCTCGTGATGGTCGAGGCGCACGTGCGCGACCTCACGGCCCACGCGCCCATCACCCTCAAGGCGGAGGAGCGGCTCACGTTCGCCGGGCTCCGGCAATGGGTGGAGAGCCCGGATTTCTACCTGAAGAAACTCGGCGTGAACTGCGTGCAGCTGCAGCCGGTCCACGAGGCCGACGGCCAGACCCGCGCGGAATACCACTGGGGCTACATGCCCACCAGCTACTTCGCGCCCGCCAGCAGCTACGGGCTGGACGGGGCCCGCGCGTCGCCGGTCAAGGAACTGCAGGAGCTGGTGGCGGCCTTCCACCGGCAGGGCATGGCGGTGGTCATCGACGTCGTCTACAACCACGTGGGCGTGCCGGCGCACCTGCTGTTCATCGACAAGCTCTACTATTTCGAACTCGGCAACGACGGCACGCTGGCGAACTGGAGCGGTTGCGGCAACGACCTGCGCTGCCGCTCGGCGATGGCGAAACGGCTGATCGTCGACAGCCTGGTGCAACTCATCGAGGTCTACGGGGTGGACGGCTTCCGCTTCGACCTGGCCGAGCTGATCGGCGTGGAGGTGCTGCGCGACATCGAGGTGGCGGTGAAGCAGGTGAAGCCCGACGTGATCCTGATCGCCGAGCCGTGGAGCTTCCGCGGGCATATCGCCGCGGCGCTGCGGCCCACGGGTTACGCCTCGTGGAACGACGGCTACCGGGACTTCCTGCGCGACTACGTCCACGGCCGGGGCGCGGCGGACAAGCTGGAGTATTTCCTCAAGGGCTCGCCGTGGCACTTCGCCTTCTGGCCCGCGCAGACGGTCAACTACACCGAGTCGCACGACGACCGCACCTGGCTCGACAACATCACGGAGAACCCGGACCACAACGGCCACCATCCCACGCAGAACGACCGGCAGCGCACGCACCTGATGGCCGCGATTTTGCTGGCCTCGGTCGGCATCCCGCTGCTGACGGAGGGGCAGGATTTCCTGCGGAGCAAGCACGGGGTGACCAACACCTACCAGCGGGGCGACCTCAACGCGCTCGATTACCGGCGGCTGGCGCGCTACCCGGCCACGCACAAGTATTTTGCGGACTGGATCGCCTTCCGGCGCTCGGCGCGGGGGCAGTTGCTGCGGCAGTGGTCGCGGCCCTCGGAGGGATTTTTCCAGTGCTTCAGCACCCCCGGGCAGCCGGCGCTGGCGGCCATCTACAACGCCGACGGCAGCCAGGGAGGGTCGCGCCTGATGTTCGCCATCAATCCGCACACGGACGACACCGTCGTGCCGCTCGGGGAGTTTGCGGAGCGGGCCTGGCTGCTGGTGGCCGACCACGAATGCTTCTACCCCGAGAGCCGGCCCGCCCCCGCGCAATTGTCGCCGGCGGGGGTATTCCTCCCCGGGCTGGGGTGCAGCCTGTGGATTTGTGACTGACCGTCGCGGCGGGTGCCGGGTCCACCGTTTATTACGCAAATACTGCCAACTGCAGCGCGGATTATGGCCCAATTCGAGCATCGCACTTGCCAAAGCCCATGCCGGGCATTTCAGTCGTCGTTCTCAACGTTCACCAACCCACACCCACTATGGCTGTCAAAGTAGCAATCAATGGTTTCGGTCGCATCGGCCGCCTCGTTTTCCGCGCCCTCGTCGAACAGGGCCTCCTCGGCAAGGAGCTCGATGTCGTCGCCGTCGGCGACATCGTCCCGGCCGACAACCTGGCTTACCTGCTGAAATATGACTCCACCCAGGGCCGCTTTGCCGGCACGGTGTCGTCCCGGAAGTCCGCCGCCGACAAGGCCGAGGACGACGTGCTCGTGGTCAACGGCAAGGACATCCTCGTCGTCTCCGCCAAGTCCCCGGCCGAGTTGCCGTGGGCCAAGCTGGGCGTCGACCTGGTGATCGAGTCCACCGGCCTGTTCACCGAGGCCGAGAAGGCCAAGGGCCACATCACGGCGGGCGCCAAGAAGGTCATCATCTCCGCCCCGGCCAAGGGCGAGGACATCACCGTCGTCATCGGCGTGAACGACGACAAACTGGACCTCACCAAGCACAGCATCATTTCCAACGCTTCCTGCACGACGAACTGCCTCGCGCCGATCGTCCACGTGCTGCTCAAGGAAGGCTTCGGCATCGAGGAAGGTCTCATGACGACCGTCCACGCCTACACCGCCACGCAGAAGACGGTGGACGGCCCGAGCAAGAAGGACTGGAAGGGCGGCCGCACCGCGGCGCAGAACATC
>JAYTUA010000162.1:0-1541 GCA_043745015.1 Opitutaceae bacterium | reverse complement strand
GATCATCACGGCCGTGGACACGGCGTTGACCGGCAGGATGACGGCCAGCGGCGTGAGGATGATGACAAAAATCAGGTCCTCGCGGAAGGAAGGCTCGTGCTTCAGCGCCGCCCAGAATCCCTCGATGGCATAGCCGACGGATTGGAAAAAATTTCGGAAGTCGCGGCGCTTCGATTCGGGCGGAGGGATGGGCTCGCTCACGGGGGCAGTTGAGCGGGCGGGTGGAGAACGGACAATCCTAAACACACCCCGGCGCTTGCGCGCCACCCCTCTTCCTAGAGGGGATTTTGTGCTGCACTGCCGGTGATCCCCTCTTGAGAGGGGTGCCCGTCAGGGCGGGGTGTGTCACGCACTCAGCAGCGCCAGGCCGAGCGCTCGGCTGGCCTGCGTCACCGTCTGGTCGTGGCACCCGATGAACTCCAGCAGGCGGCACACAAACCGGCCCCGGGTGGTGTCATCAATGGTCATCACCGCCCAAAACTGCGTGCCATCGATCTGGCGCGCGTGGTTGCGATTGCGGGCCTCGTTGATCTCTTCGCGGTTCCAGGTCAGGTAACGCCGCCCGCTCTCCTGGTGGGCAATGAAGTCGGCGAAGTCCCCGGCGTAGTGGCGGGCACACCAGGCCAGGAGCGAGAGGTAGCGGTCGGCCGGGTCGGCCAGCCGGGTGAAGTCCGTGCCGCCGAGATAAAACACGAGGGTGTCGCCGGAGGGCGTGACCCGGGCCTCGTCACTCAGCTCGAGCTTTTTCATGGTGATAAAATATGGCCGGGTTTGTCCGCCGGCAACATTCGGGCGGCGGAAAATTTATAACCGCTGACCGGATTTCCCGGATGTGGGACCGCGGGCGCAGTGCGGCGTTGCCGGCCGGTGGGGAGGCGTCATGGTTTCGGCATGCCTACCGCCCTTATCGCCGGCGCCAGCGGACTCGTGGGGAGTTGTCTCTTGTCGCAATTGCTCGCGGCGGCCGAATATGACTGCGTGATTTCGCTCGGGCGCCGGGAGCTGGCGATGGAGCATCCCAAGCTGCGGCAGGTGGTCGGGGACTTTGCGGCGCTGGATCGGCTGGCAGCCGGCTTGCGGTGCGACGACGCCTTCTGCTGCCTCGGCACCACGATCCGGCAGGCGGGTTCACGGGAGAATTTCCGGGCCGTGGACCAGGGGGCGGTGCTGGCCTTCGCGTGGGCGGCGGGACGGGGCGGGGCCCGGCGGTTCTTCGTGGTGTCGTCGCTCGGCGCCAGCGCGGTTTCCCGGGCTTTCTATAACCGGGTCAAGGGTGAGACCGAGGCGGCGTTGCAGGTGTTGGATTTCGATACTCTGGCCGTTTTCCGACCGAGCCTGCTCTTGGGTCCACGATCCCGGCCAAGATTGGGTGAAAGGGTGATGGCCGCGGTGCTCTGGCTGGCAGAGCCGATGCTGCGCGGGCCGTTGCGCAAATACCGGGCCATCCCGGCCGAGGCCGTCGCCCGGGCCATGCTGCGATCCTCCTTCGGCCGGACCGGGCAGGGGTTGCTGATCTATCGTTCGGACGAGATCCAGGATCT
>JAYTUA010000161.1:0-5897 GCA_043745015.1 Opitutaceae bacterium | reverse complement strand
ACCGTTCGGCCGAGCGCATCGCCCTCCACTTGCTGGTCGAGAAGCCGGGCCGGCTGCCCGAGTTGGTCACGGCCCTGGAGGCCGCGGCGAAAAAGGTCAGCCGGTGCACCGTCTGCGGCAATTTGTCGGAGGAGGCGCAATGTCCGGTCTGCGCCGAGGAAAAGCGCCGCACCGGCCAGGTCTGCGTGGTCGAAAACGTCCAGGATCTTGCCGCCATCGAGCGGTCGGGGGCTTATCGCGGCCGCTATCACGTGTTGCACGGGAAACTCTCTCCGATCCGCGGGGTGGCGCCGGAGGACTTGAACTTCGCGCCGTTGCTGCAGCGCATCGCGACGGGCGAGATCACGGAATTGATCCTGGCCCTGTCGAACGACGTGGAGGGCGAGGCGACCTGCCATTACCTCACGGAGCGTTTGCCTAAAACAGGCGTCAAGGTCACGCGCATCGGCTTTGGGCTGCCGAGCGGCGGCGGGGTGCTGTATGCCGACGCCGTCACCCTCAAGAGTTCGCTGGAAGGTCGGCGGAGCTATTCGTGACCGGGGCGGAGTGGAATCTGACTGCCGGCCCGCTCATTGGTAGGTCGGGGTTTATCCCCGACAGAGTGCGCTTGGGTGTCGGGCATAAAGCCCGACCTACACCCAACTGGCGTACTCCCTGGAGCATTCATGACTTGCGGAACCCGGGCGCGATGGCTTTAGTCCAGCTCCTGTTCTTTGCGGGCGTAGTATATCGGTATTATGCGTGCTTCCCAAGCATGAGAGGAGGGTTCGATTCCCTCCGCCCGCACCAAATTTCTTTCCAAAGTGGAAATAAAATTGTCCGCCATAGCTTTTAGCTCCGGCGGACTTTGTCGTAGCCCTCAACTGTCAGCCAACCCCCAATAAATCATATGAAATCCAATAAATTCCTCCTCACGCTCGCCGCCGTCTCGCTTATCGCCGTCGGTGTCATGTTCGCCGCTGATGCCCCCGTGTCAAAGCAAGCAGGTTGCTGCGCGAAGGCCCAGGCCAAAGGCGAAAAGTGCACCCACGAATGCTGCGCCGAAGCGGCGAAGCTCGGCAACAACTGCGAGAAGTGCAAAGGCAGCGGCAAGATCGAGAAAAAGCCTGAAGCCAAGAAGTAAGCCGGAGCCCAGCTCCACTTCCAGCCGCGCACCCGAACGGGGCGCGGCTTTTGCTTTGCCCTGGAATGTGGGAGGGGCTTTAGGCCCCGACAGTTCGGGTGGACCGAGTTAGTCGGGGCCTAAAGCCCCTCCCACATCCAGACTCACACGTCCACGGAGGGCTTCTCCGCCTGCAGGCCCCGCCAGCGGGCGAGCACCTGGCGGGCGATCTCATCGGGGGCCAGGCCGTAGGCGGCCCGGAGGAGGTCCACGCTGTTGCCGTGCTCCACGAACTGGTCGGGCCAGCCGATGCGCTCGACGGCCGTGGGGCAATGGGCGTCCTGCAAAGCTTCCAGCACCGCGCTGCCAAAACCGCCGGCGACGACGTGGTCTTCCATTGTGACGATCAGCGGCACGACCGCGGCCTGGCTGAGGAGGAGGCGGTGGTCGAGCGGCTTCACGAAGCGGGCGTTCACGACGCCGACGGAAATCTGCTCATCGCGCTCAAGGTGCGCGGCGAGCTTGAGCGCTTCCTGCACCATGTTGCCGAGAGCCCAGATGATGATCTGGGTGCCCACGCGCAGCACCTCGGCCTGGCCGACGGGCAGCAACACGGGATCGGACTTGATCGCAGCGCCGGTGCCGGCCCCGCGCGGATAGCGGATGAAGCCCGGGCCGGGGAGATGCAGGCTCGTGTGCAGCATGTCCACCAGCTCGTCCTCGTCCTTCGGTTGCATGACGGTGGCATTCGGCACGCACCGCAGGTAACTGAGGTCAAACAGGCCGTGGTGCGTGGGGCCGTCGTTGGCCGAGAGGCCGGCGCGGTCCAGGCAGAAGGTCACCGGCAGGTTCTGCAGGCAGACGTCATGGATGATCTGGTCGTAGGCGCGCTGGAGGAAGGTCGAGTAGATGGCGCAGACCGGGCGGAAATCCTTGGTGGCGAGGCCGGCGGCGAAGAGCACCGCGTGTTCCTCGGCGATGCCCACGTCGAAGAACTGGCCGGGCAGCTCCTTGGCGAGCAGGGAGAGGCCGGTGCCGCTCGGCATGGCGCCGGTGATGCCGAGCACCTTGGGATTCTGCCGGGCAAAGCGCGCGAGCGCCGCGCCGAAGACTTCCTGATAGTTCGGCGGGGTGCCGGGGATGGGGCGCACGTTCTCGCCGGTGTCGGGATCGAAGGGGCTGGCCCCGTGGAATTTTTCCGGGTGGGCCAGGGCGGCCTCGAGGCCCTTGCCCTTCTTGGTGAGCACGTGGATGAGCACGGGCACGTCGCAGTGCTTGGCGAACTCCAGGTTCTTGACCAGCGCGTCGAGGTTGTGGCCGTCCACCGGGCCGAGGTAGCGCAGGCCGAATTTCTCGAAGAGGGACGACTCGACGAAGAAGTCCTTCGTCTCGCGCTTCCACTTGTGGTAAACCTTGTTCATCTCCACCCCGGTGGGGAAGCTCTTGAAGAACGCCTCGACGTCGTGGTGCAGCTTGTTGTAGGTCGGGCTCGTGCTGAGGCGGTTCAGGTAGCCGGCGATGGCGCCGACGTTCTTGGCGATCGACCACTCGTTGTCGTTGAGGATGACGATGAGGCGCTTCGTGGAGCTGACGACATTGTTCAGGGCCTCGAGGGTCACGCCGCAGGTGAAGGCGGCGTCGCCGCACACGGCGACGACGTGCTCGGCCGAGCCGCGCAGGTCGCGGGCGGTGGCCATGCCGAGCGCGGCGGAGAGGGCGGTGCCGGCATGGCCGGCCCCGAACGCGTCGTGCGGGCTCTCGCGGCGGTAGAGGAAGCCCGACGCGCCGCCGGACTTCCGCAGCTTGGCGAAGAATTCACCGCCGCGGCCCGTGAGCAGCTTGTGCACATACCCCTGGTGAGCGACATCGAAGACCAGCTGGTCCTCCGGCGTGCTGAAGACGCGGTGCAGCGCGATGGTCAGCTCGACGACGCCGAGATTGGGCCCGATGTGGCCGCCGTTGCGCGAGGTGACCTCGATCAGTTCGTCGCGGATTTCCTGCGCGAGTTGCGGCAGTTGCGCGGCGGCGAGGGCCTTGACGTCAGCTGGGCCGGCGATGCGGGAGAGGAGAGTGGGGACGGGCGGAGAGGTGTTCATCAGGGAACGGATGCGGGCCGGCGGTTATTCCGCGCGGCTGGATTCAAACGGCTCGAAGGCGGCGCTGCCGTCCTTGGCCTTCTTCAGTTTCTCAATCTTGAGCTCGGCGTCCTTGAGGCGTCCTTCGCAGACCTTGAGCAGCTTGCTGCCTTCCTCGTATTTGGCCAGCAGCTCGGCCAGCGGTACGTCGCCTGATTCCATCGAATCAACGATGGCCTCAAGCTTGGTGAGGGCGGCCTCGAAACTGAGTTTGGCGGTCTTGTCGGGATCCACGCCGCCACTGTGAGTCGGGCTCCGATGATTTCAATAAATCTTTGAGGCCGCAAAACAAGCAGAGCGATCGCGGAAACACGAAAGGACGGAAACGCGGAAAGTCTTGGGGTGAATTGGCTTGGTGATTCCGCCCTTTTGCGCTTCCGCGATTTCTGGTTCCGGTTCTTCTGGCTGGCCGGGTGGCCGAAAGCTGTCTGTGCTCGGCCTATGCATTGGCTGCCTATCACGGTTGTTGGTCTGATGTTCGCCCGCCTTGCCGCCCAGCTGGGCCTGGAGGCCCTCAACCGCTTCGAGGTGCGGCGGCGCGCCGGGGCCCTGCCGCCCGCGCTCACCGGCGTGATGGACGAGGCCACCTTTGCCAAGGCCGCCGACTACACGCTGGCGAAAAGCCGCTTCGGCTCCGGGGAGATGATCTACGAGGCCGGAGTGCTGGCCGTCGTGGTTTTCAGCGGCTTGCTGCCGTGGTTGTGGGCGATGTTTGACGGCCTCGCGCCCGGCGCGGCGTGGAGCGGCGCGCTGTTTTTGGTGGCGACGATGATCCTGATCGGCCTGCCCGGCCTGCCGCTGGCGTGGTGGGCGCAATTCCGGTTGGAGGCGAAGTTCGGCTTTAATAAGAGCACGCTGCGGCTCTGGGTCGCCGACCAGGTGAAGTCCACGCTGCTCGGCCTGGCGATCGGCTTTCCGCTGGCGTGGGCGCTGCTGGCGCTGGTCCGCTGGGTGGGGCCGGGGTGGTGGGTGTGGGGCTTCGGGCTGCTCTTCGGCTTCCAGCTTCTGATGCTGGTGCTATATCCGAAACTTATTTTGCCGCTCTTCAACAAGCTCACGCCGCTGCCCGAGGGCGAGGCGCGCACGCGCCTGCTGGCGCTCTCCGACCGCACGGGTTTTCGCGCGTCGGCCATCGAGGTGATGGACGGCTCGAAGCGCTCGGCGCACTCCAATGCGTTTTTCACGGGCTTCGGCCGCTTCCGCCGCATCGTGCTGTTCGACACCCTCATGGCCCAGCTCGCGCAGGATGAACTCGAGGCCGTCCTCGCCCACGAGATCGGCCATTACCGGCGCGGCCACATCCCGCAGCGGCTGGTCACGATGGCGCTGCTGCAGGCCGGGGCCTTCGCCGCCATTGCGTGGCTGACCACGGCCCCGTGGTTCAACCCGGCCTTCGACCTGCCCGCCGGGGCCACCGCGCCGACCTTCCTGCTCTTTGGTCTGCTGGGCGGACTGGCGACGTTCTGGTTTTCGCCCATCGGCAACTGGGTGTCGCGCAAGCACGAGTATGAGGCCGATGCCTTTGCCCGGGACGCCATGGGCGGGCCGGCCTCGCTCTCGGGTGCGCTGCGCAAGCTCTCGCAGAAAAACCTCGCCAACCTCACACCGCACCCGCTCTACAGCGCGGTGTATTACTCGCACCCGACGCTGGTCGAACGCGAACGGGCGTTGCAGGGCTGAGGATTCGCCCGCGAATGACGCGAATAAACGCCAATCTTTAGACTATCAGAATCAGGAGCCACATGATTGATCACTATTTGCGTCAATTGGCGTGTATTCGCGGGCAAGCGGCTCGTTCTACTTTCTTTGTCTGGGTTGTTTTCATAGCGGGCAATATAGCCCAGGCGGCGCTCACGGTCGCCACCTACAACCTCGAGAACTACACCATCGCCGACCGGATGGTGGACGGCGTCTATCGCCCGGCCTATCCGAAGCCGGAGAAGGAGAAGGCCGCGCTGCGGCAGGTCATCACCGGGATCGCGCCCGATATCCTCGCCGTGTGCGAGATGGGGAAGAAGGAATTTCTCGCCGAGTTCCAGCGCGAGTTGAAACTGGCCGGTCAGGATTATCCGCACACGGTCGTGCTGGAGGCGGCGGACGCCGACCGGCACGTCGCCCTGCTGGCGAAGGTGCCCTTCAAGGAGGTGCGGCGCCACGCCGCGGTGCCGATCAAGTATTTTGGCCAGCCCGACGTGGTGAAGCGCGGGGTGCTCGAGGTGATCTTCGCCACCCGCGAAGGCGACGTCTCGGTGTTCGTCATTCATCTCAAGAGCAAATTCACCGAGCGGAAGGATGATCCCGAGAGTGCGATCCGGCGGACACTCGAGGCGGAGGCCGTGCGCGACCTTGTGCTAGCGCGTTATCCCGATCCGGCGAAGGCCAGGTTCATCCTCTGCGGCGACTGGAATGACACCCGCATGAGCCGGCCGGTGTCGGCCCTGCAGAAACGGGGCAACCTGGAGCTGGGGGAGATTCTGCCCGCGGCGGACTCGCGCGGTGATACCTGGACACACTACTACCGCAAGGAGGACAGCTACAGCCGTCTCGACTACGTGTTGGTCTCGCCGGCGCTAAAGCCCTTGGTCGCCCATGACCGGGCGACGATCTGGGACGGCGCCGGCACCCGCGAAGCCAGCGACCACCGGGCGGTGTTCGTGGAG
>JAYTUA010000160.1:0-5912 GCA_043745015.1 Opitutaceae bacterium | reverse complement strand
AGGAGGGTCTCGCGCTCGAGGTGGAGCGGCCGGGCGAGGGCGCGGATGACGTGATCGCGGATCTCGCCGCCCTTGACGGCCTGCACCTCGGCGGGGGTGACACCCGCCTTGGTGGCGAGGGCGTCATCCGTCAGCTGGTGGCCGCGCTGGGCCTTGCCGATGACGTCGGTGAAATTATCCTCGAGTGGAATGCGGGGCATGAACCCTCAGCCAATCGCGTCCGACCGCGTTCGCAAGTCCCGGGTTTGCGGACTATTTGCCGGCTTCATCCGATACCTCACGGATGAGCAGCCGGGCCTGGATGAGGTCGGGGTCGCGGAGGGTGGAGATGATGCCGCCAAACAGCCAGCAGTAGGACAGTTCCTTGTAGAAAATCGACTAGTTGGGGTGCCGCCGGATGGGCATTTGCTGCCAACCGTGTCGGCGGACCGAGCAGACCGAAGGATGCACGGTGACGATGGCGATCTCGGCTTCGTAGGCGGACAGGAATCGCTGTGCCGCAGCGAGACTGTAACCCTTATAGTAATCGTAGGCGGCTTGAAGATCGCCGGCATAGCCGGCCGCCTCACGAAAAGGCTTCATCGACTCAGTTGGCGCACGGCGTCACCCAGAGAGCGGGTGTGCTGCGGATTGCCTGACGCCAGAGCGGCTCGCCGATCCAGCGTGGCCAACTGGCCGGCCGAAGGCTTGAATTTCTGCTCGGCCTCGCGCCAGAGGTGGTCAGCGAGGGCCGCCTTTTCCCGGGCGGTGAGCTTGCCGATCTGCCGGGCCAAACTGATGGGCATTGCCATGACGTCAGGGTAGAAACGACCTCAACGGATGCAAGCGGGAAGCTGGCGATGGGAGCTGACCTGCATTCATTGCTCTCAACCAGGCCAAGCCAACACACCCCGTCGCTTCGCGCCACCCCTCTTGATAGAGGGGAATCAATCCAGATGACAAAAATCCCTCGATACAGAGGAATGCCAGGCAGGGAGGCGTGTATTCGTGGGTGTGCTGAATGCAGACTACTTCGTTGAGCTACGCTTCACCACCCAGTCGATGGTGGCGGAGTCGTTGTCGAGGTTGCGCCAGACGAGGCTGAGGAACTCGGCGGGGTGGATGTCGTGGGCGCGAAAGAAATTCCGGTCGCCGCCGCAGGAATACATCAGGCTGGCCGGCAGTTCGCCGCGGAGCTTGGCCTTGGCCTTCGGGATGAGACGCGGGAGCCACTCGATGCCCTGCACGGCGTCGGCCTTGGCGGGCATCTTCGCCACATCGAGCACCGCGGTGGAGGGTTTGCCCTGCTGGACGCTGAGGAAGTAGTCGCGGCGGATGGTCTCGATGGCGAGGGCGCAGTCGTAGCCGGGTTCGCCGTCACTGTTGTGGTCCTCAGCGTAGTCATACATGGCCTGCACGCTGATACCGTTGGCCGCGAGGAAGGCCTGCTCGGCGGCGGTGAAGTAGGCGGCCTGGTCGGATTGACCGGCGGCGTAGGTCTTCACGGCCTTGTCGTACAAGGCGTGGAATTTATCGGCGAAGTCGTAGTGTTTCATGGTTCGTTGCGGCCAGAAAAAGAATAACGCGCGCAAAAGCAACCGGGTGAGGAAACGGTCGATTTGCCGGAGCCGGTTCATGGGAGATTGATTTTAGCCACGGATGGCACGGATGAACACGGATAGATGGGACAGCTAAAGAAGGCGCAAAGGCCCAAATGCAACCAAGGCGATTCAGTCGGAGTTAACCACGAAAGACACGAAAACTGAAATTGGCTCTATCCCAATCCACTTTCGTGTGATTCGTGTATTTCGTGGTGAATCCCTCCGGATATTCCCTGGACAGCAGGCCCAAGGCACGCGGGGTGGGGGCACCCCGCCTACAGTTCCGTGTTTCCGCGATCGAGTTGGCTCCATTCGTGATCATCAGTGCTATCCGTGGCAAAAATCCGGTGGCCTCACGGCACGGTGAAGTCGATCAGCCGGCGCTGGCGGTCGACCTTGTCCACGACGACCTCGATCTTGTGGCCGAGCTCGAACTTGCGCTTGGTCTTCCGGCCGATGAAGGCCGTGCCCGCACCGTTGAGGACGTAGAAGTCGTCCTTGAGCGACGAGACGGGCACCATGCCGAAGGCGCCGGCGTCAGAGAGCTCGATGAAGAAGCCGTGGTTGCGCACGTCGGTGATGATGGCGGGGAAGACGGTCTTCTTCTTCCGCTCGGCCTCGCGGTCGAAATACTCCATGAGCTTCACCTTGACCGAGTCGCGCTCGGCCTCGGTGCTGTTGATCTCGGTGAGGCTGAGGTGCTCGGCGAGCTGGTCGATGTGCACGGCGCGGTAGCCGGGCTGCTTCGCGAGGTAGGTGCCGAAGACGCGGTGAACGACGAGGTCGGAGTAGCGCCGGATGGGCGAGGTGAAGTGCGTGTAGTCTTTTTTGTTGAGGCCGTAGTGGCCGTCGGGCGTGGCGCGGTAGCAGGCCTTGCGCATGGAGCGGAGCAGCTGTGTGCGGAGGATGAAGCCCTGCGGATGATGCTTGAGTTGGGCGAGGAGGCGCACGACCTCGTCGCGGTGCATGAGGTCGCCGACCTTGATGCCGAAGGTGGCGAGGAACTGCCGGAGGTCGGCGAGCTTGGTCTCGTCGGGATCGTCGTGGACGCGGTAGAGCGAAGGCAGCTTGTGAGTGCGGGTGAGGCGGGCGACGGCCTCGTTGGCGAGGAGCATGAACTCCTCGATGAGCTGGTGGCTCTCGTCGTTCTCGATCTTCTCGATGCGGTCGGCGTAGCCCTCGGCGTCGACGAAGATCTTGGTCTCGGGCATGTCGAGGTCGAGCGAGCCGCCGGCCATGCGCTCCTTGCGGATCTTGCTGCCGAGGGTCCAGAGCTGGCGGACCCATTTCTGGAGTTCGGTCAGTTCGGCCGGGGCGAGTTCGCTGAGGGCGCGGCCCGTCGAGCCGGTTTGGTGCGCGCCGGGGAGGGGGAGGCGGCGGATCTTGGCGTGGTCGTCCTCAAACATCAGCGCATAGGCCTGCTTGTACGTGAGGCGCTTGCGGCTGCGGATGACGGTGTTGGCGAACTCGACGTGCTTGATGGCGCCCGACCGCGTGAAGATGAAGAGCGCGGCCTTGGTGAGGCGGTCCTTGGCCTCGACGAGCGAGCACAGTCCGTTGGAAAGTTTCTCGGGGAGCATCGGCACGACAGTGCCGACGAGGTAGGTGGAGTTGCCGCGCAGCTGGGCCTCGCGGTCGAGGGCGGTGCCGGGCTTCACGTAATGGCTGACGTCGGCGATGTGGACGCCGACGCGGACTTCGCCGCCGTCGAGGTATTCCACGGAGAGGGCGTCGTCGAAGTCCTTGGCGTCGTCCGGGTCGATGGTGAACGTGGGGATGGCGCGGTAGTCGCGACGACCGGCGAGGTCGCCGGGCTGGACCTCGGGGGGAATCGCCGCGGCCTCGCGGACAACCGGATCGGGGAACGAGGTGGCGAGATTGTATTTGTGGAAGATGGCGGCGAGCTCGGCGCGCGGCTCGAAGGCGCGGCCCAGGCGCTGGGTGACCGTGCCGTCGGGATTGAGGTGGCGCTCCTTCCACTCGTTGAGGTGGACGACGACCTTGTCGCCGACGACGGCGGGAGGGCGGAGCCCGGCCTTGGCGGGATCGTCGACGATGATGTCGTGCGGGATGCGCGGGTCATCGGGCATGACGTAGAAGTAGGAAGGGCCGCGCTGCAGCGTGCCGGTGAGCGTGGCGGCGCCGCGCTCGAGGATCTTGATGACGCGGCCGGCCTGTTCGCCGGGTTTGAGGAAGTGGGGGAAATCGCGTTCCTTGGGCGAGCGCAGGCGGACGACGACCTTGTCGCCTTGCAGGGCCACGCCGGTGTCCTCGCCGGAGATGAAGATGGCGGGCTTGCGCGGCTCGGTGGCCTTGACCTCGGGGGCGACCATGGCGGAGCCCTTCTGGCGGAAGTTGATCTTGCCGGTGACGAGGTCGGCCTCGCGGGGCACGCAGAGGCGGTCGCCCTTGATGAGGGCGAGGCGGCCGGCCCGGACGAGGGCATCGACCTCGGTGGCAAACGCGCGGCGCTGCTTGGGGTTGAGGCGCCACTCCTTGGCGAGGGCGTCGGCGGAAGCCGGCACGTAGTTACGAC
Organism: Opitutaceae bacterium; assembly: GCA_043745015.1. Classification (GTDB taxonomy): domain Bacteria; phylum Verrucomicrobiota; class Verrucomicrobiia; order Opitutales; family Opitutaceae; genus Lacunisphaera. The sequence continues at coordinate 1,796 of JAYTUA010000160.1, read as the reverse complement.
GGGAGAGATGCGCCAAAAGGCGCTCGGAATAGTTATTCATTGAGGACAAGACACGCAGAGGCGGTCTTTACGCGGGCGCAACGACCCGGGATTTTCAGGTGACACCGTGCGGGCAGGGCCGTAGGGTTGCAACATGCGAATTGCGCACGCCGTCAGCGAATTGTTCCCCTACCTGAAAACGGGCGGGCTGGCGGACATGGTGGCGGCCCTGACCGGGGCGCTGGTGGACCGCGGGCATGAGATCGCGGTTTTCCTGCCCGGTTATCGGACGGTGCTCGACGGCCCGCACGCCAAGGGGGCCAAGCTCACGCACCGGCTGAAGATCGAGATGGGCGACGCTTTCCTGGCCGGCGACGTCCTCACGCTCAAGCCCCGGCCGGGGCTGACGCTCCACCTGATCTGCCGCGAGGAATTTTTCGACCGCCAGCGGCCGTATTGGACGGGCGAACGCGACTATGACGACAACGACGCACGGTTCATCTTCTTCCAGAAGGCGGTCGCCGAGTTGCTGCGCCTGACCGATTTCAAGGCCGACATCGTCCACTGCCATGACTGGCAGACGGGGATGCTGCCGCTGTTCCTGCGCGATGCCGAGCGGCGCTACGACACGACGCTCGCGCTCAAGACCGTCTTCACGATCCACAACATCGCCTACCAGGGGATTTTCCCGAGGAAATCGTTTGCGCTCACGAACCTGCCCGAGGAGCTGATGGGCATCGATGGCCTGGAGTATTACGACCAGATTTGCATGCTGAAGGCGGGCATCGTGTTCGCGGACCTCGTGACAACGGTCAGCCCGCAATACGCGAAGGAGATCCAGACGCCCGAATTCGGCAACGGCATGGACGGCGTGATCGCCACCCGGCTTGACGACCTGCACGGCATCATCAACGGCATCGACACGGCGGTGTGGAACCCGGCGGTGGACGCCAGCCTGCCCGCGCGCTACAGCGCCGAGAACATGGCGGGCAAGCCGCTCTGCCGGGCCAAGCTCCTGCAGGAATTCGGCTGGGACCAGAAATTTAAAGGCCCGGTGTTCGGCATGGTCTGCCGTTTCACGACGGGCAAGGGCCTCGACCTGGTGCTGGGAGCAGCGGATTTCTTCGCGCAGCAGGACTGCCGGCTGGTGGTGCTCGGCGGCGGCGACCGGAAATACGAGGACGCGATCCACGCCCTGGCGGCGGCGCATCCCGGCAAGATCGCCGCGTGCGTGCGGCTGGACGAGGCCATGAGCCACCTGGTGGAGGCGGGTGCGGATTTCTTCCTGATGCCGTCGCTGTTCGAGCCCTGCGGCCTGAACCAGATGTACAGCCAGGCCTACGGCACGGTGCCGCTCGTCAGCAAGGTGGGCGGACTGGTGGACACGGTCATTGATGCCGGCAAGGCGCCCGACGCCGGCACGGGCCTCATGTTTCCGCCGACGCAGGAGGGATTCAACGGCGGCCTGAAGCGGGCGCTGGCGCTGTTCGCCGACAAGGCGGGTTATGCGGCGGTGCAACGGCGCGCCATGCAGCGGGATTTCTCGTGGAAGACGACGGTCGGTGCCTACGAGCAGCTGTATCACGACGCGCTCTGAGCGGCTCTCATCGACCATGGCCGACACGATCGTCTGGTTCCGGCAGGATTTGCGTCTGCAGGACAATCCCGCCCTGGCCGCGGCACTGGCGCGCGGCGGGCCGGTGGTGCCAGTCTATATCCTGGATGACGCCGGCGACGGCCGTTGGCCGCTGGGCGGCGCGGCCCGCTGGTGGTTGCACTATTCGCTGGAGGCCCTCGGGGCGTCGCTCCGTGAGCGC
>JAYTUA010000159.1:0-1555 GCA_043745015.1 Opitutaceae bacterium | reverse complement strand
TGAAGCCCATGAGCATGGCGAGCACATTCATCGCGATCGTGAATCCATCGCCCGCGCCATGGGAGATGGCGTCGATCACGTTGCTGTAGTCGCTCTTCACGGCGAGTTTCACCGTGCCGAGGGTCTGGCTCTCCTGCGTCTCGGGGAACACGATCTTGGCGATGACCAGCGCCCCCGGCGCCGCCATCAGGCTCGCGGTGATGAGCTTGGGGGCCAGATCCATGCCCGCCTGGGCGCCCATCTGGGCGTAGACGACCATGATGCCGCCGGCGATGCACGCCAGGCTGCCGCTCATCGAGGCGAGCAGCTCGCTGTTGGTCATGCCCGCGAGGTACGGCCGGATCATCACCTGCGCTTCGATCTGCCCGACAAAGGTGCTCGCGACGTTGCTCAGGGCCTCGGCCCCGCTGACCCGCATGATGACATTCATCGCCCGGGCGATCAGCGCCACCACCCGCTGCATGAGGCCGAAATGGTAGAGCACCGCCACCACGGCGCAGACGAGGATGATCGTCGCCGTGACGTTGAACGCGATGACGAAGCCGCCGGCCGCGTAGTTGGCGATTTTGCCGGTGTAATCCTGCACGCCGATCCCGCCATAGGCAAAGGCGGCGCCCTGCCGGGCAAAGCCCTCGAATTTCCCCATGCCCTGTCCCAGCAGGGAGAAAAACCGGGCCACGGGCGCGACCTTGAAAACCAGCAACGCGATCACCACTTGCAGCGCGAGGCCGCTGAGCACGAGCCGGAGGTTGATTTTCCGGCGATTATTGGAGCTCAGCACGGCGAGGCCGAGAATGAGCGCGAGGCCAAGGAAACCTTGTAGACGATCCATGGGGTAGAGGAGTGCCGCAGACTCCGCGAACGATTCCCGGAACTCAATCCCCGATGCCGGGCGGGGGAAATGCGGGCTTTAACCGGGGTGGATTTCCGCCACCGTCGGGCCATGAACGAAGCCCAGGCGCACGCCGAAAACATCCACCGGTCCGCCGGCAAGATCACGACGGCTCTGGCGGGGCGGAAGCCGAAAATCGCCATTGTCCTCGGCTCCGGCCTGGGCGGACTCGCGGCAAAGGTCGCGCAGCCCGTCACCCTCGCCTATGCGGACCTCCCGGGCTTTCCGCTGCTCACGGCCCCCGGGCACGCGGGCCAGCTGATCATCGGCGAGCTCGGCGGTGTGCCGGTGATCGTGCTGAGCGGCCGCAAGCATTTCTATGAGACCAACGATGCCGTCCCGCTCAAGACGATGGTGCGCGCCATGCGTGCCGCGGGCGTCGAGATCCTCTTCCTCTCCAACGCGGCCGGCAGCCTCCGCGCCCACATGAAGGTCAGCGAGCTCATGCTCATCAGCGATCACATCAATTTTCTTGGGCTCAATCCCTTGGTCGGCCCGAACGATGAAAACATCGGCCCGCGCTTCTTTCCGGTCGCCGATGCGTGGTCGCCGGCGCTGCGGGCCGCGCTGAAGACGACGGCGACGCAAGCCGGCATCACGCTGCACGAGGGCGTCTACGTGGCGTTCCGCGGTCCGTCGTTCGAGACCCCCGCGGAGATCCGC
>JAYTUA010000158.1:0-5949 GCA_043745015.1 Opitutaceae bacterium | reverse complement strand
GCTTGTGCTGCACGATGCAGGCGGTGGAGGGCAGGGGCAGGTCGGGCGTGCAGGTGGCGACAATGAGCAGGTCGATGTCGGCGGCGCTGACCTGGGCGTCGGCGAGCGCGGCGCTGGCCGCCTTGACGGCGAGGTCGGAACACGCCTCGTCGGCCGCGGCAATGCGGCGCTCCCGGATGCCCGAGCGGCTGAAGATCCACTCATCGGAGGTGTCGACGATCTTCGAGAGATCTTCGTTGGTGAGCACCTTGGTGGGCGCATAGGATCCGACTCCGGCTATGATGACTGAGGCCATGGGAAATTGATCAAAGTGGGGCGGGATTATCCGCCGGGGGCTGGGCAAGTAGGGCATTGGCGCGGGCGACATCCTGGGCGGTATGCAGGTAAAGATCCTGGTGGATGATCTTCGCGGCGGCGCGGATGGCGCTGGCGAAGGCATGGCGGTTGCTCGAACCGTGCGCCTTGAGGATATTGCCGCGGACGCCCAGCAGGGGGGCGCCGCCGTAGCGGTCGGGGTTCATGCGGGATTTAAGCGCATCGAAGGCCCCCTTGGCCAGCACGGCGCCGGCCATGCGCAGCGGGTTGGCCTGCAGCTCGCTTTTCAGCAGGTTGGTGATGAATTTGGCCATGGACTCCCAGGTCTTGAGCAGGGTGTTGCCGACAAACCCGTCGCACACGACCACATCCACGGTGTCACGGAATACCTGGAAGCCCTCGATCGGGCCGACATAGTTGATGACCGTGCTGAGCTGCTTGAGTTGCTCGTGGGTCTCCGCGATCAACGCGTTCCCCTTGCCCTCCTCGGTGCCGATGGTGATCAGGCCGACGCGCGGGGCGGTGACGCCGAGGATCACCTTGGCGTAGTTGGCGCCCAGGATGGCATTGTGCATGAGATGCTCAGGCTTGGCCTCCGGGTTGGCGCCGGCATCGATCAAAATGAAATGGCCGCCATCCCGGGGAATCACGGCGGCCAAGGCCGGCCGGTCGACTCCTTCCATCATGCGCAGCCGGAGGGTGCTGCCGGCCATCAGCGCGCCGGTATTGCCGCAACTGATCGCAACGCCCGCTTCGCCGGTTTTGACGAGGTCGATGGCCTTGACCATCGAGGAATCTTTTTTGCGCTTCAAGGCCTGCAGCGGCTTGTCCTCCATGGTGATGACCTCGGAGGCATGCAGCACGCTGACCTTGGGGTGGGCCGCCAGGCCGGCGGCGGCCAGCAACGGCCCCAGGACGGCCTGATCCCCGACGAGCGTGATCGGGTCGATCGACTCGTCGCTCAGCGCCAGCTTGACGGCTTCGACGATTTCCGCGGGACCCAGATCGCCGCCCATAGCGTCCACCGCAATACGGGCGTGACCGGACGTGGGACTGGCCGTTTCGGGGTGGATGGCGGAAAAGCTATCCAGAAAATGGCGGGCTCAGACCTCGACGTTCAGCACCTGCCGGCCGCGATACATGCCGGTCTTGGGATTCACGCGATGCGGACGAAAGGCGCCACCGTCGGTGTCCTTGGCGAACTCGGGAGCGATGTAGGCGTTGCCGGCGCGACGATTGGCGCTGCGGCGCTTGGACTGTTTACGTTTCGGATTGGCCATAAAGAAGGTTGTTTGGGTGATGCAGTCGGTTTGTAAAAACCGGAGCATTTTCTGTATAAAGACGAGGGTCGTAAGGTTGGCACTACTATCCGTCAAGAGTTATAGTCACGGTCGTGGTTCCAGAGCTTAAATCAGGTAGGCCACAGTCAGGATCAGGGCCAGCAACAGGCGGTAATAGGCGAAGAAAACCAAGCCATGCCGGGCGATAACATGGACCAGAAATTTGACGGCGATGAGGGCGGAAAGGGCCGCGACGCCGGCCCCCAGCAGCACATGGGACCAGCCGAACACCTCGATCATCGCGGGGCCTGACTGCAGGCCCTTGTAGAGGGCTGCACCGGCCAGGGTCGGCAAGCCAACCAGAAAGCTGAATTCCGCCGCCTTGGCCGGCCCGAGCCCGGCCAGATAACCGCCCACAATGGTGACCATCGAGCGGCTGGTGCCCGGCCAGAGGGAGAGACATTGGGCCAAACCGATATTGAGAGCCTTGCGGGGGGGGAGATCGGCGGCATCGCCCTTGGCCCGGCCGATGCCGGCCCGGGCCTCGCGCCAGCGTTCCGCCCAGAGCATCAGGAACGCACCGGCAACCAGCGCTCCGATCACCGCCCAAGTCGAAAACAGATACCGGGCGATCAGGTCGTGCAGCAGCAGGCCGGTCACTGCCATGGGTAGAAACGCCAACATGATGTTGCGCAGCAGGCGCAGGCCAGCGCTGCTCCGGCCCAGCAGGCCACCCAGCATCAGGAATAATTGCTGCCAATAGAGCAGGACGACCGCACCGATGGCCCCGACCTGAATCACCACCGTGTAGGTGTCCGCGGCCAGTTTCAAGGTCAGTGGCACACCCTCCGGATTCTTGGCCGAGGGCGGCTTGTGCCAGAGCGGTCGGCCAGTCTTGTCTGTCAGTTGCTTCTCGGACTCCAGGCCGAGCAGGCGATTGGCGATGATGAGGTGGCCGGTCGAAGACACGGGCAGAAATTCCGTCACGCCCTCAACGACACCAAGCACGATGGCATCACCCACGTCCAGTTCGGCGACCGGGGGTGCCGCGGCTTCGGCAGCTCCGGCCGGCACGACGGCGAGCCAAGCGAGAAGCAGGGCGAGTGGGGCATGGCGCACACGGACTGGCACCCGGTGGTGTTCCCAGAATCACCCGGGGCTGTCGAGTTTTATGCTTTGCGGTGCCCGGGCTTTTGATTCTGCTCGCAGCACCATGGCAGACTTGCCCGAGCTCACCGCCCGCCTGAATTCCCGCCACGAACTCGCGGCGGACGAAGTGCAGGCCGCCGCCACGGCGCTCGGGTCGCCGGCAGTGGCCGACGAGCCGAAGGCCGCGTTTTTGCTGGCCCTCGCCGACAAGGGCGAGACGCCGTCCGAGCTGGCGGGATTCGCCCGGGCCTTCCGCACGCTGGCGGTCAATCCCGGCGTGGAGGCCATCGCCCCGCGCGCGATCGACATCGTCGGCACCGGTGGCGACCACGCCGGCGGCTTCAACATCTCCAGCCTGGTCGTCCTCGTCCTCGCCAGTGCCGGGGTGCCGGTGATGAAACACGGCAATCGGGGCATCACGTCCCAGTGCGGAAGCGCCGACCTGCTCGCCGGCCTCGGCGTCGAGATCACCGCGGCCCCCGAAAAATCCCGCCGCGCGCTGGAGCAACTCGGCTTCGCCTTCTTCTTCGCGCCGAATTATCACCCGGCCTTCAAGCATATCGGTCCCGTCCGCAAGGCCCTGGCCGCGCAGGGCCGGCGAACAATTTTCAACATCCTCGGTCCGCTCATCAACCCGGGCCGGCCCGCGCACATCCTGCTGGGAGTCTATGCCCGTCCGCTCGTGGAGAAACTGGCGTTGACGCTGGACGAGCTGGGCCAGCCCGCCGGCCTGGTCGCGCACGGCGTGATTGCGGAGGGGCAGGGGATCGATGAGATGACGACCGCCACCGCCAATCATGTCCGGGGCGTCGGGCGCTTTCGCGAAACCCGGGGCGTGTGGGGCGCCGAAACCTTCGGCCTGCCGACTTCCGATTTCGCCGAGCTGAAGGGCGGGGATGTCACGGCCAACCTCGCGACCGTCGAGGCCATTCTCAACGGGCGCGGTCCCCGCGGGCTCGTGGACACCATTGTGCTGAACGCCGCCGCCGCGTTGCATCTCATCGGGCGCACCCCCGGGATCAAGGAAGGGTTGGCTCCGGCCCGCGACCTGTTGCTCGGTGGGGCGGTGAAGGCCAAGATTGCCGCCACCAAGGAATTCTACCGCACATGATACGGCTCTACTTCGGCACCGACGGCGTGCGCGGCCTGTATGGCAGCGCTGCCATGAACGAAGACTTTGCCTGGCGTCTCGGCGTGGCCGCCGCCCGCTGGCTGCAATCCGCGAAGGGCGTTTCGGGCGGAAAAATAGTCATCGGTCGCGACACCCGGGCTTCGAGCCCTTCGCTCGTGCAGGCCATCGCCGATGGGTTGGCTCATGGTGGGTGCCTGCCGCTCTCGCTTGATGTTTTACCCACGCCCGCCGTGTCCCTGGCGGTGCGCTGGCAGCAGGCGGCACTGGGGATCGTGATCACCGCCTCGCACAATCCGGCCACGGACAATGGCATCAAGTTTTTCGGTCCGACGGGCATGAAGCTTACTGACGAGGAGGAATTCCAAATTGAACAACTGCTGCCGGTGGCCCGGACGTCATCCGCCGCTGCCCGGCTGCAGCAGATCGACGCCGCGAGCCATTACATGGGTTTGATGGAGGCTGAGGCAGGATTGTATAGCAACCTCGCGGGCTGGAAAATCGTCCTTGATACGGCCAACGGTGCGACCGTCCACACCAGTTCGCACGTATTGCGCGACTGCCACGCGGAGCTGCTCTGCCTCGGGGCCACGCCCGACGGCACCAATATCAACGCCGGCGTCGGCAGCGAGCATCCGGAGAAGATGTGCGAAGCAGTGAAGCGGCACGGCGCGCGGCTCGGCATTGCCCACGATGGTGATGGCGACCGTTGCATCTTGTGCGACGAGCAGGGGGTGGTGCTCGATGGCGACGAGATCCTCACCATTCTGGCGTTGCATGCGCTGAAACAGGGCAAACTCGCGGCGAACACGCTCGTGGTCACGGTGCAGAGCAATCTTGGGGTCGAGGCGGCGATCAAGGCGGCAGGCGGGCGCGTCGTGCGCACGCCGGTGGGTGATCGCTATGTCATCGAGCGGATGCTGGCCGAAGGCGCGGTGCTGGGCGGTGAGTCGTCGGGCCACATTATTTGCGCGGATATTGCGCCCACCGGTGACGGTTTGGTGGCGGCACTAAAAGTCATCGGGGTGATGCGGGCCACCGGCCAGCCGTTGTCTGAATTGCGCAGGGTCTTGAGCAAATACCCGCAGTTATCCCTGGCGCTCAAGGTCCGGGCCAAGAAACCGCTGGAGACCCTGGCCAGCCTGCCCAGGGCCATTCACGCCCTTGAAGCCGAGCTGGGCGCCCATGGGCGGGTGCTCGTGCGCTACTCCGGCACCGAGGCCAAGCTGCGTTTGCTGGTGGAAGGACCGACCAATGACTCAGTCCGGGCCGGCCTGGACCGCTTGCAGGCCGCGGCCCGCCGCGACCTGGAGGTACTCTGACCTCTGCGGGCAGCAGTTCCTCCCGGCGGTTTGCAGGTCCAGCGCTACTATTGGCTTCCGCTAAAGGGGGTTTGTGCCGATACTAGCGAAACCGCCCCACGATTTGTGGTCACCTCTCATGTCTCGGGCTGATCCTATCCCCCACCTGTGCCTTGCGGCACGAAGCCGCCGCTCTTTCAGCCTGCTCGGTCTGGCCTGTCTGACGGCAGCTACGCTTTGCGCCCAAACACCACCTGCGGAAGGGAGTCTGCCGAGTGGCCGGCCGGTGATTGCCTCGATTCAACAGTTCTGGGATCTGAGCCCGGCGCAGAAGTCGCAGCCACAGGACTTCGCGCTTGAGTGCACCGTCACGTACTTTGATCCCTTCTGGCGGATCCTGTTTGTGCAGGATGCCGCCGGTAGCGGTGCCTACGTGCCCTACGAGGGCAATACCTACCCGTTCAAGGCCGGTGAGACTATCATCGCCCGGGGCCAGTTTATTCCCAGTGGGTCTAATACCCCGGGGCTTGCCCCGGCTTGGATGGTTGGGAAGAGGAGGGATGGAGAGGCGGTATATCCACAAGCCGCACAATGGGTCGGTGCTGATGGATCCCTTGGTGTGTGCGGCCCAATATCGCCGGGTGGTGATGAGTTGAGCCTGTGGACGAGAGGCTAGGGCAGGCGTGCCTGGAGATCGAGAAGCGGTGGGAGATACGATTTCTGGAGATCGGACTGGATCGGGATCATGTGCACTTTCTCATTCAATCGGTGCCGA
>JAYTUA010000157.1:0-5969 GCA_043745015.1 Opitutaceae bacterium | reverse complement strand
AATGAACGCTATCAGGACGTGCTCGACTTCAATGTCGTGTCCGCTCCGGGCAAATGGCGCGTCGTCCGCGAGCCGGACCGCGGCAACCGTTTCATGCTGGTGGAGACGGACCATCCCGGCACCCCGACCCTGACCACCAAGGTCGCGTTCACCCTGCGCCGGCACTCGGTGTTCACCGAGATCGACCCGGCCAAGGCCGGCCCGATCACCGATTCGTACCGCACGCTCTTCGCCGAGGAGCTGCGCACAGATGCCCCGCACATGAAAGCGACGCCCCGGATCATCAAATTGGCCAACGATACCTGCGGCACCGAGACCAACGTCGCCGTGCAGGCCAAACTCCTGCTCGGTGCCGTGGCCGATTACGCCGACCACTATTCCAAGGACCCGTCCAAGCCGAAGTGCGGCATCGGCGACGGCGAGGACTGCATGACCAACGCCGGCGGTTGCTGCACCGACATGCATTCGCTGTTCATCGCCCTCGCCCGCGCCCGCGGCATCCCGACCCGCCTGCAGATGGGCTACCGCCTGCGCGAAGCCAACGACGGCAAGGAAGTCGATCCCGGCTACCGCTGCTGGGTGGAGTATTTTGTCCCGAACTATGGCTGGATCTCAGCCGATGTGGTCGAGGCCGACGCGCCGACCGGCCTCGGTCGCGAACGCTGGTTCGCCGGTCTCACCGAGCGCCGGCTCTGGCTGAACGAAGGCCGCGAATTCAATCTCGCGGGCCGCGCCGTCACCGACCATCGCGTCAACACGATGATCATCGGCTACGCCGAGATCGACGGCGAGGAGGCCCGGGTGCTGCCCGACGAGGCGCTCAAGCTCGCGGCCCAGCTCAGCCGCACCGTCCGCTTCACCGAGCTCAAGCCCGCCCCCGCCGCCCCGAAAGTCGTCGCGAAGTGAACGCGCTCACCCGCCAATGTTCGTAATACGAACATTGGGATTGCCGGGGACCGGATCTGCGATTGGGCCTTGCCAAGGCCGGAGCCGGCGGGGTTAAACCTCCCCTTCATGAGCAACTGTCCCTGCGGATCCGGTTCCACCTACGAAGCCTGCTGCGGCCCGCTCGTCGCCGGTGCGCCGGCCCCGACGGCCGAGGCCCTGATGCGCTCGCGGTATTCCGCCTACGTGAAGCGCGACATGGCCCACCTCGAGCGCTCGCTCAGCGCCGACCAGCGCAAGGACTTTGCCGCCGAGGAGGCGAAGAAATGGGCCGAGAGCTCCGAGTGGCTCGGCTTGACGATTCTCAGCACGGAAAAAGGCGGCGCGAAGGATGACATTGGTCTCGTCCAGTTTTCCGCCAAGTTCCGCACCGACGGCAAGGACCAGGAGCATGTCGAGGCCGCGCTCTTCGCCCGCGAGGACGGCCGCTGGGTCTACACCGGTCAGGTGAATGAGCCGGGCCAGACCGTGCGCCGCGAGACACCAAAGATCGGCCGCAACGATCCCTGCCCCTGCGGCAGCGGCAAGAAATACAAGAAGTGCTGCGGCGTGGCGGCGTGAAGCCCGTTTGACGGGTGGTCGCCGATTTCCATATCGGCGACTCCTAGGAAACAGCTCTCGCTTTCAGCAATGTGGGAGGGGCTTTACGCCCCGACGTTGCAGCACCGCAGCGTAGATCGTGTCGGGGCGTAAAGCCCCTCCCACACGCCAAACCTGTTTCTTCCCGTTCGACGCAAAACGCGTTTTGCGGCCTGGGGCTGCATGGCGTCGGTCTGCCCCTCGACGGGCTCGGGGTCCCAAGCTTGTCGAATGGAGAAACCTACGCCCACCGATTGGTTGGACTTCACCGCCAAAAATCCGTGCGCCGGCGCAGAGAAGCATTGCCCTGACGCTTCGTTTCGTTTTGCTCCTGCACTTCGGCCCGCTCCACGCCCGTGCTGTTCAACTCACTTACCTTTGTCGTTTTCTTCGCCCTCGTGATGGGGGGATACTGGTCGCTCCGCTCGTGGGATGCCCGCAAGAACCTGCTGCTGGTCGCCAGCTACATTTTCTACGGCGCCTGGAATCCGCCGTTTGCCCTGCTGCTTTTCGCCACGACCACGCTGGATTTCTGGCTCGGCTCACGGATCGCCGCCGCCTCCGCCGGCTCCCGCAAGGCCTGGCTCGTAGCCAGTGTCACGGCCAACCTCAGCATGCTGGGTTTTTTCAAATACGGGAATTTCCTGCTGGAAAACACCAAGTGGCTGCTCGCGCAGGCCGGCATCGCCTACGCGCCCCCGCACCTCGACATCTTCCTGCCCATCGGCATCTCGTTCTACACCTTTCACTCGCTGTCCTACACGCTCGACGTCTACCGCGGCGCGACCCAGCCCACCCGCTCGCTGCGCGACTTCCTCCTCGCGGTGTCGTTCTTCCCCCAGCTCGTCGCCGGCCCGATCGTGCGCGCGGCGGATTTTCTGCCGCAGTGCAATGCCGCACCCACCCCCCTGAAAAACCGGCTCCAGTGGGGCCTGTTCCTGATGTCTCTCGGCATGTTTCAAAAGATCGTGCTCGCCGACACCCTGCTCGCGCCAATCGCCGACAGCGTCTTCGGTCATCCCAGCCCGGTGCTGACGCTTGATGCGTGGACCGGAGTGATCGCCTTTTCCGGGCAAATCTTTTTCGACTTCTCCGGCTATTCCACCTGTGCCATCGGCGCGGCCCTGTGCCTCGGCTTTCATCTCAAGGATAATTTCCTTTTTCCCTTCGCCTCGATCGGCTTCTCGGATTTCTGGCGGCGCTGGCACATCTCGCTCTCCACGTTTCTGCGCGACTACCTCTACATTCCGCTTGGCGGCAACCGCCTGGGCACGGCGCGGGCCGCCATGAATCTGATCATCGTGATGTTCCTCGGCGGGTTGTGGCATGGGGCCGCCTGGACCTTTGTCGTCTGGGGCCTGATCCACGGCTTCTGCCTCGTGGCGGAGCACTTCCTGCGCACCCTGACCAAGAGCGCGACCTGGAAGGAAACCTTCCCCGGCCAACTCGTGCTGTGCCTGGTGACTTATTTCTTTGTCTGCATCGCGTGGGTGTTTTTCCGGGCGACAAATTTTCCCGCAGCCGCGATGCTGCTCGGGGCCATGGCCGGGAAAATTCCCGTCGGCCAGGCGATCCTGTCTGGCCGCGAAATTCTCCAGGTCGCGCTTGTGACCGTCGCCCTGTGGTTCGCCCACTGGCGCCTGCGCCACACCTCCCTCGAAGCGGCCATCGGCAGCAAACCCGTCTGGCTTATCGGCGCCACCTGGACGCTGATGCTCGGCGCCATCATACTCACCCAAGGAAGCGGCAATGCCTTCATCTACTTCCAGTTTTGATTTCCAGCGCCCGATCCCGGCCCGGCCGTGGCGCGGGCTGCTGCTCAGCACGCTGCTGCTGACGGCGCTCGGCACGATGGCGTGGGAAATCCGCGCGCGCGCCTTGGGTTATGCGCCGACGCTCAACGACACCTCCGACTTGTGGGCCGACTGGCGGGAAAAGGTCCGGCCCGACTCGATCGTGATCGTGGGCGATTCGCGTGCTTTGTTCGACACCGACCTCGACGCCTTGGAGCAAGGCCTTGGGCAAAGGCCCATCCAGCTCTCTCTCGTTGGCAGCTGCGCTTATCCGATTCTGGAAAATCTGGCCAACGATAAAACGTTTCATGGCACGGTGATCGCCAGTATCATCCCGGGCATGTGGTTTGCCCCGCCCCCGGCGCCGCCGTACCAGAATTCCCTCAAGGCGCTCAAGCGCTACCACAGCCGCACGGTGGCCCAACGTGCCAGCCATCACCTCGGCATGTTCCTGGAAGAGCACCTCGCTTTCATGAAGCAGGAGGATCTGGTCCTGGCCGAGCTGCTGAAACATATCACCGTGCCGGATCGCGCCAATTCATATTTGCCGCCCACCTTGCCGCCGTATTTCCAAACCACCGACCCGGATCGGCGCACCCGCATGGCCGAGGCCTGCGCCCGGCCCGGCCCGTTGCAGGACCGCGTCAAGTTCGGTTGGGCCGCACTCTTCACCCCGCCACCCTTCCCCGACTACACGCCCAAGGCCGTGCTGGACGGAATGGCGCAAATGGTTGAGGCGCGTTTCGGTGACACCGCCAACGCGGTCAACAAAATCCGCGCGCGCGGCGGCAAAGTTGTGTTCGTCCGTTTCCCGCACAGTGGGGAGTTGAAAAAACTGGAAGATACCGCCACTCCCCGCGCCGGCCCGTGGACCCGGCTGATGAACGAGACCAAGGCCCCGAACATCTATTACTCCGATCATCCTGAATTGATCTTCGACTGCCCGGAATGGTCGCATCTGTCCGGCCCCGACTCGGTGACTTTCACGCAGCGCCTCGTCCCGTACCTGAAGACCGCGCTGGGGAAGTAAGGGTGTAGAAAAGCTTGGAGGGCCCGCGTCTTTGCGGGCCGCTCCGGAACTCGAACGAGAATCAACGGCCCGCAGGGACGCGGGCCCTCCACTAACCCAGCAACGCCTGGTTCGCGCGGATGAGGGCGAGGCGTTGGTCCACGGCCTTGCGGGTCGTGAGCGCGTCCTCGGGCGTATGCAGGCACCAGTCCACGAGCTTCGCCACGGTGGAGCGCGCGACGTAGCAGCGGGTGTCGGAGCCGCCGTAATACATCAGTACCGTGCGCTCCTTGCCGGGCAGCTCGACCCAGCCGTTGGTGAAGGTGACATTCGACACGTCTCCAAAACCCTCGCCGCCGTAGGGCGCGAGGAAGTGGCCGCCGGGGCGGGCGATGACCTTGGTCGGATCCTCCAGCGAGGTCATGAACATGTAGAGCACGTAGCGCAGGCCGGCGGCGCAACCGCGCACACCGTGGGCGAGGTGCAGCCAGCCCTGCGGCGTCTTGATCGGCGCCGGGCCCTGGCCGTTCTTCACTTCCTTGATCGTGTGATAAGCGCGGCCGTCGATGATCTTCTCCGGCCCGGTGACACCGGTCGTGATATCCCGGCACAGGGTCCAGCCGATGCCGCCGCCGGAACCGACGTCGATGAAACCGTCCATCGGGCGCGTGTAGAAAGCATACTGCCCGTCCACGAATTCCGGGTGGAGCACAACGTTGCGCTGCTGCGAGGCGGGCGTCTTCAGGTTGGGCAGACGCTCCCACTTTTTGAAATCCTTCGTGCGCACCATGCCGGCCACGGCCACGGCACTCGAGAGATCGCCGGCCTTGGCGTTGGGATCCTTGGCCTCGGCGCAGAACACCCCGTAGATGCAGCCGTCCTCGTGGAACGTGATGCGCATGTCGTAGACATTCGTCTCGGGCTTCAGCTCGGGCAGGTCGATGGGCTCGTCCCAGAAGCGCCAGCCATCGATGCCGTTGGTGCTCTCGGCGATGGCGAAGAGACTCTTGCGATCGTAGCCCTCGAAGCGGACGACCAGGTGTACCTTCCCCTTCCAGAAAAACGCGCCGGGATTGAGCGTGGCATTGACGCCGAGGCGCTCCATCAGGAACGGGTTCGTCGTCGGGTTGAGGTCGTAGCGCCACTCGATTGGCGCGTGCCGGTACGTGATCGCCGGGTGCGCAAACCGGTCGAACACGCCGTTGTCCCACTCGGGGTCCACCGGGTTCTTGCGCGCGAGGAATTTCTCGTGCTTCGCGCGGACCTGCTTGAGGCGCGCGGTCCAGGCCGCGGGGGCCCGGGACGGAGTGGAGGATTTCTTTTTCATGAGGGAAATTCCAAACAGGTTAACCACGGATTACGCGGATGGGCACGGATGAATACAACGGATAACCATAATCTGTCATCCTGAACGTAGTGAAGGATCTGTCTGGTTTTGCTTTCTTCCTCGGCAAAGACAGATCCTTCCCCTTCGCCAGGCTCAGGGTCAGGATGACAGGGGGTGTAGAGATAGCAAGATTGTAGCGACGACACGTCTAATAGCCCTCTTGAAAAGACCTTAGGAAGGAGATTAATGAAGCAGGGCAGGGCAGCCTGATCTGTCCTGGCGATCATTCGTTGCGAATGACCACGCTGAACTTTGC
>JAYTUA010000156.1:0-6003 GCA_043745015.1 Opitutaceae bacterium | reverse complement strand
GGGTCGTGAACTCCGTCGTGTTCGGGGGGATCCTGACCATGGTGTTGCTGGCGAACCTGGCGGTGCAGCGCTGGCAATGGCGCAATCCGGAGCCGTGGTTCTGGGGCCTGTTCGCTGCGGTGGCGCTGCTTTATCTCTTCCCGGTCGGGCGGCTGAACATGCTGCCGCTGCTGCCGCGGGGCGTGATCGGAGGAATGCTCACCGGCCTGCCGGTCGGCCTGGCGGGCGTGATTGTGCCGCAGCTGCTGGCGCGGGCGGCGCAGCCCGCGGCGGCCCTCGGCGCCAATCTGCTCGGGGCGGTGCTGGGCGGCTGCCTGGAGTATTTTTCCATGCTGGGTGGATTGAAGTCCACCGCCCTGATGGCACTCGTGCTCTATCTCCTGGCGTTTCTCATCATCCGCCGGAAACCCGCGGCGGCGTAGGGCAAAGGCGTGCCGCCGGCCTCAGGTCGTGCGGGTGATCTGCTGGTGGGCCCGCTCGAGGATGGCGGCCAGCTGGTCGGGCCGGTAGGGTTTGGTGAGGAAATCGTTCATGCCCGCGGCCAGGGCCTTGCCGCGATCATCCGCCATGGCATTGGCGGTGAGGGCGATGATCCAGGGGCGGTGTGCCGGCGCGCCGCCGGCACGGAGGCGGCGCGCGGCCTCCAGGCCGTCGATCTCGGGCATCTCCACGTCCATCAGGATGACCTCGTAGGGCGCGCGCGCCTGCGCTTCGAGCACTTCGCGGCCGTCGCCCGCGGGATCGGCGCGGTAGCCGAGCCGTTGCAGCATCATTTGCGCAACCTTCAGGTTCACCGGATTGTCATCGGCCAGCAGGATCCGGAGGGGGCAGCGCACGCCGAGCTTGGCGGCCGTGGCGGTGGCCGGAGCGTCGCCGGCCGGCAAGGGGCTGGCCGGGGCGGCTGGCTGGTGCGCGGTGGTCGCGATCGTGAAGTGAAAGGTCGAGCCCGCGCCCTCGGTGCTCTCGACCCACATACGGCCGCCCAGGAGCGTGGCCAGCCGCTGGCTGATGGCCAGGCCGAGGCCGGTGCCGCCGAATTTGCGGCTGATGGAGCTGTCCACCTGCGAGAATGACTTGAACAGGCGGTCGAGCCGGTCGGGGGGGATGCCGATGCCCGTGTCGCGCACGGCGAAGTGCAGCTGCAGCGCCGGCTCGCGCCCCGCGACCGCCACCGTGACGGCGACCTCGCCGCGGGCGGTGAACTTGACGGCATTGCCCACCAGATTGACCAGAATCTGGCGCAGCCGGGTGGGATCACCGATGATCCAGCCCGGCACGTCGGGCGCAATGGAGCAGGTGAAGGCGAGCGTTCCGTCGTTGGTCCGGACACTGAAGAGGTCGAGCGCCTCCCCGAGGCACTGGCGCAGGTCGAACGGAGTGTTTTCCAATTCAATGCGGCCGGCCTCGATCTTGGAGTAGTCGAGGATGTCATTGATGATGGTCAGCAGAGCCTCGCCGCTGGACTCGATCGTCTGCAGGTAGTCGCGCTGCTGGGGCGTGAGCGGGGTGTCGCGCAGCAGGCTGGTCATGCCGAGGACCCCGTTCATGGGGGTGCGGATCTCGTGGCTCATCATGGCGAGGAAGGCGCTTTTGGCCTGGTTGGCCGTCTCGGCCTGTTCCTTGGTGCGGCGCAGTTCCGCGGTGGCCTGCGCATCGTGCGCGGCCGCGAGGGCGGACGATTGCCGGAGCCGCCACACCATGAATCCGGCGGCCAGCGAGAGCAGGCCGCCGCCGCTGAGGGCGCCGTAGGTGGCGCGCCGGATCTCGGCGAGGCGGCCCAGCAGATCGGACAATTCCAGGTCCACGCCGGCGACCCCGGCGAATTGCCGGCGCGAATCGTAGAAGGGAGCGAACCCGCTCATGAAGGTGCCTTTCGCGTTGGTGACGGGCTGCCGGTTGGTCATCACCCGCTGTTCCCGCAGAGCCTGCAGGAACTCCGCGTCATTGCCCTCGTAGGGCGTCATGATCGGGTCGGGGGGCGAAGGGTCGCGGGGATCACGCATGACCTGGTCGGTCCCGGTGACGAGGTAGATGCGGCCGTCGCGCAACACGGCGGTGTAGACGTAGAACAGGCTGGGATTGGCGCGGTGGAAGGCGACCATCGGGGCGAGCACCTGGCGGTGCGCGGGCGAGCCCGTCTGGTCCGGCGTGGTCAGAGTGCGGTGCAGGTCGCCGTCCAGCTGGACCGCGAGGGACCGGGCCAGGGCGGCCAGCTCCCCGCGCACGGAGTCGATCTGCGCCCGGCGGGCAAAATGATCGACCGAGGCCAGCCCGAGGCAGGAAACCAGAAACACCGCCAGGGAGGCAAGAATGGCCTCCTGCAAGGGGCGGATTATTTTACGTGAGGCCCGGCGTTCGGTCATCGGTGGGCGGAAGTATCGGTGAGGTGCGGGCGGTTTGCAGGGAAATAATGCGGAGGACGAAGTAAAAGGCGCGCCGGTGGGCGCGCCTTGGGGTTTGGCCGGGACGGCCGCTTAAGTTGCGGCCGGCGGTTCGGTGGGCGGGGTGCTGTTGGCGGCGTGTTCCTCGCTGGTCTCGACGATGCGGGCGACGCTGAGGAGCTTGTCGCCCTCGGCGAGGCTGATGAGGCGCACGCCCTTGCCGCCGCGGTTGACCTCGCGGATCGTGTTCACCGGGCAGCGCACGCTCTGGCCCTTGGCCGTAAGGAGCATGATCTCGTCGGTGTCCTTGATGCTGAGGGCGCCGGCGAGCTTGATCGAGCCGTCCTCGGGGAGGTCGATGGCCCAGACGCCGGAGCCGCCGCGGTTGATGAGGCGGTAGTCCTCGAACCGGGTGCGGACGCCGAGGCCGGCCTCGCTGGCGACGAGGAACTTGGCGGAGTGGTCGACGACCTCGATGACGTCGAGGTAATCGCTGGCGAGCTTGAAGCGCATGCCCGTGACGCCGCCGGTGGCGCGGCCGGTGGCGCGGAAGAGTTCCTCGCTGGTCTCGGCGTCGCGTTCGCGGAAACGGACGGCGAGGCCCTGGTGCGAGACGAGGATGAGCTCGTTGTCGCCGGTGGTGAGCACGGTGCCGATGACGGTGTCGCCCTCGGCGAGGTTGATGCCGATGAGGCCGCCGTCGCGGGTGCAGTTGGCGTAGTCGGCGAGCGAGCTCTTCTTGATGACGCCGCTCTTGGTGGCCATCACGAGGTAGCGGTCGGCGGCGAAATCCTTCACGCAGATCATGGCGGCGATCTTCTCGCCCTCGGCGAGGCGCAGGAAGCTGGAGACAGACTTGCCCTTGGCCGTGCGCGTGCCCTCCGGCACATCGTAGACCTTCTTGGCATGGCACTGGCCGATGCTGGTGAGGAAGAGGATGTAGTCGTGGGTGCTGGCGGTGAAGAGGTGCTCGGCGAAATCCTCCTCGTAGGTCTCGGCGCCGATGACGCCCTTGCCGCCGCGCTTCTGCGCGCGATAGGCGGCGACGGGGGTGCGCTTGATGAAGCCGAGGTGCGAGACGGTGATGACGCAGCCCTCGTTGGGGATGACATCCTCCATGCGGAGGTCGCCGGCGTCGTCCACGATCTCGGTGCGGCGGGGGGAGGCGTATTTGTCCTTCAGCTCGATCAGCTCCGACTTGATCAGCGCGAGGAGCTTGGCCTCGGAGTCCAAAATGCCCTGGAGCTCGTCGATGAGCTTCATGAGCCCGATGTATTCGGCCTCGATCTTGCCGCGCTCCAGCCCGGTGAGCTGGTAGAGGCGGAGCTCGAGGATGGCGTTGGTCTGGATCTCGGAGAGCGGGTACTTCGCCATCAGCTTCACCTTGGCGTCGTCGCGGTTGGACGAGGCGCGGATGATCTTCACAAAGTCGTCGAGGTTATCGAGGGCGATGATGTAGCCCTCGAGGATGTGGGCGCGGGCCTTGGCCTGGGCGAGGCGGAACTTGGTGCGGCGCGTGACGACATCGCGGCGGTGGTCGATGTAGCACTCGAGGAGTTCCTTGATGTTCATCTGCTTCGGCCGCTTCTTGTCGAGGGCCAGCAGGATCACGCCGAAGGAGGACTCGAGGGCGGTCTTCTGGTAGAGCTGGTTGATGACGATCTGGGCCTGCTCGCCGCGCTTGAGCTCGATGACGATGCGGGTGTTCTCGTCGGATTCGTCGCGGAGGTCGCGGATGCCGTCGATCTCCTTCTCGCGGACGAGTTCGGCGATGCGGAGCACGAGGGTCGCGCGATTCACGTTGTAGGGAATCTCGGTGATGACGATCTGCTCGCCGCCGCCCTTGAGTTCCTCGGAGTGGGCCTTGCCGCGGGTGCGGACGATGCCGCGGCCGGTGGTGAGGTAGGAGCGGATGCCGGCGCGGCCGTTGATGATGCCGCCGGTGGGAAAGTCGGGGCCGGGGATGTAGGTCACCAGCTCGTCCACCGTGATGGTGGGCCGGTCGATGATGGCGCAGGCGGCGGTGATGATCTCGCCGAGATTGTGCGGCGGGATGTTGGTGGTCATGCCGACGGCGATGCCGGTCGAGCCGTTCATCAGGAGGTTCGGCAGCGCGGCGGGGAGGACGGTCGGCTCGGTGGTGGACTCCTTGTAGTTGGGCGCGAAGTCGACGGTGTCCTCCTCGATGTCCTTGAGGAGTTCCTCGGCGATGTCGCGCAGGCGCGCCTCGGTGTAGCGGTAGGCGGCCGGCGGATCACCGTCCACCGAGCCGAAGTTGCCCTGCGGATCGATGAGCTGGTAGCGCATGACCCAGTTCTGGGCGAGGCGCACGAGCGTGTCGTAGACGGAGGAGTCGCCGTGGGGATGGTAGTTCTTGAGCACTTCACCGACGACGCCGGCGCACTTGTCGAACGCGCGGTTGTGCACGAGGCCCTCGCGCAGCATCGCGTAGAGGATGCGGCGCTGGACGGGTTTCAGGCCGTCGCGGGCGTCGGGCAGGGCGCGCGAGATGATGACCGACATCGAATACTCGATGTAGGCCGTCTGCATGATGTCGGTGATGTTGGCCGAGGAGAGTTTTTCGTTAGCGGTGTACATTCGGAAAGTAGCGGATCGGTCAGAGGTCGGATTCAGCAATGCCGGCGATTTTCATCTGGTGGCGAAGGAGGCCGAGCTTGAGCGGCGTGTTGCCGTGGATGGGAATGGAGATGCGTTCGATATGGCCGGATTTGGCGAAGATGTGGTGGCTGCCGTTGGTGCGTTTATGAATCCATCCTTTCTGCTGGAGGAGTCGGGCGAATTCCTTGCCGGAGATTTGCTTCATGGGGACAGGATCGCGCAGGTGGCCCAAACCTGCGCGGTTGCATTAAATGTTAGACGGCGATTTCGACCACCTGGTCCTTGTCGGTGGTGGACTGGGGTTCGAGTTCAACAGACAGGCAGCCTTCGATGGCCTCATGGAGATTGCGCATGAGTTCTTCCTTGGTCTCGCCTTGGGTGGCGCAACCGGGTATGGCCGGTACTTCAGCCCAAAAACCGCCTTCTTCAGCGGGATGGATAATGGCGCGGAGTTTCATAGTGAGGAGAGGTTATTGAGTGGGGCGGTGGACGCAAGATAGGCTCAAACGTCCAGATACTGGACGTTGAGGGCGTTGTCCTCGATGAACTGGCGGCGGGGCGGGACTTCGTCGCCCATGAGCAGGGTGAAGAGGGCGTCGGCCTTGGCGGCGTCGTTGATGTTCACCTTCAGGAGGCGGCGGTGGTCGGGGTCCATCGTCGTCTCGTAGAGCTGCTTGGGGTTCATTTCCCCGAGGCCCTTGTAGCGCTGGATGGAGAGGCCCTTGCGGCCGTTGGCGCGGATCTGGGCGATGATGTCGAGCGGGGAGAAGAGGTCGGTCTTGGACTCGTTCTTCGTGCCGGCGTTCTCGGTGAAGGTGTAGCGGGGCTGGGCGGACGGGGCGAGGGACGTCACGTCGAGGCCGGCCTTGGCGAGGGCCTTGAGGAGCTTGGTGACTTCGTTGGCCTCGAAGATTTCGTGGAGGGTGACGCGGCGCGTGGCGACCGGGGCGGTGGAGCCGCCGGGGGTGGCGGGGGCGACCTCGGGGTGCACCGTCATGAATGC
>JAYTUA010000155.1:0-1581 GCA_043745015.1 Opitutaceae bacterium | reverse complement strand
AGCGGATCTCCGGGATCATGAAGCCCGACACCTTCAACCTGCTCAACCCGCAGTTCAGCGACCGGACGCTCGCGGGCGTCTACCAACGCATCAACATTTTCTGCTATCCCAGCCTGGCGGAAAAGGGCGAGACCTTTGGCGTCGCCATTGCGGAGGCCATGGCCGCGGGGGCCGTGCCGGTCGTCTCCCAACTGGCCTGCTTCTCGGATTTCGTCCACGATGGCGGCAATGGTCTCGTCTTTGACCATCAGGCGTCCGATGCGGCCTCCCGGCTGGCCGACGCCCTCGTCCGCCTGCTGCGCGAACCCGGGTTGCGCCACCAACTCGCCGCGGCGGCCCGCACCACCGCCCGCCACTACGACTATTCCACCTATGCCGGCGCCCTGCTCGAGGACTTCGGGCAGTTGACCGCGTCCGCAAAGCCCGCATCCTCCGCGCCGTGAGCAACCCCGCCCCCTATCTCGGACAGGATTGCGCGACCCCCTACCCGAAAAACGAGGTGTTGCGCCGCTGGCTCTGGCTCATGGTGCAATCCACGATCTTCCGCTGGAGCCCGCGCCCGCTGCACGGCTTCCGCGCCGGTTTGCTGAAAATTTTCGGCGCGGACATCACCGGACCCGTGGTGATCTTTCCCACTGCCCGGGTCGTGTTCCCGTGGAAACTCTCGCTGGCTCCCCGCAGCATGGTCGGGCCGCACGTCAACCTCTACAACCTCGCGCCCATCCGCCTGGAGCACGGGGCCAACCTGAGCCAGCATTGCCACCTCTGCGCCGGCACCCACGATTTCACCCGCTGGGCGATGCCGCTCGTGGCCCAACCCATTGTCATCGGGCCCAACGCCTGGCTCGGTGCTGATGTGTTTGTCGGCCCCGGCGTCACCGTGGGCGAATTGTGTGTCGTCGGCGCCCGCTCGGTCGTGGTGCGCGACCTGCCGGCCCGGCAGGTCTGCGCCGGCTCACCCTGCCGGCCGCTGCGCGAGCGATCGTTGCCGGTCTGACTTCTGCCCACCCCATGCGCGTCTGTCACATCGTGCCGAGTCTGGAAGAACGGCATGGCGGACCTTCCAAATCGGTCCGCGAACTGGCCAGCCATATTGCCGCGATCGGTGATGCCGTTGAGTTGCTCGCCACGGAGGAGCAGGCCGGCTCCTTCGTCCCCGCCCCGTCCGATCAGGCCGCGATCAGGATCTTTCCCCGGGTCTCCCCCCTCTGGCTTTCCCGCTCGCCCGCGCTGCGGCAATACCTGCAGACCAACCCGTTTGATTGCGTGCACCACCACTCGCTTTGGTTGCTGCCCCTGCGCTACGCCGCCGAAGCCGCGGGCCGGCACCAGGTGCCCTTGGTCATTTCACCGCGCGGCATGATGAGTGGCTGGGCTTACCGGCACCACCGCTGGCGCAAACGTCTCGCCGAATTGTTCGTGCACCCGGGCGCCTTTGCCCAGGCCGCCGGCTGGCATGCCACCAGTCCCGAGGAAGCAGCCGACATCCGCGCCCTCGGCTTCACCCAGCCGGTTTGCGTCTCGCCCAATGGCGTCGCCATTCCCGATGAAACCCAACTCGCCACCGCCCGCGCGGCGTGG
>JAYTUA010000154.1:0-23173 GCA_043745015.1 Opitutaceae bacterium | reverse complement strand
CGAAACACACGAAATAAAATCGCTTCTGTTTTCGGCCTTTCGTGTGTTTCGTGTGTTTCGTGGTTAAAAAGAAAAAGTTCAACGATCTGCCGTTCCCCTACCATCACGAGTTGGAGCTGGAGATTGCCACGCTCACCAACCTGGGCGTGGGGCTGGGCCGCGTCTCTTTGCCGACACCTTCTCCCTCCTCCCTTCTCCCTTCTCCCTCAACCCAACCCTTCTCGGGTTGGGTTGTCATGGTGCCCTTCACGCTCCCCGGCGAAAAGGTCCGCGCCCGGGTCTACCGCAACCACAAGAATTACTCCGAAGCCGACCTGCTGGAAGTCCTGACGCCCTCGCCGCACCGCATCGCCCCGCGCTGCGAACTTTTCGGCCGCTGTGGCGGCTGCCAATACCAGCACCTCACCTACGCCGAGCAGCTCAAGTGGAAACGCCAGCAGGTGGAGGAGCTCCTGAAATACATGGCGGGCGTCGAGTTCGCCGTGAACCCCGTGATCGGTTCGCCACAGGAGTTCGGCTACCGCTCGAAGATCACGCCGCATTTTCAGGCAGGTAGGGCGAGTCCTCCGGGCGAACCGCAAACCGACGGACGGCCCAGCGGTCCGTCCCTGCCTATTGGATTCCTGAAACAGGGCTCGCGCTTTGAAATCGTGGATGTGCCGCAGTGCCCGATCGCAACTCCGGCGATAAACGAAAAGCTGCCGGAGGTGCGGGCCAAGACCCAACAGCGCCTCGCTGCCGGGGAATACAAGCGCGACGCCACCCTGCTGCTGCGGCACGCGCAGGAGGGCGTTATCACCGACTACGATGCCGTGATCCACGAGCAGGTGGGCGCGCTCAAGCTCCACTTCCTCGCGCGGGACTTTTTCCAGAACAACCCGTTCATCCTCCCGGCGTTCACGGGCTATGTCCGCGCGCAGGCGGCGGCCAGCGGCGCGCGGTTCCTGGTGGACGCCTACTGCGGCAGCGGCCTGTTTGCCCTGAGTTGCGCGCCAGCTTTCGAGAAAGTCGCGGGCATCGAGCTGAGCGCGACCTCGGTGAAGTTCGCCACGGAGAACGCCACGGCCAACGGCATCGCCAACGCCACGTTCCGCGCGGGCGACGCGGCGCAGATCTTTGCCGGGCTGGAGTTCCCTTCCGCTGACACGGCGGTCGTCATCGACCCGCCGCGCAAGGGCTGCGACGAATCGTTCCTGAACCAGCTCTTCGCCTACGGCCCGCGGGCCGTGGTTTATGTGTCGTGCGACCCGGCCACCCAGATGCGCGACCTAAAGGGTTTCCTTGCCGCCGGTTATCGGCTGACCGCCGTACAGCCCTTCGACCTTTTTCCGCAGACCCGCCACCTGGAATGTGTGATCACGCTGCAGCGCCCCTGACCCGACGCTGCATCAACCATTCCAAAACAAGGATTAATCAGCATCGGCCAAGTAATGCTTAGCGCGACCGGTGATCCGGGTGTAAACTGCCGGCGTGAAAGAAACACTGGGCCCCGTGGCATACCGTAGCCCCCGTGCGTGGTGTGCTCTTTCACAACCAGTGCTGCCCGCCACCGCGGGGTGGCGCAGCGCCCATAACAACGCACCTATGCGCTAAAGTCCCGGCCTCCGCGCCGTCGACCCAGTAGAAAAGGCACCCTGCTCCGGCGGGGTGCCTGTTTGTTTAGTGATCCGCCCGCTCAGCGGTTCTCCATCCATTCCGCGCTGGAGTATTGTTCGACGAGGCCGCTGACCTCGGCCTCGTTCAGCTCCGGCCAGGGTGTCGGCACCCGCTCCGCGCCGAGGGCGCGGGCGAGCTCGGTGGTGAAGTGATCTTGGAATTTGTCCCAATCGCTGACGCCGACGCGGCTCTTCTCGATCGAGCCCTGCAAGAGCAGGCCGTGCTTGTTGCGCTTCATGGCGGCGCCGGCGATTTTCGCGCCCGTTGCGGTGTTAAGCACGTCGTGGAGTTCGGGGCGCTCGAAGCAGATGGTCGGACCTTCCTCCGTGGCGTGCCGCTTGTCCTGCAGGGCGACGGGTTGCCCGAGTATCTGCATGGCCCGGGCGAGGCAGGCATGGACGTCGCGGTAGGCCTGCGGGGCCGGGGCGTCGAACAACGCGTGGGCCCGCGGAATAATGAGACAGTAAGTCCAGTCGTTGCGATGGTCCACGATACCGCCACCGGTGGGCCGGCGGCACAGGTCGAAGGTTTCTCCC
This sequence comes from Opitutaceae bacterium, assembly GCA_043745015.1. GTDB lineage: Bacteria > Verrucomicrobiota > Verrucomicrobiia > Opitutales > Opitutaceae > Lacunisphaera. The sequence continues at coordinate 20,981 of JAYTUA010000154.1, read as the reverse complement.
GGCGGAAGATTAGCCCGGATGTAGTCGATCGTCTGGCTCAGGCCGAAAGTGAAGGCCGCGGTGCGCCACTCGTAATGGCGGAAACGGACGACGGATGGTGCGGGGTAGCGCTGGAGCAGCAGGAAATCCAGCGCCATGTTTTCGGCGGCACCGGCCGTGCGGACAGGGAGCGCGTGCAGCTGCATCACCGCTTCAGGGGTTTGCCCCGGCCTTGGCGCAGTGCTTCGGGCAGTTCCGGCAGGTTGTAGAAATTGGCAAAGGCCTGCGCACCCTGCGCCACCTCCAGCGGGGGCAGCGGATCGGCCTCGCGCATGGCCCCGACAATGATGGCGGCGAGGACCGGCGGCCGGATCTCCGACCAATTGCGCTGCCGGATGGCGCCGCCCTCGGCGTAATAGAGCCGGCGGTCAGGCCCGGCGTAGACCTTGATCTCCTTGGGGGCCGTGCCGGTGAGCTCGCGGACGACCAGCGGATTCTCCTGCTTGTATTTCTGCAGGGCCGAAGTCAGCCACCCGAACAGCCGCTGGATGCGTTGCAACACCTGGGCGCGGATTTTGGCCTCGGGTTTGCCGGCCACGGGCGACCGTGAATCGGACAGGTTCTGGTCCAGCTCGGCAAAATTGTATTCCTGCATGGCGCGGGAGCGCTTGTCCAAGAGTTCCGCCCGCCAGTCGGCCATGGACCGTGCGATGGTGTTGGCCGGGGGGGCGGTATCCCCGGGGGCGGGGGCTTCCGGGATCATCAGGGCGGCCAGGGCCGCCTCGTTGGCCTCGGCCTGGGCGTGCCGGCTCTGTTGCTGGCGCCAAGCCCGCAGGGACAGCAACACCCCCATGATGACGGCGGCCCCGACCATGCCGGCGGCGATTTTCTGTGTCTTGGTGAATACGCGGCGCGATGCCTCCGCTGGAGGCAGGTCCTCATACGGTAACGGCTCGGGTTCGACCGCATCCATGGCCTGTGCTTCCAGGAGCAGCTTGTAGATGGGAATGGCCTGCGAGATATTCTTCAGCTCGCGCGGGCCCAGCCGTGTGACCTGCAGCGCGAGCTTGTTGCGCACGACATCGTAGACGGTCTGGGAAATGCAGATGCCGCCGGGCTCGGCCTCGGCCTGCAGGCGCGCGGCAATGTTCACGCCGTCGCCCATCACGTCCTGCTCATTGACGAAGACGTCGCCGAGGTGGATGCCGACCCGGTGGGTGAGACTTTCCGGGGCCGGCCGGTTCTTGGCCAGCGCCGCGAAGGAGCGCTGCATGGCCAGCGCACAGGCCACGGCCTGCACCGCGCTGGAGAAATACAGCAGCAGGCCGTCTCCCGTAGACTTGAGCACCGCGCCGTGGTGCTGGGTGCAAATTACCCGCATCTCGGCGAAATCGCGCCGCAATAGGCGCAGGGTCGCCTCCTCGTCCGTCTGCATCCGCGCACTGAAGCTCACCACATCGGTGAAAACAATGGCGGCCAGGGAACGCTGGCCGGAACTCGGCGGAGGGGACGGGAGGGGCTCCATGCGGGGCCTAGGTGGTAGCCGGTTACCCCGGCTGGCGCAACGCCTTTGGTTGGTGCGGCGCTATTTCACCCCGGCATCGAGCAGGGTGCGGACCTGCGTGAGCAGCCTGCTCAAGGCAAAAGGCTTGGCCAGATGCGCGCCTTGGCGGGCGGGGAGGTCTGGCCATGCGGGCTTTAGGACGGCGGTGCAGATCACGCGCAATTGGCGGTTGCCCTTGTAAAGCTGCTGCAAAAATTCCGCGGCGGGGCCGTCCCCGGTGTCGATGATGACCAATTGCAGGCCGGTGCCCATCCGGCCGGTGTCCCCCACCGTGGGTGCTTCCGTCGCCGTGTAGCCATCAAGGGCGAGGATGCCCGTGATCATCTTGCGCAGACCGTCGTCGCGCTCGATCACGAGAATGGATTCCGTGCCCTGCGCCGACGGCAGCACGCCGAGCGGGGTGAGCCCGGCCTCCTCGGGCTCGGCCGTCTCGGGGAGGAGCACTTCAAAGGTGCTGCCTTGCTGCGGCCCGCTGCGCACGACGATATGTCCCTGCGCTTCGCGGATGATGCCCAGCGCGGTCGGCAGGCCGAGCCCCGTGCCGTGAGTCTTGGTGGTGTAGAAGGGCTCGAAGATTTTCTCGAGGAGCGCGGGGTCAAGCCCGCCACCCGTGTCAGCCACCTGCAGGACCACGCAGGCCCCGGGCGGCAGGACCCCGAGCTTCGCCTCTGCGGCGACCTGCTGGTTGAAAGTGCGGAGGGTGAGCCGGCCGCCCTGCGGCATGGCATCGCGGGCGTTGAAGCACAGGTTCAGCAGGACCTGTTGGAAATGAACCGGATTGATCCGGGTGTTGCCGAGATCCGACGCCAGCCGCAGCTCGACCTCGATTCCCTCGCCGCACACGCGCCGGATGATCTCGGTGATTTCGCGGATGAGCGTGTTGAAGTTGACGACTTCCTTCCCGCCCTCCTGCCGGCGGCTGAATCCCAGGATCTGGCGCGTGATGACCGAGGCCTTGAGGCCGGCCCGGTGGATTTCCTGCAGGTCCTTGTGCGCCGCCGGTACGGCGGCAATCTTGGGCCCCAGGATCTCACAGTAGCCGTTGATCACGGAGAGCAGGTTGTTGAAATCATGGGCCACCCCGCCCGCGAGCAGGCCGATCGTCCCAAGTTTCTGTGCCTGGATCAGGGCTTCGCGCTGATGCCAGAGCTCGGAGTGGTCATGATAAACCACGAGCAACGGCCCGGTGGCGCCGCCATCCAGCGCGCGGTATTCCCAGCGGGCGTAGAAACTCGTGCCGTCCTTGCGGTGCAGCCAGTCCTCGCCGTCGCCGTCGCCGCCGCCCGGCGTCTGGCCGGCCGGCCGGCCGTGACGCAGCCCCGCCACGTCGGTCCGGGGACCGTGCAGCAGCCGGGTGTTTTTGCCCACCAGCTCGGCGGCCGTGTAGCCCGTCAGCTCGCAGAAGCTGGCATTGGCTGATTGGATGGTGGCCCCACCTTTTTCCCAGCCATCCTTGGTGAGGACTGCGGGGTCGGGGAGGGCCGCGAACACAGTCTGGCCGGCCGGCGGCTTGGTGGATTTGCCGGCCATGGTCAGGGCGCGAGCCGCTCGACCACCCAGTCCCCGCCGGGCTCGCGCCGGTAGCGCAGCCGGTCGTGCAGGCGGCTGCGGCGGCCCTGCCAGAACTCCACGGTCTCCGGGACCAGCCGGAAACCACCCCATTGCGGCGGCAGCGGGATCTCGCGGCCCTCGTATTTTTTCTCCACCACGCGGAAACTTTCCTCGATCACGGCGCGGCCGGCCATGGGCATGCTCTGCGGCGAAGCCCAGGCCGCCAGCTGGCTGGCGCGGGGCCGGCTGTGAAAATAAATCTCGGCCTCCTCGCGCGCGACCCGGGCCACCTGGCCCTCCGCGATGACCTGCCGTTCCAGCGCGATCCAGGGAAAGAGCAGCGCCGCCCGCGGGGATTCCGCCAGTTCGCGGCCCTTGCGGCTCTCGTAGTTGGTATAAAAGACAAAGCCCCGGCCATCCGCGGCCTTGAGCAACACGGTGCGGACCGCCGGGTGTCCGTCGCGCCCCACCGTGGCCAGCGCCATGGCATTGGGCTCGGTGATCTTGGCCGCCTCGGCCTCGGCAAACCACCGCTCGAACTGCTGAAACGGGTTCTTGGCGAGGTCTTTCTCCTGCAAGCCCGCCAACCCATAGTCCTTCCGCATGTCGGCTAGTGCCATATGGGCGGCAATATCGGGGCAGCCCGACAGGCTGTCAAAATCATCCTCTTTGCCAGTCGCGGCTGGTCGGCCCGGCCGGAAACTGCCTAGCTGTCTCCTTTCCCGCCCATGACTCCCGCCCGCTATCTCGACCGCCATCAAGCCGAACTCGTCCGCTTCCTCCAGCGGCTGGTCCGCCTGCGCACGGTCAATCCCCCGGGCGAGAACTACGGCGCGATCACCGCGCTGCTGGCGGACACCCTGCGCAGCCTCGGCCTGCAGATCCGGTGCGTGCCGATCCCGCGCGCCCTGCAAAAGAAAACCCAGCCCGACCTGCTCGCTTACCCGCGTTTCAACGTCATCGGCTTCTGGGATGCGGGCGCGAAAAAGACCATCCACTTCAACGCCCACTATGATGTCGTCCCGGTCTCCGGCCGCTGGCGGCACGGCAGTCCCTTCAGCGGGACGGTGGACCGGGGCTGGATCTACGGCCGCGGCACTTCCGACATGAAGGGCGCCATCGCCAGCATCGTCTACGCCCTGAAAGCCCTGCGGGCCACCGGCACGAAGCCCCGTTTCAACCTTGAGGTGTCATTCACCGCCGATGAGGAAACCGACAGCACCCTCGGCACCGGCTGGGTCACCCGCCACGGCCGGCTGCGCGCCGATTACGCCATCGTGGGCGAGGGCGGCGAAGGCGACGAGGTGTGCTGCGGCCACAACGGCGTCGTGTGGCTCAACGTCCGCGTGCACGGCCGCGCCGCGCACGGTTCCATCCCGCACCGCGGCATCAACGCCCTGGAGAAGATGTCCGCCCTCGTGCTCGCGCTCGACGGCTACAAGAAAATCCTCGCCCGGAAAAAGTTCCGCGCCCCCGACGGCAAGAGCATGACGCCCACGCTCAACCTGGGCGGCGTCTTTGCCGCCGGCGAGGGCGGCAAGGTCAACACCGTGCCCGCCGCCGCCAGCTTCACCATCGACCGCCGCCTGCTGCCCATCGAGACGGTGGCCGCGGCCGAGCGCGATCTCCGCTCTTTTTTGAAAAAGGCCGCGGCCAAAATCCCGCAGTGCCGCATCACCGTCGAGAAGATCTCCGACAACCACCCCAGCTACCGCGCCCCGGCCGCGCCCTTCGCCGCCGCCCTGCAACGGAGCGTCGCCCGCATTCGCCGCCGCCCCGCCCGGTTCTGCGTCTCGACCGGATTCAACGACATGCATTTCTTCGCCAATGAACTCCGCCTGCCGACGCTCGGCTACGGCCCGGGCGGACAGAACTACCACGCCGTGGATGAACGCGCCAAAATCAGGGACCTCGTTGAGGCCGCCACCATCTACACCGATTTGCTGACGACCTTCGAGGGTTGAGCTAGCTCCGCAGACCCTGCCGGATCATACTCACGGCGATCGCGGCCAGCAGCATCGAGACGATCTTGGAAATCGCGCGCAGGCCCGTCTCGCCGATCTTGCGCCCGAGCCATTCGCTGTAGTGCAGGGCCAGTACCACCAGCAGGAGGTTGGCCGCCAGCGCCACCAGGGTCACGACCAGTCCGACCGCCTGGTTCTGCGCCAGCACCAGCAGGGTCGTGATGGAAGCCGGGCCGGCGATCAGCGGCATGCCCAGCGGCACCACGCCGAAATCCGGCGGCAGTTTTTCCGGCTCGGCCGCCGACTGGATCAGGTCGCGCGCCGCGAGAATGAAAAGGATAAGCCCGCCCGCGATTTGGAAGTCGCTCACCGAGATGCCGACGGCCCGGAAGACGCTCTGGCCCAAAAACAGGAAGCCCAACGCCACGAGCCCGCCGGTCCAGGTCGCCTGGTTGGCGATTTTCTGCCGCTGCCCGCGATCGACGTTGCGGCCGAGGCCGAGAAATATTGCGGCGAGGCCGACCGGATCAATCGCCACAAAGAGCGGGATAAACGCCAGCAGAAACCTGGAAAGTCCCTCGGTCATGCAGCCAGCGTGGGTTTCCCCCGGCCAAAGGCAATGCAACCCGCGCCCAGTATTGGCAATCCATGCGGAGCTTTTCCCGCCGCGTGTGTTAACATGGCGGAAAAGGAGTCCCCATGCCTGTCATTAAAATCCACCTCGAATACGCCGAGCTCGACGCCGTTGAGCGCCTGGCCGGCTTGATTGACGTCCAGTCCGAAGACGTGGCCTATTCCGCGCTGAACCGGCTCATGCTCATCGCCCGCGACCGCGAGATCCAGAATGACATCGTGCTGACGCGCCGCTGGCGCCAGGACAACCTGCCGCTCTGGAGCGACAGTGCCGGCTCCGTGCATAATTATGAGGGCATGTCGCCCGATGAGCCGGCGAAGAGCAAATACTCGGTGTAGCCGGCCTAGGGTCGGACCGTCCCCAGCAAATCGCGCAAGGCCGCGCCAATGGCCGGATGCCTGAACGTCACGCCCGCCGCCTGCAGGCGAGCGGGGCTGCAGCGCTGTCCGTGCAGGGCGAGATTGGGTTCCGTGCCGAGGAGCCGGCCTGCCACCAGCCGCACGACAAACTCCGGGGCCGGGGGGCACCACGGCCGGCCGACGGCCGCACGCAATTCGCGCATGAACTCGGTGTTCGTCACCGGGGCGGGGGAGCAGGCGTTGTAGGCCCCGGCCAGTTCGGGTCGCTCCAGCGCCGCCTGAAAAACATCCAACAAATCCTCGCGGTGGATCCAGCTGAGGTATTGCCGGCCGCTGCCGGCGGTGCCGCCGAGGAAGCGCCGGGTGAGCTGCACCAACGGCGGTAGCGCCCCGTGTTCGGGGTCGAGCACCACGCCGATGCGCAGCACGACGCGGCGGACGCCCTCCAGCTCGACCGCCTGGAAGGCTTCCTCCCAACGGCGGCAGGTCTCGGCGAGAAACCCCGGGCCCGGGGGCAGCGCCTCGTCGCAGAAACGGTCGCCGGCATTGCCATAGTAGCCGGTGGCGCTGCATTGCACCCAGAGCGGGGGAGAATTTTTGGCGCGGGCATAACCCTTGGCCAGGGCCTTCACCGCGTTGAGGCGCGACTCGAGGATTTCCCGGCCGTTGGCCAGCGTGTGCACGCAATTGATGGAGCGCCCGGCCAGGTTGACCACCGCGGCCGCGCCCTCGAGTTCCGCGGCCCACGCCCCGCCGGTCTCGGCGTTCCACATCACTTCGCGAAACGGCGCGGCTTCGCGTGGATCGCGGGACAGCACCACAACCTCCCAGCCGGCGGCGGCCAGCCGGCGCCCAAGCGCCTGTCCGAGAAATCCGCTGCCGCCCGCCAAGACCACTTTGTTTGCCATGCGGGGTTTATTACCACGAAATACCCCGCTGGCAATCTGTAGGTCGGGCTTTACGCCCGACATTGCTTGTGTCGGGGATAATCCCCGACCTACAACTCAGCCCCATGTCCACCGCGCCCGCCAGCTTCTACGACCTTACCCGGGAGGATCTCCGCGTGCGGACGGTGCGTTGGGGATTCAGCCCGGTCCATGCGGCGCGCTTGTGGGCCTATGTCTATCTCGAACGGCTGGAGACGTGGGCGTTGATGACGGATCTGCCCGCACGCTACCGCGCCAAGGCCGGGGTCGAGCTGACTTTCCCCCGGCTGCCCGTGGCCGTGGAGACGCACAGCGCCGATGGTTTCACGCGCAAATACCTGCTCGCGCTCGCCGACGAACGCCGCATCGAGACCGTGCTCATGCGCTACACCGGCCGGGTCACCGCCTGCATCAGCAGCCAGGCTGGCTGCGCCATGGGCTGCGTGTTCTGCGCCACCGGGCAGATGGGGTTCGTGCGCCACCTCACGCCCGGCGAAATCGTGGCGCAGGCCCTGCACGTGGACCGCGTGCTGCACGCCGCCGCCGCGGGAGAACGGCTGCGGAACATCGTGCTCATGGGCATGGGCGAACCGTTGCACAATTACGACGCCGTGATGCAGGCCATCGACATCCTGCGTGATCCCTGCGGGCTTGGCATCGGCGCGAAAAAAATAACCCTGAGCACGGTCGGGGTGGTGCCCGGCATCATCCGCCTGGCCGATGAGGCGCGCCCCTGCCACCTCGCGGTTTCGCTGCATGGGGCCACCCAGGAGGAGCGCGCCGCGCTCGTGCCGGTGGCCAAAAAATGGCCGCTGGATGAGCTGATGGACGCCTGCCGCTACTATATTGCCCGGCAGGAGCGGCGGATTTTCTATGAGTGGACGCTGATCGAGGGGCAGAACGACACTCCGGAGACCGCCCATGCCGTCGGCCGGCTTTTACGCGGCCAGCAGGCGCAGGTGAACCTGATCCCCCTCAACCCCACGGCTGGTTTTGCCGGCCTGCCCACCGGGCGCGAGGCGGCGAAGAAATTCCAGGCGGTCCTGGCGGAGTACGGCCTGCCCAGTACGGTGCGCCAGCGCCGGGGCATCGACATCGCCGCCGGGTGCGGCCAGCTGGCCATCCTTCGCTAAAGCTACGGATGGCAGGCCGGCGGCCCGGTGATTTAACCTTTGCCAAGCGCGCGGGGAGCCTTTGCTTTGGACTCCTCATGAAATTCTCCCGCCTGCTCCTGCCCCTTATCAGCCTCGTGTTGGGCTGCACCTCGCTTTCCGCCCAGACGCCCGCCACCCCCGGGAAGAAGCTCCTCCCGGTCAGCCGCGTGGCCTGGATCAACAGCAATGCCTTCATGGAGGAAACGGGCGGCATCAAAGCGCTCGTGCGCGCCCTCAAGGAACTTGAGCTCGAATTTAGCGGCACGCAAAGCGAGCTCTCCCTCCTGGGGGAAAAACTCCGCACCCTGTCGGGCGAACTGAACAAGCTGCAGGCCGGGGGCGAAGCCAATGCCTCGGCCATCCAGCTGAAGCAGACCGAGGGCATGAAGCTCCAGCGGGAGTTGCAGACCAAGCAGCAGCAGGCCCAGGCCGCGATCGGTCAGGCCCAGCAGGAAAAACAAGGTCCGATTGCCGCCGAAATCAGCAAGGCCCTCACCGCCTTCACCAAGGAGCGCGAGATCGGCCTGCTCTTTGATGTGGCCAAGATTAACGATGGTCTCATCGCCGCCCAGCCCGAGCTGGATGTCACGGCCGACTTCGTCGCCTACTACAACGTCTCGCACCCGTAAGCCGCCGCCCGGGCGCTTGCTGGTTCACCGGCCCGGCCTTCCGCCGGGCCTTTTTGTTTTTCCCCGCGGATTCGCTCAAGCCAGCTTGATCAGAAGGGCCGACATGTCGGCCTTCTGTGCCTGGTCGGTGGCCAGCCAGGCCTGGGCTTGCTGGAGCGCGGCGGCATCAAACGGGATACCCTGCGCTTTCTGCCGGAACAGCCCGGCCACGAGCGTGAGCTGGGCGCGCGGGTCGGCGGGGTTGGCCTGGGTGTTCTGCAGAAACAGGGCCGGACCGGCCGCGACCTGCCCGGCCGCCAGCACGCCTTTGTCGCCGAAGAACTGGCTGAGGGTCGCCCCGAGCGCGTGGATGTGCGCGAGGGGTGCGGCCGGCGCGCTGTACGCCAGGCCATTGCCCTCCGGCAGCGCGGTCCACTCCATGTAAAGCCGCAGCTGCTCATGAAACTCCTTGAGCACCGTATCCGCGCTGGCCGGGGTCCAGCGGGTGGAAAATTGTTTCAGCTCGCGGAATTTCTTCACTTCCCAGATGCGCACGACGAGTTCGAAGTCATCGTTGCGGTTGCGCAACCCCGCGGTGACGACGTAGTCGAGCGGTTCCGAGCTGCTCTCGTTGAGTTCGCGGATGTTGTCCGCCGTCCACTCGGCCGGGAAAAGCACATAGTGCTGGCGGCTGGAAACGCCCACGGCCGCGATGGCCTCGTAGCCCTGGGAGGCGGTGAAGGTCTCGGCCAACCAGAGCGGCAGGCCGCGACAAAACCGTCCGAGCTCATCCTCGGGCCGGGCCGAGCGTGCGACGGCATCGGTCAGGCCGGGCAGGGTGCATTGGGCGAAGGCCACCCGGCGGAGCTTGCCGGATTTTTGCGGCAGCAGGTGGGGCGCCGCCGACTCCAGCCCGTAGAACCAGATCGGTTTGCTGATGCTCGCGAGGCTGATCTTGTTGCTCTCCGGGGCGGTCCCGGCGATTTGCTCCGCGGTCGGCACGACCTCGTCGTGTCCGGCCATCAGTTCCCCGATCACGTTGGAGAAACCAAAGAGGCGTTCCTCGAGTTCCGGCCGGTTGAGGGCAAACAGGATGTCGAGCACATGCTGGGCCGCGTCCACGTTGCGGACCGCCAGAAAAGCCTGGAGGAGATTGAGGCCCGTGGCGGGGCCGTGGCGGGCCGCGTCATAGTGCGGGGAGACCAGCTCGATGAGTTCGCGCACATGGCCGCGCGAGCCGAGGTCGCCGGAAATGGCGACGAGCACATCCGGCCGGGCCCCGGCGCTGGCCAGGACTTCCTGATAGAGGGCGACGGCCGCGGGGAGGTCCCTGACCTCCAGCTTGGCGCGGGCTTCGGCCAGCCGCGCGGTGACCCCGCCCGCCGCGGCGGGTTGACCGGGCGTCGGGTCGGGTGGCGGGTTGCCGGAGGAGGAGGAGTCGGAAAATCCCATGGCAGGAGCGAAAGGCCGGCGGGGGCGCGTGGCGAATCTGTTTTGCACGTTTTGGCCCCAGGAGCGGGTTTTTCCCGCGTTGACCGGCCGGGTGGGGCGGGTAGTTAGACCCGTCCCGACCATGAACCGCGTCTTCATCAAAACCTACGGTTGCCAGATGAACGAGCGCGACAGCGAGGCCGTCGCCGCGCTGCTCCGCGCCCGGGGCTACCGCATCGTGTCGGACGAGGCGGCCTGCGACGTGTTGTTGCTCAATACCTGCAGTGTGCGCGATGCGGCCGAGCAGAAGGCCATCGGCAAGGCGGCCAACGTCGCGCAACAGCGTAAACGCAACCCCCGCTTCATCCTCGGGATCCTCGGCTGCATGGCGCAGAACCGCGGCGCGGCGCTGCTCGATGCGCTGCCGGATGTGGACCTGATCGTCGGCACGCAGAAATTTCACCAAGTGCCCGACTACCTCGACAATCTCCGGGCCGCGCAGGCGGCCGGGGCGCCGCTGGCCAGCACGATCGTGGACATCGCCGAGGAGGCCGGCTCGCAGAACACCATCCGCGACCACGTCCTGGAGGAAAAGCAGGTCACGGCCTTTGTCTCCATCCAGCAGGGCTGCAACATGGATTGCGCATTTTGCATCGTCCCGAAGACCCGCGGGGACGAACGCTCGCGGCCAATGGACGAGATTGTGCGGGAATGCGAGGAACTGGCCGACCGCGGCGTGCGTGAAATCACCCTGCTCGGCCAGATTGTCACCAGCTACGGCCGGCGGGACTATGCGCACACCGACGGGGTGACCCCGTTCGTGCAGTTGCTCGAACGCGTGAACTCTATTCCGGGCATCCAGCGCATCCGTTTCACCTCGCCGCACCCGCGCGGCTTCAAGGACGACCTGATCCAGGCTTATGGCCGGCTGGAAAAACTCTGCGAATATGTGCACCTGCCGCTGCAGTCGGGGTCGGACCGGATCCTGAAGGCCATGAACCGCCCCTACTCGCGCGACCGCTACCGGCAGATTGTGGCCGACCTCCGCCGCGTGCGGCCGCACATGTATTTTTCCACCGATGTCATCGTCGGCTTCCCCGGCGAGACCGCGGAGGACTTTGCTCAGACCTGCGAACTGTTCGAGACCTGCAATTACGACATGGCCTACATCTTCAAGTATTCCATCCGCACCGGCACGCCCGCCGCGACGATGGCCGCACAGGTGCCCGACGAGGCGAAGGAGGAGCGCAACGCCATCCTGCTGAAAATCCTTGAGGCCAACTCCAACCGGCGCAACGCCACCCTGCTCGGCACCACGCAGGAAGTGCTGGTCGAAGGCCCGGATAAAAAGGGCCGTGGTTACATGGGCCGCACGCGCGGCAACCGCATCGTGCATTTCGCCGCCACCGAACGTCTCATTGGCGAGCTGGTGCCGGTGCAGATCGAGCGCACTTCGACGGCCGTGCTTTACGGCTCGCTCGCGCTGGCGGGAATCCCTAACTGATTTCCCGAATGTCCCTTTTTCTCGCCACCCTGCTGCCCGGTCTTTTTCTCGTCCTCCTGGGCGGGCTCCTGTTTTGGAACGGCGCCCCGCTCGCCGCCGGGGCCCGGGCCCTGCCGCGCTCGAAAGCCGGTTCCTGGATTCTCTTTGGTCTCGGGGCCGCGTGGTTCCTGTGGCGGCTGTCCCGCACGGGGGAATCGGACCTGATTTTTTTCAAGACGCCCCGGCCGGTGATGCTGGGCTTTGGCGTGCTGGCGGTGCTGGCCTTCATCTACACCCCCGACTTCCTCGCGGTGCGCGGCCTGTGCGTCCTGATGCTGCTCGGGGCCGAGCCGCTGCTGTACGCCGCCTACATGGAATGGACCCATCCCCAGCGCCTCCTGATGGTGACCGCTGTTTACGCCGGCCTGACCGCGGCCTTGTATCTGGCGGCCTACCCGTTCCGCCTGCGTGATTTCCTCGACTGGCTGTTCCGCACCCCGAAGCGGCCCCGGCTGGTCGGAGCCATTCTGCTGGCTTACGGCCTCGCCACTACGGCCGCCGCCTTTACCTACTGAGCGATGGCTGCGACCCCCACCGCCCTGCTTATCCTCGCCGGCCCGGCCGGAGTCGGCAAAAGCACGCTGTGCGACCGGCTGGTGCGCGATGTGCCGGGTTTCGAGCGGGTCATCACCACTACGACGCGCCCCCCCCGGCCCAACGAAGTCAACGGCCGCGATTATCATTTTTTTCCCGAGCAGGAGTTTGATCGAAAAATCGCGGCGGGTGATTTTCTGGAATGGGCCTGGGTCCACCAGCGCTACCGTTATGGCACACTCAGGTCCGCGGTGCTCGACCGGTTGTCCCAGACGAGCCTGGTGATGAATATCGATGTGCAGGGCGTGCGCAGCATCCAGGCGGCGGCCGAGCAGACCCCTTTGCTCAACGGCCGGCTCATCACGATGTTTGTCGCGCCCGACTCGATGGATGTCCTGCGGGAGCGCCTCCAGGGTCGCGGACCCGTCAGCCCGGAGGAGCTGGCGCGGCGGATGCAGAGCGCCGAGCACGAGATTGCTGAGCGCAACAGCTACGATTACGTCATCCACAGCAGCAGCAAGGAGCAGGATTTCCGGGCGCTGCTCGACTATTGGGCGCAGGCGCAGCGCAAGCTCGGTTGAGGCCCGCGCATGTCCCGCCCGTTTCCCGTCAGCGACCACTGTGATGGTGCGCGATTTTTCAATCCGCACGGCCCCGCCGCCCGTTCGTTTGGGGATTTGCCGAAGTGGTGGTGGCAGCAGCTGCGGGGCTCCGCCACGGCGTGGCCGAAATCCGTGCCGCCGCCGGCCGCGGTTCATCTGCCGGAAAATGTCCCGGCCGGCCGGGTCGCGGCCACCTTCATCGGCCAGGCAACTTATCTGCTCCAGTTTGCCGGCTGCACTGTGCTGACCGATCCGGTCTTCGGTTCCCGCGCCGGACCCTTCGGTTTGCTGGGCCCGAAACGGACGCGGCCCGCTGCGCTGCGGCTCGGCGAACTGCCCCGCGTGGATGCCGTGGTGCTTAGTCACAACCACTACGATCACCTGGACCTAAGCTCGCTGCGCTGGCTGGCGCAGCACCGGCAGCCGGTGATTATCGCGCCCTTGGGCCTGAAGCGGTGGCTGGAGACGCGCGGAGTTTCCCGTGTGGTCGAGCTGGACTGGTGGCAATCGCATTTTGCCGGACAGGGAGCCGAAATCATCTGCACGCCCGCGCAGCACTGGAGTTCGCGTTGGCCATGGGACCGGTGCCGCACCTTGTGGGGTGGCTTTTGGATCAAGACGCCCACCGGCTCGGTCTGGTTTGCGGGCGACACCGGCTGGGGGGCGCACTTCGCCGAAATCCGCACGCGCCTCGGTGCGCCGGATTTGGCCCTGCTGCCCATCGGGGCCTACGAGCCACGCTGGTTTATGGCGGCGGTGCACATGAATCCCGACGAGGCCGTCCGCGCCCATCTCGCGCTGGGTGCCAGGCTCAGCTTCGCGGCACACCATGGCGCCTTTCGACTGACCGACGAAGGTATTGACGCTCCGTTGCGCGATCTTGCCATCGCGCGGGAGCAGCATGGAGTTTCCGCCGCCGCCTTCGCCGCGCCTGCTCTTGGCGAGACAACGATCGCGCCGCTGGGTTAGTTCCGGGGACGGTTACGGAATTCGCTGCTCTTGCGGAGGTCGTCGCGCACGTCGCTCTCGGTCCATTCGCGCTCCAGCAGATTGCGACGGTAGGTGCGGAGTCCGCTCGCGTCGGGATCCCGGCCGAGCGTGTCGCGGTAGGCGCGGCGGATGATGCGGTCGGCCGCTTCCACCCGGTAGGCGTCTTCGCGGCGCAGGTGATCGCGGAGCATCCGTTCCGTCCAGCCTTGGTCGCTGAACTTTTCGCGGAAGAGGCGCAACTCACCCGCGTTGGGGTCGCGGCCCAACAGATCATTAAAGATATCCTTGATAGTTTTTTCCGGGTTGCCGCGCGGCCGGTCGTCGCCGGGCCGGCCGATGTCACGATCCCGGTCCCGCCCGCGGGGCCGCTCCACCTTGATCGAGGAGATGCGGTCGTTCCAACTGACCGAGACACTGCCGGCAACGAGGCGCCCGCTGAGATCGCGGGCGTTTTCGGTCAGCCGCAGGGCTTCGCCCCGGTAGCGGGAATTTTCATAGGCGTAGACCTCGGCTCCGCCCTCGACCCAGATGGATGAGATGCTGTCGTTCAGTTTGGCGCCGTTCTCGAAAGTCAGACCCGCCATGTTCTCGATGGACTCGCCGGGGTAGAGGACGATCGCGTCGCCGCGAAACCCGGCATGTTGGTAGATGATAACGCGGGCGCCCTCACGCCGCCCGTCGTTGTCCCGGTGATCGGCCAGCGCGACCGAAACCAACAATAACGAGCCAAGGCAGAGGGGAAGCGGGGTTTTCATGCCGATGTGACGCCATGAGCGCCGGGTTTATTCATTCTCCGCGGCCACAAAATGGCAACCCTTGCTGATGGCGTTCAGGGAGGCGGCGTGGACCACCAACAGGGCGGTCTGCACGGCGTTGCGCAGCTCGATGAGTTCCCGGGTCGGCCGGCAGTCGCGGTAGAACGCCTGGATGTCCTCGCGCAGCTCCAGCAAAATGCGGCGGGCGCGGGCGAGGCGGCGGGGCGAGCGGATGATGCCGGCGTAGTTCCACATTGTCTGGCGGATCTGCTGCAAGTCCTGCCGGATCAAGAGGGGATCGGCCGCCTGGGCCGGACTGTGCCATTCGCGCGGGACCGGCAGGCAGGCAGTGCCGGAAGCGAGTTCGGCCAGATCCGCGTGCGCCGCCGCCTTGGCCGCCACCAGACATTCCAAGAGGGAGGTGCTGGCCAGGCGGTTGGCCCCGTGCAGGCCGGTGCAGGCGGTCTCGCCAATGGCGTTCAGGTGACGGACATTCGTGCGGCCCGCCAAATCCGTGTGCACGCCGCCGCAGGAAAAATGGGCCGCCGGCACGACCGGGATCCGCTCGCGGGTGATGTCCACCCCGTGGGCGAGGCAGCGCTCATGGATGCCGGGGAAGCGCTCGCGGATGAACGCCGGCTTGAGGGCGGAGAGGTCGAGGTAGACGCAGCTGTCGCCAGTCTCCGCCATGTGCCGTTGGACCGCGCGCGAAACCACGTCGCGCGGGGCGAGCGAGGCCAGCGGATGGACGCCCTGCATGAATTGCTGGCCGCGCGCATCGACGAGCACCGCCCCCTCGCCGCGGAGCGCCTCTGTGATCAGGAAAGGCGGCAGCCCCTTCTTGAAGAAAACCGTGGGATGAAACTGGACATACTCGAGGTCGATCAGGCGGGCGCCAACGCGATAGGCCATCGCCACGCCGTGCCCCACACTGCCGGGCTGGTTGGTCGAATGCTGGAAGATTCCGCCCAACCCGCCGGTGGCGAGGATGGTCTTGCGGGCCACCAGGGCAAAAATCTCACCGCTCGCGGCATCGAGCGCATAGCAACCGAAACACGTCAGCGGCTGATAGCGGTCGTGGGGCTCGGTGGAGTTGTGCGACAGGGTCAGCAGGTCCACCGCGACGCAGCCGCTCCGGCGCGTGATGCCGGGCGTGGCATCTACCCGGGCGGCGACCGCAGCGAGAATCGAGTGCCCCGTCGCGTCCTTGGTGTGGATGATGCGGCGCTCGTGGTGGCCGCCTTCGCGGGCGAGCTGCAGTTCGCCGCTGGCCTCGCGATCAAAGCCGATGTGCAATTCGTCCAGCAACAGCTCCTTCACGGCGGCGGGCCCCTCGGCCACCAGTTGCGCGATGGCGGCGGGATTGGCCGTGCCGTCGCTGGCCTCCATGATATCATTGGTCAGCTTGGCCGGATCGGGCGACGTGTCGTAGATAATGCCGCCCTGCGCCCAGTCGCTATTGGCCTGCAACGGTTCGCCGAGCGACAGCAGCTCCACCTTCCGGCCCGCCCGGGCCAGATGGAGCGCGTAGGCCGAGCCGGCTAAGCCCGCCCCGAGCACCAGGCAATCGGTGTGGATGGTTTTCATCGCCGTTTCCGCGCGGGCTGCAAATCCAGGCTCAGGTCAGCCGCCGCCACTGAATGGGTCAGGGCTCCGACGCTGATCAGGTCCACGCCGGGCAGGGCGTAATCACGCAGCGTCTGAAATTTTACTCCGCCTGACATTTCCACCTGGGCGCAACCGGCGATGGCCTTCACCGCGGCGCGCACCTGCGTCGGGGTCATGTTATCGAGTAAAATGATGTCTGCTCCGGCCCGGCAGGCTTCCTTCACTTCGGCCAGGGTTTTCGCTTCGACCTCGATCTTGGACCCGTGCGGTGCGGCGGCGCGACAGAGTTTGACCGCTTTGGTCAGCGAGCCGGCCGCGGCGATATGGTTGTCCTTGATGAGCACCTGTTCACCGAGCGAGCTGCGGTGGTTGAAGCATCCGCCGCTACGCACCGCGTATTTTTCGAGTGCCCGCCAGCCGGGCGTGGTCTTGCGGGTGTCCACGATGCGCACGCCGGTCCCTTTTACCGCATCGGCGTAACGCCGGGCTTGCGTGGCGATGCCCGAGAGCCGCTGCAGGAAATTAAGCGCGGTACGCTCGGCGGTGAGGAGCGAGCTGGTCGGGCCCTCCAGGCGAAGCACGATGGCGCCTTTTTTCACCCGGTCGCCGTCGCGGACGAGTTGGCGGGTGGTGATGGCCGGGTCCGTTTTCTCGAAAACGCGGGCGGCGATCTCCAGCCCGCAGATAACCAGATCCTGCTTGGCGTCAATCACGGCCCGGCTGCGATGCCGGGTGGAAAAAATGGCGCGGCTGGTGATATCGCCGAGGCCGGCGTCCTCCTCCAGAGCCAGATCGATCAGGTGTTCGGTGCGGGCGGCGAGCATGGGATCAGGTCTTAGGGGCGAGTTCGAACATCCGGTCAATGCACCGGGCGGCGCGCTGGCGCAATCCTTCCTCCAGCGTGATTATTTGGTCGGGGCGCGGGGCGCGGAGGGCGTCGCGCACCTTCTCCAGCGAATTGAGCTTCATGTAGGGGCACAAACGGCAGCCGCCGATGAAATGTTTCTCGGGAGTCTCGACCTGCAGCCGGCCGACCAGGCCGCATTCCGTGAGCATCAGGTAATAGGGCGCGGTGGTGGCCTTGACATATTTCATCATGGCACCGGTGCTGCCGACGAAATCCGCGGCAGCGGCCACCGCGGGGGTGCACTCGGGATGGGCCACCACCTTCAGGCCGGGAAACCGGGCGCGGGCGGCAGTGACCGCCGCGGCATCGAAAACATCATGCACGATGCAGGTGCCGTCGGAAGTGATGATTTCCTTGTCCACGCCGCGGCTCTTGAGTTCCACGCGGACGTTCTCGCCCATCAGGCGGTCGGGCACGAAAAGGATCCGGCGCTGCGGCAGGGCCGCAATGATGTCGTAGACGTTGCCGGAGGTGACGCAGACATCGGATTCAGCCTTCACCTCGGCGGTCGAGTTGATGTAGCAGACCACGGGCGCGCCGGGATAAAGCGCTTTGAGTTTCCGCACGTCTTCGCCGGTGATGGAGTCGGCCAGCGAACAGCCGGAACCGCGGTCAGGCACGATGACCGTGGCGGCGGGCGAAAGAATCTTGGCGGTCTCGGCCATGAAGACCACCCCGGCGAAGAGGATTATCTTAGCCCGGGACTCGCGGGCCTTGAGGCTGAGGAAGTAGGAGTCGCCCTTGAAGTCGCCGACGCCATAGACGATCTCGGGCTCGACATAGGAGTGGGTGAGGATGACGGCATCCTTTTCCTTTTTGAGGAGGTTGATTTCGAGGGTGAGCGGAGCAAAGCCGCGGCAGGCTTCATAGTTCCAAGACCGGCCGGGCGTGCAGTCGACATGCATCAGGGCGCGAAAAAGCCTTTCCGCCTCGGCCTCGAGCTCGGCGGCAGGGAAGGTGGATGCGCTTGTAACCGTCATGGAAGTAGCAACCTAGCCCGGGCGGAGGCGCCGTCAAAGCCTGTTCCTGGCGGGGCTCAGATGGATTTCCCGTTTGTGTTTATGGGCTTTGGGTTCAATGGTGGCCGCAGCCCCACGCTTGGCCGAGGCCTCCAATCGACGGCGTTTCCCCATCATGTCCGCCCCTGGTGCCACCCACGCCATTTTTACCGCCCGCTCGATGAGCGCGCAGAATCGCGCCGAGATGCGGACGGCGCTGGATCAGGCCTTGAAGCGGGCGGAGCGCAACCAGCTCATCCTGCGCGTGCCCCACGAGGTGAAAGCCGTGCAGAACCGCCGCGGCATGCACTACCACTACCGGCCGGAGATCTTCCTGCAGCTGCAGGGCTGGACCGATTTCAGTTTTCCCAACAAGGGTTTCCGCCTTTCGCCCGAGGAGGTCTGCATCATCCCCGCGGGGGTGCCGCACGGCGAGGTGGTGCACGCCGGGCCCGACCTGCCCTTCCGCAATCTGGTCGCGGGTTTCTACAACAATACCCTGAGCCTGCACTTCGCCCATGAGGCCCGCCCGGGGAAGCCGGACATCGAGGTGATCGAGTTCTTCGACGCCCCCAACCTCGACGTTTTCCTCACCCTCGCAAACACGGCCGCGCTGACCCACCACACGCAGGGCCCGGCACGCGACATCGTGCTCCAGGGCCTCCTCCTCGCGCTGCTCGGCCTGTTTCGCAACATCGTCGAGACCGGCACGGGCCAGCTCAACAGCGACATCGGCAAGGTTTTCCAGGCGAAATGCCTGGTGCGCGAACAGTTCGCCAACCCGGAGCTCGGCGTGCAGCACATTGCCACCCAGCTCGGCTGTTCACCCGACTATCTCTCCCACCTGTTCCATACCGAGACGAAGGAGCGGCTGACGCACTATATCCAGCGCATCCGGATTGACGGGGCGGTGCTCGCCCTGGAGACCGCCTCGCTCACCGTGGCGGAAATCGCCTACGCCAGCGGCTTTGCCGACCCGGCTTATTTCGCCCGCGTGTTCAAGCAGCACAAGAGCATGACGCCGCAGGATTACCGCGGCCATGTGGAGGAACAACGCCAGCAACAGGAGCCGCAACCCAAGACCGTTTATTTTGACCGGCTCGATTTCACGCATGGCGTGCCGCACAAGAAGGGCCTGCCCGTGGCGGGTGGTTAGGCGCACCCAGTCAAACCGGCCGCCGCCGGCATTTTTATTTGCGCTCTCAGGGTCCGGGAAAAATGCTGCCCGCCGCCCGCCCTCATGAAAATTTTCCCGCTGGTCGCCCTCTGTGTCCTGCTGGCCGGTCTGCCGGTCGCCAGTTCAGCCGCGGATTCGTCGGACGGCCTGGCCGCCCTCCGGGCCCGGGCGGAGCAGGGCGATCCTGCCGCCCAAGCAGAATTAGGCACCGCGTATCGCAGCGGTTCCGGCGTGGCGGCCGATAAAAACGAAGCCCTCCGCTGGTTTCGCCGGGCCGCCGAACAACACAACGCCCTGGCCCAATATAGTCTGGGCGTGATGCTGGAGCAGGGTGATGGGGTGGCCGCGGACCGCCGGGAGGCCGCGCGCTGGTATCGCCTGGCGGCCGAGCAGGGACTGGCCGCCGCCCAATACAACCTGGGCGTGCTGTATGTGGATGGGTTTGGCACGACCCGGAGCGCGGAGGAGGCGCTGCACTGGTTTGAGTTGGCGGCGGCGCAAGGTGACGCCGACGCCCAGTACAATCTTGGCGCCATGTATGGGAACAGGGTGGGAACGCCCAAAAGCATACCCAAGGCCCTGCTTTGGTTCCGTCGCGCGGCCGACCAAAGCCAGGTCCTGGCGTTTTTCAGTCTCGCGGAAATATATTCCCGCGGTGACGGGGTCCCGCGCGACCCGGCGGAAGCCGCGCGTTGGTATCGCCTGGCCGCCGAACGGGGGCACCTCGCCGCGCAAAATCGGCTGGGTGAAATGTGCGCCCTGGGCGACGGGGTCCCGCGGAACGGGGCCGAAGCCCTGCGCTGGTGGCGGAAAGCCGCCGAGCAGGGTGATCGCGTCGCGCAATACAATCTGGGCGCCGTTTATGCCAAAGGTGAAGGCGTGCCCAAGGACAGTGACGAGGCCGTGCGCTGGTACCGCTTGGCGGCGGCGCAGGATCTGGCCGAGGCTGAGGCGGGCCTGGGTTTGATGTATGCCCGCGGGGAGGGTGTGCCCAAGGACAGCACCGAGGCCGTGCGCTGGTACCGCCGCGCGGCGGAGAAGGAGCTGGCCGAAGCCCAGGCCAGCCTCGGGTTGATGTACCTGGGCGGCGAAGGTGTGCCGAAGGATTTGACCATGGCCATGAGTTGGTTCCGGCAGGCGGCGGATCAGGGATTGGCCGAGGCCCAGACCAACCTGGGGATGATGTATGCCCAAGGGGAGGGGGTCGCACCGGATTTCACCGAAGCGGCGAAGTGGTACCGCAAGGCCGCCGACCAGGGTTTCGCCCGCGCGCAGCACAACCTTGGCGTGCTCACTGTTTCAGGGCGCGGCGTGCCGAAAGACGAGGCCGCGGCCTTGGCGCTGTTTCAGGCGGCCGCCCGGCAGGGGTTTGTAGCCTCCATGCACAATCTCGCGATCGCCCTGCTCCAGGCCACAGGTCCGGCGAATGACTTGGTACAGGCGCGAGCGTGGTTGGTGGTGGCCGGCGCCCGCGGCTCGCCGGCCTCGAAAGTCCTCCTGGTGTCATTCGAAAACCAAATGAGCGTCGCGCAATTGGCCGCGGCGGAGAAACTGGCCGCCGAGCTCCAAGCCCAGCTGGGGCCATCCCGCTAGGCCGCTAGAGCATATTCTAATTAGATAGACGCATAGTGGGCATGGCGGAAGAAGCCTTGGCAGTGGGCGGGACTGAAGGTGCGGAGGCTTTGCACGAGTCCGCT
>JAYTUA010000153.1:0-23205 GCA_043745015.1 Opitutaceae bacterium | reverse complement strand
TGCGCCATCGAGTCGAACAGGCGGTGATAAAAATCGAGCCCCTTCCGGTTCACCGCGCCGTCGCCATCGGGCAGAATGCGCGGCCAGGCGAGCGAGAGCCGGTAGTTCCGGATGCCCAGGCTGCGCATGAGGGCGAAGTCCTGCTCGAAGCGGTGGTAATGGTCGCACGCGACATCGAGGGTGTCGCCATTCAGCACCGCTCCGGGTTTCCGGCAGAAAGTGTCCCATACCGACGCGCTCTTGCCGTCCGTGAATGCCGCGCCCTCGATCTGCGGGGCGGCGGTAGCCACGCCCCAGGTGAAGCCGGCGGGAAAGCGAAGTGGTTTCATGGCGGGGAGTGGAGCAAGCCGCCTAACGTGTTATACCCGCCCATCCGATCAACCGAGTCCCCACTCTATCACTTGCGTAAGCGCACCGGCTGTAGCGGCGGTCTATGACCGCCGTCGATAACCTGAGCCCATTCGTTCGGCGGTCATAGACCGCCGCTACCGAGCAGAAGCTATCCCGTTGTTCTCTAGCGTGCGGGGACGAGGTCATGCATCTCCACAAAGAATATCAACGGCACCCCCGGCGGCAGTTGTGCCGGCCAGTCGGCGGCCTTGAAAGACAGGGCCGCCGGCACATAGATCAGTCCCTTCCCGCCGACCTTCAGCAACTGGACTCCTTCGGCGAGCCCGGGCAGCAGATCGCGCACCACGAACTTGGCCCGGCTGCGCGAGAGCGCGGGCAGGCTCTTGCCCTCGGGCAAACCCGCTGCATAGCTGATCACCACCGTGTCACCCGGCTTGGGCGTGTCCCCCGCGCCCTCCTCCGTGATGCGATAGTGCAGGCCGCTGGGCGTCTCCTTGACCCCCTCCTTTTCGCGCAGGAAACGGAAATAGTCCTTCACCGGGTCCGGACGTTCCGCCTCCACCATGGCTTGCACGCGCCGGCTGATCTCATCACGCAGCTTGGCCGCCGGCTCGTCGAGGGGCAGACCACGGCCCTCATAGCTGGAACGAAAGCCCTCCTGAAACGCCGCGAACTGACCGGCACTCCACTTGAGATCCGGAATGCGATTGTTCTCCGCCATAAATGAACCCAGCGCGGCATAGGGCGCCAGCTCCTGGCTCCAGCTCGGGGCCGTGGCGGCGGGTGCAGCAGCCGGTGGCAGCTCCACCGGCTTGGCGTCCGTGCGCCGCAGCCAGAAAACCAGGCCGGCATTCACCGTCAGCGACAGGCAGGCCACCAGCAACCAGGGAAATCCCCGGGAAGCGGGCGGAGGGTTGGTCGTCTTTTTCATGGAGCGGAAATCGAAAGCATTTTGGCTGGCGGCACTGCAAAGGTTTGTTCGGAAAGCCGTCCATCAGGCCAGCGTATTGTGAGACGCACCGGCGGATTGTTGTCGGGATAGCTGAAAAATACCGGACCCGGGCCCGCCTCGGCAATTTGGCCGGTGCCATCGGTCAGCCTCAGGGTGAGTCTGGCGCCCAGCCCGGCACCACGCAAGGCGACGGCAAAACCGTGCCGGCCGGGCCGGCCCTGGTTGTGAAAGAAGAGTGCGTGGTCGTTGTTCTGGGTCACCAGGAAATCCGGCCAGCCATCCTGGTTCAAATCGACCGGCACCAGCGCGCGCGCATCGCCGGGCACCACGAATCCGCTCTCGGCCACGGGCACCGGGGCAAACCCGCCGCGCCCGTCACCGTGCAACAGCCAGCCCAACCCGCCGTCGAACCGACCCGACTCCGGCGTGGGCGCATAGGAGTTGCCCACGGCGAGCAGGTCGGCGCGCCCATCACCGTCAAGATCGCCGGCATAGAGCGACTGGATCGGGGCGATCTGCGCCAGCCGCGGCAACGGCGTGAATTTCCAAGTGCCGCCGGGCTGCGAGAGAAACACGCCATGGCGCAGCTCGGTGACCGCCAGCTTGGTGGCGCCGGCGAGTGCCGGCGGCGGGAAAATTTCCGCCAGGGTCGCCTTCGCATAAGCCGCGGCCGACGGAAACGGACGCAAGGCGGCGGGAAAATATTTGGCCAGCGTTTCGCGGTCCCGCAGCGGATAATAGACCCCGTGCTCGGCCTGCGCCTCGAGCAGTTGCGGCGCGGAACCCTCCACTGACACCCCCGCGTAGAGCAGCGCCGGTTCCGCGACACTGGCGCGATAGCGCGTATTCAGGCCGGTGTTGCCCACCGCGTAGTCCAGCCGGCCATCGCCGTTGAAATCCGCTGCGGCCAGCGAGCGCCACCACCCCGTGCCCGCCGTCGCGAAACCGAATCTCGCCGTCGCATCCTCCAGGTGTTTGCCGGCGACATTACGGAAACAGGAAACGGGGCCCCATTCACAGGCCACGATCAGGTCGGGCCAGCCATCATCGTCCATATCCGACCACAGCGCCGCGGTGACGAGCCCGATGCGCTCCAACCCGGGCGCAACCTCGGTTGTCACGTCGGCATAATGATCGCCGCGCCAGGCGAGCAACGCGCTGCGCGGCACCTGCGGATAAGCCCCGGGCACGGAACGTCCGCCCAGAAAAATCCCCGGGTGTCCGCTGTGTTCAAAATCGGCCGCGACCGACGCCCCGACGCTGAGCGGCAGGGCCGGCAGCCAGCCGGCGGGCGCGGCAGTGAACCGGCCGCGGCCGTTATTGAGCAGCAGCCGGACCTGATAGGCGGCGTTTTCCGCCGGGGCGGCCGTGCCGGCCTTGGTCGCGAGCAGATCAACATCTCCGTCAGCATCGGCATCGAACGCCAGGAGCGGACCGTCGGGCAGGCTCGTATCCGGAAAGAGATTGGCGCCGTAGGTGAGAAACTGGTTGTCGCCGAGATTGGAGAGCAGACAGCCGGATTCCCCGGAGATCCCGCCGAAAGTGAAATCAATCTGGTCATCGTGGTCGAAGTCGGCGGCCACGGCCGAGGGACCCGGCCGGTTGAGTCGGAAGGGAAGCAAGGGCTCGCGGCTCCACTCGTTGAACGGTTTCTCCCGGCTGGACGGGCCGAGCTGCAAGCGTTCGCTGATTTCCGTGAACTGTGTCGCGACCGTCGTTGCGGCGGGGGCCGGCGCAACCGTCGCCGGCTCCGTGACCACGTAATGCCGGTCGGCCGGCAGGTTCTCGAACTCCTGCCTGGCGCCACTGGGCCACTCGACGGTCAGGCGCCGGATGGCCGTATCGGCCCCGACACCGAAATGAACGATCGGCTCGCTGGTGGAAAGGTAGCCGCGCGCGAGGGTCAGCACGCGCATCTGCCGGCCCTGGTCGGTCTCGATTCGCACCACCGCGCCGACGCCAAATTTGTTGGAGATCGTGCCCCGCAGGTCGAGGATGACCGCGTGGCCGGTGGCCACATCGTTGCGGCAGACGGTCACCGGCCCGTCGAGACTGGCGTAAACCAGGTCAAGGTCGCCGTCGCCGTCGAGGTCCCCGAACGCGGCCCCGAAGCCGACGCCGACCTGGTCGAGTCCCCAGGCCCGGCCGACCTCCTCGAAGCGCAGGTCGCCCAGGTTGCGGTAGGCGAGGTGCCGCTCCGCGAGCACGGGCGTGGCCTGCATGATGCGGCGGCGCTCGCCCATGCTCTCGCGGCCCATCATGCGCTGGATCACATCCTGCGCATGCAGCTCGCGCACCATGCCGTTCGTGAAGAAGGCGTCGAGCCGCCCGTCGAGATCGAGGTCCTCCAGCCGCACAGTCCAGGTCCAGTCCGTGGCCCCCAACCCGGCCAGGCAGGCGGCTTCCAGGGTCCGCGCAGTGCCGGTGCCGAGGAGCAGCGCATTGCGCATGTACTGCGGCGCCGTCTCGGGATGTTTCTCATCCTCGGTCAGGCCGGCCCGGATCTTGGCCATGCCGCGATGATCTTTCTCCCGGGTGGTGGCCGCCATGTCGGCGACGAGCAGGTCGTTATGTCCGTCATTGTTCACGTCGCCGAGATCGGCGCCCATGGAGGAGTGCGGGGTGTGTGGCACGGCTCGACTGAGGACATTGGTGAAGGTGCCGTCGTGATTGTTGCGGTAGAGCTGGTCGGGGTCCTTGAAATCGTTGTCCACATAGAGGTCGGGCCAGCCGTCTTCGTCGTAGTCCCACCAGGTGGCGGCATGGCCCTGGGTCTCGCCGAAGATTCCGGCCCGGTCGGTGACGTCGGTGAACGTGCCGTCCCGGTTGTTGTGGTAGAGGTGATCGCGCTGGCCGTTGGGCCGGCGCTCGGTGTCCAGCACGTTGGTCTGGACATAGACATCCAGCCAGCCGTCATGGTCGTAATCACAAAACGCCCCCATGCTGCTCGCGTCGTTCAGCGCCAGGCCCCGGGCCGCGCCCTCCTCGGTAAAGCTGCCGTTGCCTTGGTTGATATAGAGAAGGTTGGGGGCGCCAAACCGGCAGACGTAGAGGTCGAGCCGCCCGTCGTTGTTCACGTCGGCGAAGGCCACGCCTTGTTTCCAAGCTCCGACCGGCCCGGCGACGCCGGCTTTTTCCGTCACGTCCTCAAATCGAAACCCGCCGAGATTGCGGTAGAGATGGTTGGGGCCGGTCTTGCTGACGATGAAGATGTCGGGCCGGCCGTCGCCGTCATAGTCCCCGATGGCCACGCCCGTGCCGATCGCGCCGAGGGAAAATTCGCGGTAGTGCGCCCCCCACATCGCGGGATCGTCATAACTGTTGATCACGGCCAGGCCTGTCTGGTCGGACGGCAGGTTCGTAAACATCGTGGCCCCGGGCAACTGGGCGGGGCGCGGGTTGAAGGCGCGGGATTCCAATCCCTCCGGCTGACCGGCCACCAATCGGGCTAGACCCAAGCCGAGTGCCAGCGCCATGCCGCGGGCACAGGACCTGACGGGTGGGAGATCAGCGGAAAGGGAAGGCGGGACCATGCGGGGTTGGGGGCAAAAGGTCTTTGAGGCGGCAATTTGGTCTTGGCCAGCCGAAGGTTTATGGTCCAACACTAAACGTTAGAGTAATACCCCCCTTGCCCCCTACTCTAATGAGTAGTCAATCAGCCACCCGGCAGAGTTACCCCCGTTTCGTGTTGGATGAATCGCTCCGTCAAACCCTTTCTCTATTTCCTGGTCCCGCTGGCTGTCGCCGCGGGCGGCTATGGCGTGTGGCAGGGCGGAGCGCCCGCCCGCCGGTGGGAGCTGCTGCGTCCACCGGCGCCTGCCTTGGTCGGCGCGGCCGCCCCGGGGCTGGACGAACGCCTCGCCGCCTGCACCGCGCGGCTGGCCCGCTGGCCGGCGGACCGGATGGCGCTGATTGAGTTCACCCTGCTGTGTCAGGCCAACGGGCTCCTACCGGAGGCCATCCGCGGCTACCAGGCGCTCATCGTCGTCGAGCCTGCGGAGGCCCGCTGGCCTCACTCGCTCGCCGCCATTCTGGCGGGCTATGGCCGGATGGAGGAGGCGCTGCCGCTCCTGCAAAAGGCCGCGGCCCTCGCGCCCGGGCAATCCATCGTGTGGCTCCGGCTGGGAGAGGCCCGCCTGAAGAACAACCAGACGGAGGAAGCGGCGGCCGCGTTTGCGCAAGCGCTACGGTCCAAGCCAGCGGATATCCATGCGCTCTTCGGGCTGGCGCGGTGCGATCTGCAGGCCGGGCGCCTGACCGCGGCCCGCAGCCGCTTGCAGGAGGCCGCGGCCGCCGATCCTGATTTTCCCGGCGCTCCCTCCCTGCTCGCCACCGTGTTCGAGCGGCTGGGCAACCCCGCCGCCGCGCAGGCCGCCCGCCTGCGCGTGCGCGGTGACGGCCATTACACCGAGGCGCCCGACCCGTGGGCTGTCGACCTCGTCGCCTACGGCCACAACCCTTATACACTCTTGGTCGCCGCGTCGGCGCTCTCCTCCGACGGCAAACACCGCGAGGCCCTGCCCCTGCTGGAACGCGCCGTGGCCCTCGACCCGCGGGACGCGCGGCTGCCCCGCCAGCTGGGCAACACCCTCGCGCGCCTCGGGGACTTGCCCGGCGCCCGCCCCAAGCTGGAGCGCGCCCTCGCCCTCGACCCGGGCAACGAAAAAATCCGCAGCGACCTCATCAATCTCCTGAAGGAAATAAAAGATCTTCCGGCCCTGACCCAAACCGTGTTTCAAGGCCTCTCCGCCAACCCGCAAAGCACTTCCTTCCGGTTTGAAGCCGGGCTGGCCGCCGCCCGTCAGGGCCGGCCCGACGAGGCGATCCGGCTTTTTACCGAGGTCTGGGAACGCGAGCCCGGCCAGACCGCCGCCCCCTGCGAACTCGCCGCCGTCTATTTCACCAGCGGCCGCGCCGCGGCCGGCCAGGCGGTGCTGGAAAAAGTCATCGCCCTTCACCCCGACGATCCGGCCGTGTTGGCCCTGCTCGTGCGCCGCGGCATCGAGACGCGTGATCCCCGCACCGGGGACTGGATGCGCCGGGCCCTGGCCACCGGCAAAACGATTCCCCCCCTCGCCGAATTACAGCAGGCTTATTTCGCCCGGTTCGGCGTCATGCCATGAGCGTCACCCCAGATCCCGAAGCGTCCCCGGCCCGCCGGCCCACCCTCAAGGATGTGGCCCGTGAGACAGGCTATCACATCACCACCATTTCGCTGGCCTTGCGCGGCCACTCCAGCATCCCGGCCGACACCCGCCAACGCATTGAGGAAACCGCCAAGAGGCTCGGTTATGTGCGCAACCCGGTTTTTCATGCGTTGAGCCGGTTCCGCCAACAGGGCTGCGTGCGCGCTCCATCGCCGCGCATCGCCTACCTCGAAAACCATGGCGCGGGTACCGGCCGGACCCGTTTCCCTCCGCAACAGGCCATCCTGGACGGCGCCCGGCGGCAAGCCGAGCTCCTCGGCTACCAGCTGGAACCCCTGTCGGTCGGCGAGGATGATTACGATACCCATCGCCTCACCCAATACCTGCGCGAGCAGCAGATCTCCGGCGTGGTCCTCGGGGTGTTTTCTCCCGGCTGTGCGGAAATCGCCCTCAATTGGGACGACTTCGCCGTCGCCAAGATCCATTCCCGCCACACCGAGCCTGAAGCCAATACGGTCGGCAACGACCAGCTGCGCGAAGTTCGCATGGCGTTCCGCCGGCTCTCGGCCCTCGGTTACCGGCGCATCGGCCTGGCGATCGGGCGATCGGACGAAGACGCTTGCGGCCACCGCCACACCGCCGGCTACCTCATGGAGGAAGCGGCCATCGCGGCAGAATGCCGGGTGCCGCCCCTGCTCTTTCCGTATTACAGCGATGCCGTGTCGCTCGCCGGCTTGATTGCCCGCTGGGTCCGGCGGCACAAAGTGGATGTCGTCATCTGCAACTGGGCCTCGATTCAGGAAATGCTCGTCAGCGAGGGCTTGCAGGTTCCCCAGGAAGTCGCCTGCGCGTGCCTTTGCCTCTGTGCCCCGGAACAGCCCGGCCTCGCCGGGGTGCGGCCCTTGCTCCATCTGGTCGGCGAACGCGCCGTGTCCATCGTCGTTTCCCAACTCAAGTCCGGCCAGCTCGGCCTGCCCGAAGTGGCCTCCTCCATTTATGTCCAAAGCACCTGGCAAGACGGCCCGTCCGCGCCGCGCCGCGCCTAAGTCCGGCCCCGCGCCCAAGAAATACCACACCCTGGCCGACATCGCGGCCAAGGCGCAGGTGCACGTCACGACCGTCTCGCTGGCGTTGCGCGACCATCCGAGCATCCCGCCGGTCACCCGCGCCCGCATCCGGGCAGTCGCCAAGGAATTCGGCTATCAACGCGACCCGCTGCTCGATGCCCTCAATTTTCACCGGGCCCGCCGCAACCCGCAGGCCCGCCGCGCCAGCACCGCCTTCGTCGTCCACGCCGGCACCACCCGGCTCTTCAGCGGCAATCACTACCAGCCGCTGGTTTTTGCCGGCGCCAAGGCCGCGGCGGAAGCCCACGGTCATTCGTTGGAAATCTTTGTGGTTGGCCAGGGCCATCTCGCGCCCGCCCGGCTCAACACGATTCTCAGCGCCCGCGGCATCACCGGCATCCTCCTGTCCACCTTCGAAATCGACATCGGGCAGCTCGACCTCGACTGGAGCCAGTATTGCGCGGTCAAGATCGAGTGTCTCCACCTGGCGCCCAACCTCGATGCCATTTCCAATGACCAGCTCCAGGTGGCCCGCCTCGCCATGCGCCGGCTCCGCGCCCTCGGCTACCGCCGCATCGGCCTGGCCACCGCCCGCGAGGACCAGACGCGCTTGGCCGAATCCTTCGGCATGGGGGTGCTGGTCGAGCAGGCTTCGCTCCCCGAAAGCGAGTGCGTGCCCCCGCTCATTTTCGGCCTCGCCGATGTGCCCATGCTGCACCGCCTGATCCCCGAGTGGATGCAGGCCAACCAGGTCGACGTCATTATTTCCAATTGGAATGAGCTGTTCGACGTCTTCGCCACCTCCCGCATCAAACTGCCCGACGATGTCGCCTTTGCCTCGCTCGATATTCCGCCGAGCCTGCCGCACATCGCCGGGGTCGTGCAAAATCACCGGCTGGTCGGCCAGCGGGCCATGGAGCAACTCGCCATCATGACCGATGCCTACCAGCGCGGCGTCCCCGAGGCCCAGTCCATTACCTATATCCCCGGCTACTGGCAGGATGGCGTCACGGCGCCCAAAAAACCCCGCCGGGTCAGCACCCCGTTCGAGGCACTCTAACGTCGGGTAATTGCGCTGCATTTCGCCCGCCGGCTCTACCGATAGAGCATCTACTCTACCGTTAGAGGGTCCAACGCTTTTGCAGGTCTTGCCGCTCTGCAGCGGAATGCCTCCACCTCGCGAGCTTCCCTTGGGTCGCCGCGCCCCCCTCCCCACCACTTTTGCTTCCCTACGGGCGCCATCCGGCGTCCAGCAAAAAACCAAAACCCAACATGAACCTAGCTATGCAGAAATGTAATTCACTCGGCCGATCGCGGTTCGCCGCTTCGGTCCTGTGTGTCGCACTGTGGGCGTCCGGCGGCAACGCCATCGCCCAGACTGCTCCCGCCGCACCCGCCGCCAGTGAAGAGACCGTAAAGCTTCCTACCTTTACCGTCTCCACCGAACGCGACTACGGCTACCGGGCCTCCAACTCGATCGCCGGCTCACGCACCAATACCCCCATCAAGGACCTCCCCGTGAACATCCAGGTGTTCACCAAGGATCTGATGGACGATCTTGGTTTGATGACCCAGATGGATCTCGAGGCGTACAACGGCTCGCTCGTCAACGGCGGCTCCGACCGTAATTCCAACAACGCCATCCAGCAGGCCTACAACGCGTTTCTTTTCCGCGGCTTCCAGCAAAACTGGGGTCTGCGTGACGGCATCCGCGAATACGACCCCGTTGACCTGCAGGGCATCGCCCGCGTCGAGGTCGTCAAGGGCCCGGTGGCCGCGCTCTATGGTCTGACCTATCCCGGCGGCGTGATGCAGAACATCACGAAGGCCGTGGACTTCAGCCAGAACTTCACCCGCACCACCGTCAGCGTCGACAGCGAAGGCGAGATGCGCGGGTCGCTCGACTCCAACTACACGGGCAAGCTGAGTGACGGCAAATTCGGTGTCCGCCTCAACGGCGCCTACACCAAGTCCAAGGACCAGCGCGCCCACTCCGAGGGCAAGGTGGAGTATACCTCCTCTAACCTGGCTTGGCAGCCCACCCCCACCACCACCCTCGAGCTGCTCGCTGAGAAAGGTTATCGCGAGAAGCCCAACGGGCTCGGCTATTTCAGCCGCGGTGAAACGGGTGCGGCCGGCAACAACGCCGACATCCCGCTCCAGATCGTCCACCCCGAGATTCCTTGGGACTGGAACTGGTCCGACGGCCTGAACATGCGCTCCCTCGATACCAAGATGTATCGCGGCAAGGTCACCCAGACCGTGGGCGACCTCGACCTGCAGGCTTACTGGCAGTATTCCGCCCGCCAGCAGATCGACGGCAACGGCTGGGACGCCTCGGGCAACACCCAGAGCGGCGACGGCTGGGAAGCCGGCGGCGGCTGGACCACCAAGGCCGGTCAGGAAGTCATCGAGATGGGCTACTCCTATCGCGATTGGAGCAACCAGATGCACAACTACGGTTTCACCGGCGTCTACAAGGTGGAAGCCGGCGGGACGAAGAATTCCTTCGCCTTCGGCGCCAACGCCTGGGCGGAAAAGTTCGTCTCCCGTTCCTCGACCCAGTCTGGCGCGGCCAACCCGATCCACCTGTTCTTCCCGGTGACCGCCGGGGTTTCCACGGCGACCAGCTTCTCCCCGCCGCCTGACGTTCATCCCGTCACCGACGGCAACGGCTACACCCACGAGAACAACTCCAACGACTACTACTTCGTGAACTGGCAGATGTCGGCCTTGGGCAATCGCCTGAACACCAACGTCAGCCTCAACCGCACGAACGTTAAGCTCGTGCAGTGGGCCAACGGTCAGGCGACCACCGGCAACAAGATCGAGCAGTCCAAGACTTCGCCGATGCTCGGCGCGATCTACAAGGT
Organism: Opitutaceae bacterium; assembly: GCA_043745015.1. Classification (GTDB taxonomy): domain Bacteria; phylum Verrucomicrobiota; class Verrucomicrobiia; order Opitutales; family Opitutaceae; genus Lacunisphaera. The sequence continues at coordinate 12,815 of JAYTUA010000153.1, read as the reverse complement.
GACGGACGAGGTCTCGGTCTTCGCCCTGCACTCCACCTCGCTGTTCCCCGATTCCGGCAAGGACAGTCGCGGCGGTCAGTTCTCCCCGCAGGTCGGCACCGGCCTCGAGATGGGCGTCAAGTTTGAGACCGCCAATGGCCAGCTCAGCGGCACGGTCACCTACTTCGACATCAAGCGTGACGGCGGCTCGCAGACCGATCCGAACAAGAACAACGTCAACACGGACATCTACGACGCCCTCACCGCCCTCGGAACTCCCGCCGCCATTGCCTCGCGCAACGCCCAGTTCAGCAGCCGCCCCATCGGCGACCTGATCCAGGGCGGCGAGCAGAAAGGCAAGGGCTTTGAGATCGATGTCGCCTACCAGCCCACCAAGAACTGGCAGCTGGTCGGCAGCTACGCGGACGTGGACCACTCGTTCACCAAGTCCGCCGTCGCCGCGACCATCGGCCAGACCTATCCCCAGGCCGTCAAGACCCGCTACTCGATCCTCTCGAAGTATACCTTCACCGAGGGCGAAGCCAAGGGCGCCTTTGTCGGCCTCGGCCTCAGCGGCGGTTCCAAGTCGCTCCAGGGTTATGTGAACTTCGGCGGCAAGGACGTGGCTCGCTACGAGCCCGCCCGGATGAACGTCGACCTGTTCGCGGGCTACAAGCTCAAGCTGTTCAACCGGAACGCCAACCTCCAGCTGAACATCCGGAACCTCACCGGCGAGGACGACTACCAGGGCTGGAAGGCCACGGGCTCGGCGTCCAAACTGTCGACCGAGCGCTACAGTGTTCCGCTCCCGCGGATCTACCGCCTGAGCCTGAGCGTGGATCTCTGAGTCAGTCTGAATTAGGGTTTAATATGCAATCGGAGGGCGGGGAAACCCGCCCTCCTTTTTTGTCGGCATCCGGCGACGTCATTACCACATTGGCGAGATGCCCCTTGCGCCCATTCCCCGCGCCCGTCTCCAGGCGACTCTCGCCTGCGCCGGCACTCTCGCGCTCTGGGCTTGGCGGGGTGGCCTGCTGCCCGCCGCTATAGCCGGCCTCGCGGCCGCGCTGGCCCTGCTGGCCTGGATCAGTCCGGCCCGCTACGCTCCGGTGCAGCGCGGGCTGGACCGCGGCGTTCACCTGCTGCTGACCGCCGTCACCTGGCTGCTTCTGGGCATCGTTTATCTATTGATCTTCACGCCCCTGCGGGCCGTTCGCGCCCTCACCGGCAGCGATCCGCTCCAGCGCACCTTCGACCGCACTGCGGACACCTATCTCCGGACTCCCCCGGCCGGTGGCTCCGGCCGGTTTGACCGCCAGTTCTGATGCGCCTTCTCGGAATCAGCGCCTTCTTCCATGACTCGGCGGCTGTTCTGCTGGAGGACGGCATCATCCGCGCGGCCGCGCAGGAGGAGCGTTTTTCCCGGCGAAAACACGACGCCTCCTTCCCGCGTCATGCCGCCGCCTGGTGCCTGGCGCAGGCGCCGGGCCCGGTCGATGCCGTCGTGTATTACGAGAAGCCGCTGCTGAAATTCGAGCGCATCCTCAGCACGGCTCTCGCGGTGGCTCCGCGCGGCTTCCGGGCCTTCGCCGCCGCCATGCCCGACTGGCTGCAACACAAGCTCTGGCTGCCCGGCGTGATCGAGGACGAACTCCGCGCCCTCGGCTGCGGCCCCGTGCCCGTGTATTTTGCCGGCCACCACGAAGCGCATGCCGCCAGCGCCTTTTTCCCGTCGCCCTTTGCCCGCGCCGCCATCCTCACCCTCGACGGTGTCGGCGAGTGGACCACCACCGCCCTGGCCCGCGGCGAGGACAACCGGCTGGAATTCCTCCGCGAGCAGCGCTTCCCCCACTCGCTCGGCCTCCTCTACTCGGCGTTCACCCAGCACGCCGGGTTTCGCGTCAATTCCGGCGAATACAAACTGATGGGCCTCGCCCCCTATGGCACCCCGCGTTTCGCCGGAAAAATCTCGGAGCACGTTCTCGACCTCAAAGCCGACGGTTCCTTCCGGCTCGCGCTCGATTATTTTGGTTTTCTTCAGGGCCAGTCCATGACCAGCCCGCGCTTCGCCGCGCTGTTTGGCGCGCCGCGCCAGCCGGATGAGCCCATCACCCAGCACCACTGTGATCTCGCCGCCTCCATCCAGCAGGTCACCGAGGAGATCGTGCTCCGGCTCGCCCGCACCCTGCACACCCTCACGGGCGAGGAGAATCTCTGTCTCGCCGGCGGCGTGGCTTTGAATTGCGTGGCCAACGCCCGGCTGCTCCGCGAAGGACCGTTCCGCCGCGTCTGGGTCCAGCCGGCCGCCGGCGACGCCGGTGGCGCACTCGGTGCCGCCCTCGCCTTTCATCACCTGCACAACAAAGCCCCGCGCCAGGTATCCGGTTCGGGCGACGCCATGTGCGGGGCTTTCCTCGGGCCGGAATACTCCGACGCCGAGATCGCCGCCGCCCTGGCCGCCCGCGAACTTACCGCGGAAAAACTTGACCCGGTCGCGCTCAACCATCGCATCACCGACCGGCTCGTAGCAGGCGAGGTGGTCGGCTATTTCCAGGGCCGGGCCGAGTATGGGCCCCGGGCCCTCGGCGCCCGCTCGATCCTCGCCGACGCCCGTTCGCCCGAGATGCAGCGCCGGCTCAACCTGAAGATCAAATTCCGCGAATCTTTCCGCCCGTTTGCGCCCGTGGTCCTGGCCGAGCGCGCGGGCGCCTGGTTCGATCTGCCGGTTCCGTCGCCTTACATGTTGTTCACCGCGCCGGTTATCCCCGCCCATCGCCTGCCGGCGACGGCAGCCGGTGATTGGCAGGCTCGGCTGGGCACCGCGCGCTCCGTCATCCCAGCGGTCACCCATGTCGATTACTCCGCCCGCGTGCAGACGGTCGATCGGACGGTGAACCCCGCGCTCCACGCCCTGCTCGGCACCTTCGCCGACCACACCGGCTGTCCCGTGCTGGTGAACACTTCCTTCAATGTGCGCGGCGAGCCGCCGGTCTGCCATCCCCGCGAGGCGATTGAGGGTTTCCTCGCGACCGAGATGGATTGCCTCGCGCTGGGGCCGTATTTTCTGGAGAAACGAAATCTGCCGGCCCGTTTCGCCACCACCCAACCGGCCCGGACCTTTGCTCCCGACTAAATCATGCGCGCCCTTAAAAACCTTGCCCGCCTGCTCCGTGAACTCTGGACCTTTGCCCGCGAAAACAAGGTCTGGTGGATCGTGCCCGTGGTGGCGCTCCTGCTGCTCATCGCGCTCTTTCTGGTCGGCGTGTCGGGTATCTCGCCGTTCATCTACTCGCTGTTCTGAACGTGCCCGCTCCCGTCCTTCCGCTCCGCCGCAAGCTGCTCTACGCCGCGATCCTGAGCGTCGGTGCCCTCACGCTGCTGCTGGGCGGGCTCGAGCTCGGCCTGCGGCTCGTCGGTTACGGCCACTCGCCGGAATTTTTCCGCAAAGTGCACACGGCCCAGGGTGAAACGATCTGGCGCGAGAACCGCTGGGCCATGGCACCTTATTTCGGCGAAACCCTCGTCCGCCGACCCCAGTCGATCCGGTTGCCGGAAAAGAAAGCCCCCGGCACCTACCGGATATTTATCCTCGGCAGCTCGGCCGCGATGGGCGACCCCGAGCCGTCGTTCTCCCTCGCCCGCGTGCTTGAGTTGCTGTTGCGCGACGCCTATCCCGCGCGGCGCTTCGAGGTCGTCAATGCCGCCGTCACGGCGATCAACTCGCATCTCGTGCGCGGCATTGCCGCAGACTGCGCGCGGCTCGAGCCCGACCTGTTCATCGTCTATGAGGGCAACAACGAGGTGATCGGCCCCTTCGGCCCGACCGGCGTGCTCGCGCCGTTTCTGCGCTCCGAGCGGGCGATCCGCGCCACCATCTGGCTCAAGGGCACCTACACCGGCCAGTGGCTCTCCTCCCTCGGCTCGCGCAATGCTCCCGCCAACTGGGGCGGCATGGAAATGTTTCTCAAGCAGCAGATCGCCGAGGACGATCCGCGCCTGAACGACGTGCGCGCTAATTTCCGCGCGAACCTGGACGCCATTGTTTTTCAATCCGCTACCGGCGCCGGCACCAACACCCTCCTTTGCACGGTGCCGACCAACCAACGTAACTTCGCCCCCTTCATGTCCGAAGCGGACCCTGGCACCAATTCACGAGCAGAAATCATCTACCAGCGCGGCCAAAGAGAACTGGCTGACGGCAATGACGGCGCGGCGCGCGACTCCCTCCAATTCGCGCTCGACCTCGACACCTTGCGTTTCCGGACGGACCACGTGCTCAATTCACTGCTCTGGTATTATGACCTGAACCTTCAGAGACATCATGTGGATGCCGCTGCTGCTCTCGCCCAGCGCAGCCCGCACGGCATCGCCGGCGATGAATTCTTCTACGATCACGTGCATCTCAACCTGCGCGGCACTTACGAGATGGCGCTGGCTATCTGGCCGAACCTCATCGCCGAGATCGAACATCGTGGCCCCCTCGGCGACCCGACCCCGGCGACCCTGAGTTACGAGGACGTGAGTCTGCAGCTCGGCTACAACACCTACGAGCAGACCATGATCGCGCTCGAAATGGTGAATCGCTTTTCCAAACCGCCCTTCACCGGCCAGTCGGACAGCGCCGCCCGTTCCGCCGCATGGAAACGCCGGGTTGAAGTCGGCCAGGCCCTGCTCGCCCGACCCGACGCCACCGACGCGCTGCGCGAGCTGGGCCGTCGTGCCCTCGAGCTCTCACCCGATGACTGGATCCTCGCCCGCAACACCGGCGCGATGCTGGTCAGCCGCCAGCTCCCCGCCGAGGCCCTGCCTCTTCTCGAACGCGCCAGCCAGTGGATCGATGACGATGTGGACACACTCGTCGCCCTCGGGTGGGCGCATCGCGCGCTCGGCCACGCGGCCGAGGCGGAGACTATCTTTGCCAAGGCCCGGACGCTCGAGCCCGACTATCCCAACCTGCCCAAGGCCGGTGCGCCCTAGCGCGGTGTGAAGAACACCTGCACGGCATAAATTTGCTCGTGCCCGTTGACCAGGTCGCGGCCGGCGCGGGCGCCGCAACCCAGTGATGCATACTCGGGGTTCAAGATGTTCGCCCGATGCGACGGCGAATTCATCCAGGCCTGCACCACCGCAGCGGCAAACCCGGCATAGGTACGCGATTCCACGGTGCGCTTGGTCTCCAGCTGGTAATACTCGTCGCGCCCCTGACGTTTGCGCACGCCCAGGCCCAGTTGGGTGTTGCCGGCGGGCAAATCCAGAATCCCCAACCGGGCAATATTCTCGGCGACCTGCCGGTACGACAATCCGGCGGCCCGAACCCGATCTGCGGGAGTCGCGGTCAACGGCAGCGGGTTTTCGTGGCTGAGCTCACCCTGCAGGACCCCGATGGTGGCTTTCAGGTCCGCCGCCTCATCCAGTTTGGGCAGGTGGGTGAACGGTACCAGTCCCAGCTGCCGGCGCACGCGGTTGGTTTCCTGGAAGATGGCGGCCACCAGCAGAAGCTGGTCAAACTTGGCGTAGTCGATCGCCGCCTGCACCTCCGGCAGCCGGGCGAACTCCTCCCCAGGCAACTGCTGCCGGTCGGTCGCAGCCCAACCCGCGCCCACCTCGCCAGCTGCCCCACCTGCCAGCGCGAATGGTCCGCCCTCCAGGAAATCACGCGCAAACTTGACACCCTCCCCGCCACCGAGGAGCCCAGCCCGCGCCTGCGCGAGCAGTTCTACGCCATGCTTGAGACGCACCAGCGCCACGCCGACAGTGTCAGCCCCTTCGCTCTCGCCAAGAGTCGCCTCGACCGTTTCCTCGCCACGCTCCTGCCCTCGACTCCCGCCCTTCAGTTTGCCGGCGCCCTCGCCGTGCTCGCCCTTGGCGTGTTCGTCGGCATGCGATTCCTTGCTCCGCCCGCCTCCGCCCCGGTCGTGGATAATTCCGCCCAACAGGAAATCGCTGCGCTCAAGGCCGAGATGAAGGCCATGGGCAGCCTCGTCGCCGCCTCCCTCCTCCAGCAAAAATCCACCAGCGAACGCCTCCAGACCGTGCTCGCCACCCTCGATCTCAAGAGCCCCGACCGCCGGGTCCTCACCGACCTCGTCGGCGCGCTCGCCCTTGATCCCTCGGTCAACGTCCGGCTCTCCGCCGTCGAGGCCCTCGCCCCACACGCCCGGGATGCGGTGGTTCGCCAGGGCTTGCTCGCCGCCCTCCCGCGTGAGTCCGCTCCGCTCGTCCAAATGGCCATGATCGAGCTGCTCACCTCCGTCCGGGAAACCGCCGCCGCCCCGCTCTTTGAGCGCCTCAGCCGCGATGAGTCCGCCGACAAGGATGTGCGCGAATCCGCCCGCCGCAGCCTGGCTCTGCTCCGCTCCCCTTCACCCACTGACCCTCTCAAAAACAACCAACCGTCCAATCCCGTCCTCTCATGAAACTCCCATTCCACCATTTTCCCCGCCCCCTCGCGCTTCTCGCTATGCTCGCCGTGCTCACGGTGGTCGCCCGCGCCGGGGACGATGATTCCTCCGGCTCCACCGCCCGCGTGAAATTCTCCGATCCCGCCAAGCCCGGCACCCTCAAGCTCTCCCTGCCCTGGGCCGAGGCCCGCATCACCGCCACCGAGGGCAACGAGGTCGTCGTCACCTCCAGTCTCGACCAAAAGGGCCGCAAGGAGGTCGATCACGAGGGTTTCCGACGCCTCGACGAGGACGTGACCTTCGATCTGTCGGAGAAGGACAACATCGCGACCATCACCATCGCCGGGGACAATCCCTGGACCGCCAACGGCACCGAGTTCGACATCAAGGTGCCGCGCAACACGAATCTTATCCTCCGCACCGAGGCCGGCGGCGACATCGACAGCAGCAGCATGAATGGCGACGTCGTGCTCCGCGACCTCAGCAGCTCCGCGGTGGTCAACACCATGAACGGCGAGATCAGCGCCACCTTCAAGCATGCCCCCGCCAAGCCCGTTTCCCTCTCCTCCATGAATGGCGAGATCGACCTCCGCCTGCCTGGCGACACCAAGGCGAACCTGCGCATGCGCACGCATAACGGCTCCATCCGCACCAACTTTGCCGAGGGCGTGCTCCAAGCCAAGACGGAGAAGACCTCCCGTACCTCTCCGCACGGCCGGCTTGACATCGACACCCAGGAGATCGCCCACCTCGCCGCTGAAGGCGCCCGCGCCGGCATGGAGATCGCCCGACAGGTGGTACGTGAAGTCTCCCGCGAAGCCTCCCGCATCGACCGCGAACAGGCCAAGCACGATCGCGAGCTGGCCAAGACCGAAGCGGAGGCCGCCCGCGCCGCCCCACGGGCCGAGCCCGCAGAAGCCGCCCTGCCGGTGCCCGCGATCGCGCCGATGGCTCCGGTCGCCCCGATTCCGCCCCTGCCCAATTTCGGCGGCAAGTCCATCATCGGCACGCTCAATGGCGGCGGCATCGACATCAAGCTCACCTCGATGAACGGCACCATCACCCTCCGCGAAACGAAGTAACCGTTCCGGTTCCAGCTTCTCTTCCCCCGGCCGGCCCCATCAGGGCCGGCCGTCGTATTTTCTGTTGCACGCCGTTGGCCCGGTCACCACCTTCCCCGCACACCGGGCCGGTTACCACGGCTTGGCATTGGTCAAATTAATGCCGCACTATCCCGATTCCTCCACCGTTGTTTTATTCTTCGCTGCCCTTGGCGGCCTGCTGCTTCACCTCCTCCGTCGACTTCCGGCGGGATGGTTTGCCCGGATAGTTTTTCCCCAACCGGAACTTGCGCTCTGTTCCGCCCTGCAGGCGCCCGGGGCCGCCCCCGGACGCCCCGCCAGTCGCCGTTCCAGCAGCGGCACCCCGTTCCCCCCGCCCGCCCGGGGCGAACTCATCCTCGTGGTCGACGACGAGGCGAGTGTCCGCGATCTCTTGAGCACCGTGCTCCTCAACCACGGGTATAGCGTGGCGCTCGCGCGCGATGGCATTGAAGGCCTCCGGATGTTTGCCGCCGAACCGGACCAGTTTGCCCTGGTCCTGTCCGACCTCCACATGCCCAACAGCAGCGGACAGTCCTTTGCCGACTTGATCAGACCCATCCGCCCCAATGTCCGGATTTTATTCATGAGCGGACTGGACAACAACGAAAGCGGACCCGAGCCCGGGAGCGTCCGCTCCAGCGACCCGTTCCTGTTAAAGCCCTTCAAGCCCGCCGCGCTACTGGCGACGATCCACCAGCTGTTGCATCCCGAAACCGGCCCGAAAACCTGACCGCTCCTGCCGGGGCGGAAAAATCAGGCTCGCACCGCAGCCCGCGCCGCGTTTCCACTCAGTCCGTGCCCGCCTCGCGCAAATTCGCCCCAGCTGTCGCCCGCGCCGCGGCGCCCGCCGCACCCTTGTTCAACTGGCTGCAGGAGCGCGGGGCCGGCGTGCTGCTCCATCCCACCGCGCTGCCCGGCGCGCAGGGCTGCGGTGTGTTTGACCAGCACGCTGTCCGCTTCCTTGATTTCCTGCACGCGGCCGGGATCAAATTCTGGCAGGTCTGCCCGCTTGGTCCCACCGGCTACGGCGACTCGCCCTACCAGTGCTACTCCGCCTTCGCCGGCAACCCCAGTCTCATCGATCTGGCGGCCCTCGTGCGTTATGGCCTCCTGCCGGCCAGCGAGCTCACCGCCTTCGCCGCCTTGCCCGTGGACCGCGTCGATTTCGAGGCGCTGGCCCGGCTGAAGCCCCGGCTCCTCCAGACCGCCCACCTGCTGTTCAAACAGAAGCTGCCCGCCCTACCCTACGGCGACTATGCCGCTTTTTGCCGGCGGGAAGCCCACTGGCTCGACGCCTATGCTTATTTCCGCGCCCTGAAGGATCACTTCGCGGGCCAGCCTTGGTGGGAGTGGCCCGCCGAGGCGCGCGATTACCAGCGCGCGCTGAAGTCCGGCCTGCGCCCCAAGCTCGCCGACGCCAGTGATGCCTACCGCTTTGGCCAGTATTTGTTTTTCGGGCAATGGGGGCAACTCCGCACCGCCGCCAAGGAGCGTGGCATCCAGATCATCGGCGACCTGCCGATCTTTGTCGCCGGCGACTCCGCCGACGCCTGGGCCAGTCCCCATCTCTTCGAGCTCAATCCCAAAACCCACCAGCCCGTGGCCGTCGCCGGCGTGCCCCCGGATTATTTCTCGGCCGACGGTCAGATGTGGGGCAACCCGCTTTATCATTGGTCCGCCCACCACGCCGACGGCTACGCCTGGTGGTGCGCCCGCCTGCGCGCATCCCTCGACCTCTGCGACATCGTGCGCATCGATCACTTCCGCGGCTTCGACGCCTGCTGGCGGATTCCGCTGCCCGCCGAAAACGCCCGCGGCGGGGCGTGGCTGCCGGGCCCCGGGCTCGATCTCTTCCGGGCCTTCCACCGGGCCCTGCCCGGCGCGCGCATCATCGCCGAGGACCTCGGGGTGCTCACCGACTCCGTCAACCAGCTGCGCGCCGCCACCGGCCTGCCCGGCATGCTCGTGCTCCAGTTCGCCTGGGGCAGCGACGCGAAAAATTCCTACCTGCCGCACCACGCCCCCCGCAACGCCGTCATCTATCCCGGCACGCACGACAACGACACGACCGCCGGCTGGTATCGCACCACCAGCGAATACGAGCGCGACCGCGTGCGCCGCTACCTGCGCGTCTCGGGCGAGGATGTCGCCTGGGATTTCATCCGCGCCTGCTACACCAGCCCCGCGCGCCTCGCCGTGGTGCCGCTGCAGGACCTGCTCGCGCTCGGCGCCGAGGCGCGCTTCAACACGCCGGGTGTCGCCGCCGGCAACTGGCACTGGCGCTGCCGCCCCGAGCAGCTGGAAAAACTTTTCAGCTCCACCACCAATTATCTGCGCGAACTGGCGGAACTGACCGGACGCTGACCAAACGAATATTGTTCGTGCAACCGGACGATTAATTTTGGATACTTCGTCATGGCCAAGAAAAAAGCTGCTAAGAAGAAAGCCAAAAAGAAGAAGTAACGTTCGCGTTGCCCTTCATTCTTCACTCGACGCGGGTTTCACCTCCCGGCGTTTTTTAAAAAAGTCCCGCGCCGTCACTGGCGCGGGTTTTTTATTTAACCGCCGCCCACACGCGCTGCACGTCTTCGTGGTCCTCGAGCGCCTGGAGAAATTCCCCCACCACGCCGCGGTGCGCGTCGTCCAGCGCGGGAAACTGCTTGGCCGTGTAGCCGATCTCGCTCGTGACCACGTGCCAGCCGTGCTGCTTCAGCCACACGGACACCGCGTGCACCGCGGTGCGCTCGGTGATGAAGCGCGCCCCGGTGGCCCCCTCGGGAATGTCGTCGTTCTGGGCGTGGGTCAGGGCCTCAAAGTCATTCGCTCCCGCCTCGATCGCCACCGCCTCCAGGTCGGCGTTTTTGTCCGTCGTGTGCGCCTCGACGAGCCCCACATGGTCAAAGAGAAACTTGTTGCTGCCGGCGGTGCCGAGCACGCCGGTCTTGAAGAGAAACCGTATCTCCGGCGTGATGCGCTGGTGGTTGTCCGTCATGCATTCGACGATGACCGGCACTTTGTGCGGGGCGTAACCCTCGAAGACCACGTGGTCGAGGTGCATCTTCTCCCCGCCACTGCCCGTGCCCTTGGCGATGGCGCGCTCGATCGCGTCGCGCGTCACGCTGGCCTTCCGGGCTTTTTCCAGGACGGCGTGCAACCGGGCGTTGCCCTCCGGATCACCCCCGCCAAGCTTGGCGGCCACGGTGATCTCCTTCACCAGTTTGCCGACCGTTTGCCCCTTCTTCAGGTTGACGATAGCGCGTTTCGCGTGAAGCCATTGGCGTCCCATAAGAATCACAGGTTAGGACAGGGATTGCGCACGCGGCAAGCCTGCTGACAGGCTGTGGGCAGCATTTTGTACTACCCTCCCGCCATGCCAAACCGCTGCCCGTGGGCCGCCGCCGAGCTCAACCACCATTATCACGACACCGAATGGGGCGTGCCCTCGCACGATGACCGCCATTTGTTCGAGCTGCTCATCCTGGAGGGCGCCCAGGCCGGCCTGAGCTGGTCCACCATCCTGCGGAAGCGGGAGAGTTACCGGGCTGCCTATGACAATTTCGCTGCCGCCAAGGTCGCGCGCTACGACGCACGGAAAAAAGCCCGCCTGCTCCTCGACCCCGGCATCGTCCGCAACCGTCTGAAGATCGACGCCTCCGTGCTCAACGCCCGCCAGTTTCTCGCCGTGCAGGAGGCATTCGGGACGTTTGACCGCTATGTCTGGCAATTTGCCGGCGGCCGGCCCATCCAGCACAACCTCACCGCTTCCCGCCAGATTCCGGTCAGCACGCCCGAGTCTGATGCGCTGAGCCAGGATCTGAAAGAGCGCGGATTCAAGTTCGTCGGCACGACCATTTGCTACGCCTTCCTGCAGGCCACGGGCATGGTGAACGACCACCTCGTGTCCTGCCCTAGACACAAAGTGTGCGCGAGGCTGGAATAATTTCCCCTCCCGGTCATTCTTCGCTTCGCTCAGAATGACCAACAGGGCGGACTTGCACCGCCGAGCACCCTCCGTCACACCTCGCGGTTCATGTCCTGGATCGCCGCCAGCCTCGTCTCCGCTTTCTTCCTCGGTCTCTACGACCTGAGCAAGAAGCACGCGCTGCGCGACAACGCCGTGCTGCCCGTGCTGTTCCTCAGCACCCTCTGAGGAGCGGCCGGCGTGGCTGGGACTGCTCCTCCTCGGGCTCGCGGCTCCTGGCGCCGTGCCCGCCGCCTTTGTGCCCGAGGCGCTGACTCCGGCGCAGCACGGGCTGGTCTTCCTCAAGTCCATGATCGTCGCCCTGTCGTGGGCGTTCACCTATTTTGGCATCAAGCACCTGCCGCTCTCGCTCGCCGCCCCCATCCGGGCGACCGGCCCGTTGTGGACCCTCGGCGGCGCGCTTCTCGTGCTGGGCGAACGCCCGACCTGGCTGGAGAACGCGGGCATTCTGCTCACCCTCGCCTCGTTCTACGGGCTGTCCGTCGCCGGCCGGAGCGAAAGCGTGCATTTCCACCGCAACAAATGGGTGGGCTGCATGATCGCCGGCACGCTCTGCGGCGCAGTGAGCGGGCTCTACGACAAATTCCTGCTCGGTCGCGTCGGCCTGAGCGCCGCCGCCGTGCAGGCGTGGTTCACCCTCTACCTGCCCGTGGTCCTGCTCCCGCTGTTTGCCGGGTGGTGGCGCCGGTGGTGGCCGCGCAATGAATTCCACTGGCGCTGGAGCATCCCGTTCATCGCCGCCACGCTGCTCGTGGCCGACTACGTGTATTTCGACGCCCTGCGCAACCCCGCGGCGCTCGTGGCGGTCGTCTCCAGTCTGCGCCGGGGCGGCACACTGGTGGCTTTCGCCGGCAGCATCTGGTTGTTCCGCGAGGTCCGGGGCGGGGCCAAGCTCTCGGCCGTGCTTGGCATTGTCCTCGGCATCACGCTCACGATCCTCGGCTAGACGCGGGCTTTTCTTTTCGGTCAATCCCGCTACCTTGTCTTCGCATGTTCGCTAACCTTTTCCAGTGGTCCAGCCGCCACCCGGCGCCGGGATACGACGACGCCTTTGTCGAGTCGGTTCACGTCAACCGGCCGGTGCCCCGCAATCCCCGGGTGGAAAAATTTATTTTGCTGTGCTGGGCGTTGATCGCGGTGAAGCACATCGCGGTCATCTGGGCCGTCCACCACTACGCCGTGCCGTTTCACCAGCTCTGGATCAACGCCCCCACCTTCCTGCTCGGGCTCCTGGCCACGTGGGCGTATTACGCCCGCGAGTAGGGTTCCGTCTTTCTCTCCCTCCCAACCATCCTATGTCCCACGTCCCCGGTCTCCGCAGTCCCTACGCCAAAGTCGGCCGTCTCGTCT
>JAYTUA010000152.1:0-23361 GCA_043745015.1 Opitutaceae bacterium | reverse complement strand
GTGGGAGGGGCTTTACGCCCCGACAGGCAAAGCGATTATTTAGCGTCGGGGCGTAAAGCCCCTCCCACACAGTTGAAGCCGTAGTTATGCGCCCTATGACATCCGGCGACCCAACGGTCGGCTTGCGTTCGTTTCGCCCGGCCCTTTAGTCCTGCCCTTCACGAATACATGAGTACTCCGCATCCCTTGTCCGTCTGGGCCCGCAACGTTTCGCCTTCGCCAACCCTGGCGATTGACGCCAAGGCCAAGGCCCTGCTCGCCGCCGGCGAGGACGTCTGCAGCTTCGCCGCGGGCGAGCCTGATTTCGACACCCCGGTGCACATCAAGGAGGCGGCCATTGTCGCCCTCAAGGCCGGCAAGACGAAGTATGCCCCCACGCCCGGCATCGAGCCGCTCCGCCAGGCCATCGCCGCACGCTACGCGACCGAATACGGCTACGTCGTCGGCCCCACGCAGGTCGTGGTCAGCCCCGGCGGCAAGTACTCGTGCTACATCGGTCTGCTCGCCGTCTGCAATCCCGGCGACGAGGTCCTTATTCCCACGCCGTATTGGGTCAGCTACCCCGAGATGGTGAAGCTCACCGGCGCCACGCCGCGCTTCCTCGAGACGTCGGACAAGACCGGGTTCAAGATTTTGCCGGCGCAGCTCGAGGCGGCCATCACGCCCAAGACCAAGGTACTGTGTTTCAACAGCCCTTCCAATCCCACCGGGGCGGTCTACTCGCGCGCCGAGATCGCGGCGATCATCGCCGTCGCGGTGAAGCACAACCTCTACATCCTGTCCGACGAGATGTATGAACACCTCCTGTACGACGGCGCCCAAGCCACCTGCGTTGCCACGCTGAGCCCCGAGGCCGCCGCCCGCACGATCACGGTCGCCGGTTTTTCCAAGACCTACTCCATGACCGGCTGGCGGCTGGGCACGCTTGTCGCGCCCGCGCCGATCGCCAAGGCCGTGGCCGAGCTCCAGAGCCAGATGTGCTCGAACGCCACGACCTTCGCCCAATACGGCGCGCTGGCCGCGCTGCTGGAGAAGGAGAGAACTACCGCCGCCCTCAAGGAGATGCTCGCCGCCTTCGACCGCCGCCGGAAGCACCTGCACGCCGAGCTCAACCGGATTCCCGGCGTCTCCTGCCTGCTCGCGCAGGGCGCATTCTACCTCTTTCCGAACATCTCCAGCTTCGGCGTCAAGGACGTAGAGTTTTGCGCCAAGCTCCTTGAGCAGGAGAAGGTCGCCGCCGTGCCGGGCTCGGCCTTCGGCGCCGAGGGTTACCTGCGCCTCAGCTACGCCACGTCCGACGAGATCATCGCCAAGGGCGTCGCGCGGCTGGCCCGGTTCTGCGCCGGGCTGAAAAAATAATAGCGGGCCCGGCGGCGGGTAGTGGGTCAGTTTGATGTAGGTCGGGCTTTATGCCCGACACCCAAGAGCAATCTGTCGGGGATCAGCCGTCGCCAAGGCTATGGCCGACAAGTAAACCCCGACTACAACCGGTGGTAGAAACCAAATTAACCCACTACCCGCCGCTGTTCGGGTTTGCCCGAAGCAGTTCAGTCCGCTAACCATGCGGCCAGACCAATTGGTCTGCCTGTGAACGCCTCCCGAGAAAGCTTCCTCCATCTTGTGCCGGTCATGGCCGGCCTGGATGACGAGGCCATTCGCTATCTCTCCGACCTGGCCCGGGAGGAGCATTTCCCGGCCGGGGCGGTGATCATCGGCGAGGGTGAGCCCGGCAACCGCATGTTTTTCATTTCCGCCGGCCATGCCGCGGTCGTCAAGGGTCACGGCACGGCGCAGGCGATAAACCTCGCCCGGCTCAAGCCGGGGGAATTTTTCGGGGAGATGAGCCTGGTGGAAAGCGTCGCCCGCTCAGCCAGCGTGGTTGCGGAGGATCAGGTCACCGTCTGCACCCTGAAGGGCATGGATTTTCACCGGTTGTACCAGCACCGGCCGAATCAGTATGGCCTCGTCATGCTCAACCTGGCCCGCGACCTCTCGCGGCGGCTGCGGTCGCTCGACGAGCGGTTCTCGCACGTCTCGCAGTGAGCCGGGCCGGGACAGGTTGATCGACCGGACTCACTGACCCGGGTTTATTGCAAATATATCCAGCGCAATTCCGTCGATTGGGGTTGTCGTCAGAAGCAAAACAAAGCTCCGATCCGCTTCAACCGCCCGCCGGATCATTTTCATATGCACATGGGAGAAAGGATCTGGTGGCAGGAGGTGTGTGGTTTCCGAAGACGGCAACATGAGCAAGGTATTGCCAGACTTCATGCGCTGCAGAACCGCGGCAAAACGGCTTTGCAGATCCGCTTCGGGCAAAGTTGCGGCCTCGGCATTGCTGATGCCGAAATCAACCGGGTGAAAATACCGGCTGCCCAGGCGCAAGTCCATGCCTTGCTCCCGCGCGAGTGCGACCAGACCGTTGGGGTCCACGGGGACTGCTTGAAAGCCAGCCAGAATGCGAAGGGGCATGTTCGCCTTCAGGTCGATTTGCGCGATCGCGCGCATTGCCTCGATACGTTGCTGAAGCGGCACGCCGGCGATCTGTACCTTGATTGAGTGCAGGGCCGAGTAGGTGATAAAGAGCAACAACGCGGATACGAGGCAGGCCCCCGCGATATTGCGCAAGGATGAGCTTGCGGGCCGAGGGCGCAGGCAGGCCAGGGTCAGGGCAAGCAGGCCCAGGGGTATCTGGCTGACGAGAAAATTTCCGACTGAACGTGATAAGATCAGCAGAGCCAGCGGTAGAGCGATGGAAAGCGCCACGGCCGCGAGATCCAGCCAGTCGACCATTTTCCGGTAAATGCCCCAACCCAGTGCCATGGCGACAAGGATGGCGTATCGGGAGCCAACTGCATGGAAGAACCATTCGAGGTTATATGCCGCGGCCTCACGCATCGAACTCGCGTTGCCCACCGCGACATTCCAAACCAGATAATAGAAGCGCAGCCCCTGGGCATGATTCAATAGCCACGGCAGGGTGAGAAGCAGGCCCGGTGCAGCAATCAGTCCGAGATGAAGCATCCAATATCTGATACTTTGCCGTTCGCGGAGCATGGCCCGAAACCAGAAGATCGCAAAGATCCCGGCGACGGTCACCGCCATTACCGGACGGTGTAGAATTGCGAGGGCGCCCGCCAGCCCGGCGAGCAGGCTGCCGGCGATGGAAGGCCGCCTCGACCAGGACAGGCAGAGTGCGGTCACCATCAGGCAAAAAGCCCCGCTGGCCAGATCCATGCGCTGGTCGAGGATGCCATTGACCGTCTCGGCGAAAGGACGTGCCGCCAGCCAGGCTGTGACGGCGAGAATACCCCAGGTCAGGTTACGAGTTGCCCGCCAAGTCACGGCCAGCAGGGCGATGATCGCAGCGAAATGGATCGAATACAGATAGACGTAGAGACCTTCCTTGGTGCTGGGCAAAATTCCACCAAACAATACGGCCGCAAACCGGTTGAGCGCCGTATTGCCGTCTTCGCTCCAGACGGAACGGACAGTCGCCCACAGACCCTCGCTCGCGTATTGCTGCGTAATCGCCAAATGTTGCTGCTGATACGAAAGCGAATCGTAGAAGGGCAGAACCCGCTGGTAGTATGCAGTGCCGAGAGTGGACCAGCTCAGGGCCAGAGTCAGCAGCACAGCGGTCAGGACGAAGAGTTCGATGGCGGTAGAGCACCTCAATTCCCCCGGCAGCATTTCGAGGATGCTTGCTGCGGGTGAGGGATTTGATCCGCCACTATTCTCCCGGTTGTCCATCCTTAAACCACAACAACGAGACCTTGCGATGGCCAGCTGATATCGGCGTGATCCCGAACCGATAGGAAACTGAATTTTCGACTTAAGGGAGTCGGTCTTAACGCAGGCTGACCTTGAGTACGCAGGCCGCGATTTGTCCCGGGGCGGGCTTCTGGTTGGCGGGGAAGGTGACCACGAGACCCTCAATGGTGCGCTGCGTGGTAATCTTCACTTTCGGTCCGAGTAGTTTTACGGCGCCAAGTGCACCCGTGAGGTGCGGCGAACCGGTGGCGAGCGACTTGATGATCAGTTTGCCGTCGGCCGGCCAGCCCATGACGATCGCGTAAAGGATCGTGCCGTCCTTGCTCGTCGTGAAGCGCACGTCCTGCGCCGTGAATTGCCCCACATCCCGCTGGCCATCAAACTGGCCCTTCTCGGCGGTCTGCGCGGACGGACCCTCGCCGTAGATTTTCCACGGGCGGGTGGCGAAGATGGCCTCGGCGTTGACGTCCATCCACGCGGTGATGTCCTCCAGCAGCCTGACCTCCTTGTCGTCGATCGAGCCATCGCCGCGGAGCGGAATGTTGAGCATCAGGTTGCCGTTCTTGCTGACGATATCGACGAGCATGCGGATCACGTCGCCGGATTTCTTGTAGCCGTCCTTCTCATAACGGCTCCGCATGTAGTGCCAGTCGCCGATGCAGGTGTCGGTCTGCCAGGGCTGGGGCAGAATGTCGTGGGCCTTGCCCCGCTCGATGTCATAGACGAGGGCCCGGCGCTGTTCCTCGCCCAGCTTCTTGCCGTTGATGACCGCCTCGTTTTTCCCACCGTGGAGCCCCATGCTGCGGTTGTAGAAATGGGCGGCGATGCGCAGCCCGACATCGTTGTAGGGGTAAAAGGGCAGGACGGTGTCGTCGAAGTAGACGGCGTCGGGGTTGTAACGGTTGATCAGGTCAACGGTGCGGTTGTAGAACTTGGTCAGGTAGGCCTGGTCCGGCAGGCGCGGGTCGGGCCCCTCGGCCGGGCCGGGGGTCTTGGGCTTCCATTCCCAGCTGGGGTCGGCGGGCGGATGGCTCTGGGCATAGAGATCCTGCGGGTCGAGACCGTCCCACCACAGGCCCTTGCCGTCCGCGCCGGTGAGCTTGCCGTCGTAGGGGACATCCTTGAGCGGGCCAGAGGGGTCGGCGCCTTGGGCCACCTCGTACCAACTCCAGGCACGGGAGCCGTGAACGCTGACGGCGAAGCGCAGGCCGTTGGTCCGGGCCGCCACGGCCCAGCCGCCGATGAGGTCTTTCCGCGGGCCGACGTTCACCGAGTTCCACGGCTGGTATTTGCTGTCGTAGAGGTCGAGGTTGTCGTGATGGTTGGCGAGGGCCATGAAGTATTTCGCCCCGGCCCGCTTGTAGAGGGCCATGAGCTTGGCGGGGTCCCAGCGTTCGGCCTCCCAGGTGTTGATGACATCCTTGAACCCGAATTTCGAGGGGTGGCCGTAGCGGCCCACGTGAAAATTATAGAGCTGATTGGGCCGGAACTCTCCGCTCTTGGGATCGGTGCGGCCGAACTCGTACATCCGCCGGCCATACCAGTCGCCCATCTCGGGCTGGCATTGCGGACCCCAATGGGCCCAGATGCCGAACTTCGCGTCGCGAAACCACTCGGGGGCCTCATATTGCTGCAGCGATTCCCAGGTGGGGGCGAATTTTCCGGCGGCCATCGGCTCGGTCGTGGCGTTGGCGGCCTGGGCCGCTGCCGTGGTGGCCGCAAACTTATCGCGGTCACTGCCGGCGTGAAGCGAGAGGGGAAGGAGCGCGAGCAACGCGCCAACGGGTAACAGGCAGGGCGTTTTCATGGGGTGAATAGAAAATGGCGCAATCCCGCGGCGGGTAAATCCTTAAAAAATCGACACGTCCGAAACGCCCTTGCCCGCTCAGGCCTTCTTCACAAAGCACGATTTGAGGGCGAAGGGACTGCCGTCGATCTTGCAGGCGATCTCGTGGTCGCCGTCCTGCAGGCGGATGCTTTTGGCCTTCGTGCCGGCCTTGAGCACCTGCGAGCCACTGCCCAGTTTCAGGTCCTTGATCAGCGCGACCGTGTCGCCTTCCGCCAGCGGCGTGCCGTTGGCGTCCTTGACGACCCGGGCCGCCTCGGGAGCCGATTCCTTGGGCCATTCATGGCCGCAGGTGGCGCACTCCCAATGGTCGGGATGGCTGAGGACTTCTTCGAGGGTGCAGGCTGGGCAGGCGGGATTGGGCATGAGTATCGGCCATCGATAAGCCCTGCGCCCCAAGCTTAAAGCCTAAACCCGCTGATGCCACGGTCTGAGCTTGGACTTTCCCTGGAAATCGCCGGGATGCGGTGATGTCAAAATTGGCCCGCGTGGTTTCCACCGCATTCGCCCTGCTCGCCCTGGCCGGAAAAGTCACTGCGGCCGACTTTCCCAGCTGGGCTTATCCGGTGAATCCCCCGGGCACGGTGCCGCCCACGGACGACGGCAAACCACGGCACGTCCCAGACAGCCCGGTGACTTTCCTGCGCGACCAGCTCGCGCTGAAACCCGGCACGATCATCCCCGACTGGCACGCTGACGAGCATCCCGCCATGCCCGAGGTCGTGGCCCGGGGTCGCGACCCGCAGGTCTTTGCCTGCGCCTACTGCCATCTGCCCAACGGCGCGGGCCGGCCGGAAAACGCCAACCTCGCGGGCCTGACCACGCCCTATATCAAGCAGCAGATGCTGGCCTTCCGGAATGGCGAGCGGCCGGGCTCGGAGCCCAAGCGGCTGCCGCAATCCAACATGGTGATCGTGGCGAAGGCCGCGAGTGACGCTGAGATTGATGCGGCGGCGGCGTATTTCTCGTCGCTCAAGCCGGTGTCATTTGTCCGCGTCGTCGAAGCCGACACGGTGCCCAAGACCATCGTCGCCGGCTGGATGCTCGCCCGCGCACCCGGCGGCGGCACCGAACCCATTGGCAACCGCATTGTCGAGATCGCCGGGGAATTCGAACGCTTCGAGAACCGCGATTCCCGGACCCCCTACATCGCCTATGTTCCGGTGGGCAGTCTGCAACGCGGGGCCGAATTGGTGGCGTCAGGTGGCGGCGGCCGCACGGTGCTTTGCGCCCTCTGCCACGGCACGGACCTGCGGGGCCTCGCGGATATTCCCCGCCTCGCCGGCCGTTCGCCGGGATTTTTATTCCGCCAGCTCTACGACATGCGCAACGGTCTGAGGACGGGCGGGGCCTCAATCCTGATGAAGACGGTCGTGGCCGGACTCACCGACGAGGACATGGTTGCCATCGCCGCCTACATCGCCAGTCGTGAGCCATGAAGAAATCCTTTCCTCTCCAAACTCCCGGCAAGGACGATGCCCGGGTGCGTGACAAGATCCGCCACGAGGTGAACAAATACGTCCGCCGCGAGCAGCGGAAGGATTTGCCCGAGGGATTTGGCCGGTGGGAGTTCGCCTGCAAGGTCGGCTCAAGTCCGGCGGATGCGGTTGTCCGCCCCGTCAAGGAAGTCGGCGGCGCCATCGACACGGTGGCCCAGGCCGGCGCCACGGCGGTCTATGTTGAAATCGTGGCCGTCCCGGGTCAGCCGAAGGCCGTGGCGGCCGGGCCCGACCTACTGCCGGGCGGCCAGTAGGGCGCTGAGGGCGGTTTCATCCACCTCGCCCTGCACCGCGTGCAGGTGATGCAGGACGCCCATCCGGTCCTCGGCGCTGGCGGAGGAGATCTCGAGCATCCAATCCTCGGTCTTAGGCGCGGCAACGACGACCTCGTCGGACCATTTGATCACCTCGGCGGCAGTGACGAAGCCCTGGGCGATGCCGCGGATATAGAATTCGGCGAGCGTGCGATGATTGGGCAGGGATGACATGAAGGGGAGCGATGACAGTTCAGGGCGTCTTGGCCGCTGGAGCTGCCGGGACGGCGGATGCAGCAGGCTTGGCGGGGGAGGGCGGACGCCAGTTGGGATCGCGTTTCACGCGCTTGAGACTGGCGGCGACGTCCCGGGCGGCCTGCGTCTCCCCGCCGGGTTTGCCGAGGAAGCCGAGGTCGCGGAACCAGTCGAGGTAGCGCGCCGACCAGGTGCCGAGCGCGATGCCGCCCATGTTACTCAGGCCGCCGGAAGCGGGCGGCTCGTCGGGCCCGACCTTGTCGCCGGGGTGGTGGCCGCGGGCATAGATGTGCATCTCGACGTTGGGCACGCCGTCGCGCAGGAGGGCGTCGAAATATTCGGTGGCCCAGATCGCATGGATCCAGTCACCCGAGCCGGCGGAGGTGATGAAGGCCGGCGGCGCATCGCGCGGGATCACCGGCGTGCCGCCGAGGGCGAACAGCGACGGTCCCGGATAAACCAACACCACGAAGTCAGGGCGGGAGGAAATTTTAGCGAGGGGATTGTCGGGGGTGTCGTTCTTCTGGTCGAACTCCGCCCACTGCAGAGAGGCGGCGGCCGCGAGCTCGGCGCCGGCAGAGAAGCCCATCATCCCGATCTTGGCCGGGTCGAGTTTCCAGTCCTTGGCGTAGGCGCGGACCAGCTTGATGGCCTGCAGCGCGTCGTTCACGCCGTCGGTCCTCGGCTCGTAGCCGTCGCTGCGGAGGCGGTTGCGGAGGATGACGGTGTTGATGCCCTGATGCTTGAAGAAATTAACCTCGTCGGCGCTCTCACCGCCGACGTTCAGGGTGCGGTGGCCGCCGCCGGCCGCGAGGATGATGGTCGCGCCGGTGTTGAGCTGGCCGTTGCCGGCGTGGAATTCGATCGAGGGATTATGAATCTTGACGATGTTGCCGATCATTTCGCGGCCCGATCCGTACCAGTTGTACTCCTCCGGTTCGCGGATCTTCTCCTGGTTCAGGTACGGTGAGTTGGGTGAATAAAGCGGGATCACCACGCCGCCCGGCAGGATGGCCTGCGGGGCGTAGGGGGCATCGGTCTTCGGGCCGGGCGCCGGCACGCTCAGCGGCGCGGGCAGCGGCGGCAGTGTGGCCTCGGCGGCGAAGATCGGATTCAGGAGTGTCAGCAGGCCAAGCAGGACTGCGCGGGTGAATAAGGGTGTCGGTTGAGTCATGGGGTATGGGCTGAGGTTTCTTTCTATACGCAGGCGGACTCCGAAAGCAACCGCCAGAGCAGGACGGATGATTTCGGTTGGCGCGAGTCGGGTCGGCCCCAATGATTCCGCCCATGCTGCCCCGCCTGTATTGCCTGCTTCTGTCCTTGCTCGTCGTTTCCGCCCGGGCGGAAAAATCCTACACCCTCGGCATGATCGCCAAATCCCAAGGCAACCAGTTCTTCGAGGCCGCGCATTCCGGGGCCAACGCCGCCGCCCGCGAACTCGGCGCGAAATACGGCATCACCATCAAGATTGACTGGCGCACGCCCAACGAGGAGGACGCGCAGAAACAGGCCGACTACGTCGAGCAACTCGTCTTGAACGGCGTAGACGGCATCATTCTCAGCTGCTCCGATGCCGGCAAACTTACCGACGCCATCAACAAGGCGGTCGCTTCGGGCATTCCTGTGGTCACCTTTTCCGGCGACGCCCCGGCGAGCAAACGCATGGTTTCGCTCGGCATCGACGACTTCAAATGCGGCGAGCGGACCTTCGAGGAACTGACCGCCCTGCTGCACGGGTCTGGCGTGGTGGCGGCGATCGATGGCAATCCCAACGCCGTGAACCTCCAGCAGCGCGCCACCGGTTTCCGTGCCGCGGCCAAGCGTCATCCGGGCATCAAGCTCCTGGATGTGTATTATCACAAGGAGACGCCACTGGATGCGGTCGCGCGCATCGAACAGGTGATGCAGGCCAACCCGGACATCACCGGCTGGGGATTCCTCGGGGGCTGGCCGCTGTTCACCGACCGCGCGCTCAAGTGGAGCCCGGGCACCGTAAAGTGCGTCTCGGTGGATGCTTTGCCGCCTGAGCTCGATTACGTGCGCAGTGGCCACGTGCAGATGCTGCTGTCCCAGGATGTCTATGGTTACGGCTACAAGTCAGTCGAGCGCCTCGTCGAGAAGCTTCATTTCAAAAAGAATCCGCTGGTGGTCATCGAGGATTCCGCCCTTACCGCCATCACCAAGGACAACGTGGATGCCTTCGCGAAGAACTGGGAGACGTGGCTGCCGCGCTAGGATCCGTCCGCAAATTCAGGCAGGCTTTCCCTGCTGCTCGAACGTGGGAGGGGCTTTATGCCCCGACAGCGAACACCGCACTATTTCCGTCGGGGCATAAAGCCCCTCCTACAGATGCAAAGAGATTCCCACGGGAAAGGATTTCTCGCGGTGACTGCAATCAGCGCGGGCCGCTCTCGGCGAGGTCCTGCTGGTATTTCGCGGCCCGGTCCTTGTCCCCGCGCGCCTCGTAATACTCCACCAGGCGCTTGTTGTTGGCAAAACTCCTCGGGTTGTAGGCGTGCGCGGCCTGCATGATCCCGATGACCGTCTCGGCGCGTCCGGTCGCGCCCAATCGCTTGATCATCGGACCGAGGGCGGCTTCATCATCCGGGGTCTTGGCCAGCACGGCCCGCCATTGTTCCTCGACCGCCGTCCAGTCCTCCTTGAGTGAGAGCAACTGCACATAGGTGAGGCGCAGCGCCCGGCTGTCGGGCATTCGTTTGACCAGGTCCGCAAAATAACCGAGCGCGTGGTCGAGGCGGCCTGTCTCCGCCCAGAGCTGCCCGAGCAGCCCATAAGATTGGAAATAATAGGGCTCCGCAGCGACGGCCCGCACCAGCCCGGGCTCGGCTTCGGCCGCCCGACCGAGCGCCCGCAGGATCAGGGCCCGGAGCACCGCCGTCTCGGGCGCGAACGGCTGCACGGCCGCCAGCCGGTCGAGCAGGAGGAGGGCGCGGTCCTTTTCGCCGGTTTGCAGGTTGGCCAGCGCCGCGTAATATAGCAGCGAAGGATTATCGGGGTCCCGGCCCAGTGCGGCGGAGATTTTCCCGGCCATGGCGGCCAGGGCACCGGGCACGGACAAGGCCGCGCTGCTGCCGGCCAGCTGCTGCGCCATCCGGGTGCGGTCCGCGGCATAGTGCAATTGTCCGGTGAAAGGCGGCCGGCTCGTCAGCTTGTCCATGCTCTGCAGCATGGAGAAGTGCCCAAACTCGGTGTAGCCGACCGCATCGGCGCAGGCATCGGAATCGAGCCAGGGCCGGGGCTGAGCTGACGGACCAAAGAGCGCGTCGGCCGAGGCGGCTGACAGCAGCCGGGCCACGGCGTAGTTGCCCTCCCATGTGAGGTGGACGTGTTCAAAGAACAGCTCGCGGCCCGGCGGCGCGACGGTGGCGGCGGGATCCGCCCCGAGTTCCCGGGCCACATCCACCAAATAAATCATGCCGGGGGCCTGCCGTGCAGCCGTGCGGATGCTCGAGTTGATTGCCGTGTCAGCGCGGAATCGCAGGCCATCCAACTCCAGGGCCGCGAAATAGTGCCGGCGTGATTCCGCGGACTCTCCGCGTGGATCGAGACCCGTCGCCAGCAGGTAATGTGTGCCGGCGGTCTGCGGATCAATGGCGGTCACGGGCAAGGACACGAACGGGGCGCAATCGCGCACGTTCACCGCCACGGTGGAAAGGACCACCTTGATGCCAGCCGCGCGGGCCGCCGCCAGCATGTCGGCGAGGTTCGCCGCGAAATTGGCGTGGACCTTTTGCACCCCCGGGTCGTCGGCCGGCACGGCCTTGTCCGCAAACATCTCCATGCCGCGCCAGTCGCGAAAACCCCGGCCGGCCTCGCCGAGCGCGGCCGTCACCCGCTGGATCAGCTGGCCGGTGCGCGTGCCGCTCACCCACAACCCGGCCCGGATCAGCGGCAAGGGCAGGGGGCGCCGGGTGATGATGGAGCTCGAGCCGTAAGGCCCGACGGCCTCGTTGTTACCCATGTAGATGACCAGCAAATCCGGATTGAATTCCAGCGTCTGTCGCAGCACCGGCAAAATGGCGTGCGAGTTGATGGCGGTCACCCCGAGGTTATACACCTCGATTTTTGCTCCGGGCCGCGCCGCGCGCAACTGGGACTGCAGTTGCGGCGCCAGCGCGAAGGCGGGCTCGGGTACGCCCATGGCGGCGGATTCACCGAGCACAAATATCCGCGTGCTACCGGCCGGTTTCTCCCGGGGCAGGCGGAAGTTCAGGGGCTTCAGGCCGAAGGAGGCGGGAAAGAAGAGCTCCGTGAAGCGCGGATTGGTCCGGTAGAACCCGGGTTGGTCGTCGGGGATGAAAAAATCCGGATTCCGGCCGAGGCCGGCCAGCCGCAGCCCGCCCTCGAGCAGCAAACAGAACAGCAGCGGCGCTCCGACCGCGAGCACGAGCCGGTAGAGCCAGACGCGGCCGGAAGAAGCAACGGGTTGAGGGCTGACCGCCTTGCGCGACGATGACATGGGATCGCTCCTAGTTGCAGGTTATCGCCGGGCAGGGCGAGCGGTTTGTTCGCGGAGCGGATCTGATCCGCCGGGCAATCGGATGCGCCGTGGTTACGGTCCTTGTAATGCCGTCGCGGGTGGGCCTAGTGGTTGCTGAATGAGCGGCGGATTTTCAATCGAGGAAGAAGACCTGTTCAACAAGACCGGGGGCGGGGTGCTGCGGCAGTTGCGGAAGACGCGCAATCCGGCGGACTTTCTCCCGGTGCTGCGCGCCGCCCACAAGGGATTCGACCGGGCCTATGCGACTGCGCCCGCGGCGGCCCGGGCGGTGGTGGCGTGCCGGGCCGGATGCGGCACCTGCTGCCGGGTGCCGGTGGGCGTGCAGGCCCACGAGGTGCTCCTCGCGGCGGAATACATCCAGACGCACTTTCCGCCCGCAGACCTCGAGGGGGCGATCGCCCGCGCGGCGGCGCATCGCGCCGCCTTTGCCGGACGGACCATGCGGGAGCGGGCGGCGCTGAAGTCCCCGTGTCCGCTGCTGCGTGACGAAAGCTGCTCGATCTATGAGGCGCGGCCCGAGGCGTGCCGTTCGCATCACAGCCACACTCTCGACGGCTGTCGCAACAACCTCGAATTGGAAAATGCCCTCGTCGATGTCTTCATTCCCGCGGTGCGCGGCCGGATGTTTGCCGTCATGCTTGGCATCGACCAGGCCGTGGCGGAGGCGGGCTTTGACGGCCGGGCCTATGATTTTGGGTCCGCCCTGTACGAGGCGCTCACCGACAGCATGTGCGCCGTGCGCTGGACGCAGCGTCAGCCGGCCTTTCCCGATTCCTGCTGGGAGGCCGGCGAGCCGGGTGACGAGGACGACGGCGTCATCCGCGCCGAAGGTTTTTTCCAGTAGCGAGCCGGGGTTGGCCGGTGCGGGCGGTCAGCGCGGCATCGGCGCGTTGAGGTCTTTCGCCGCGGGCAGAGGGGTTAGTTCGATGTGGCGGAAATCAATCGCTGTGCCCTCGGACTGGAAAGCGATCAGGCCGGCCGAGGGCAACACGCCGGTCAAGCGGTTGACCAGAACGCCATTGACGGTCGCCGTGATGGTGTCGCCGGAGACGACGATCTCGTAGACGTTCCATTCGCCGGGGGCCTTTTCGACCGGCGCGGCCGTGGTGCGGTTCAACCGGCCGGTGCTCACGCCCGAGGGATTGCGGCTGACGATCTCCTCCCGGCTGCGTGCGTCGGAGAAGCTGGCGAAGTCCCCGGCGCGACCGTTGGCCAGCTGGCACTCGATGCACTTGGGCCAGATGAGGTCGCGGCCGACGATGTTGAGCAGGACGCCGCTGTTGCCCGGTTTGGCCGGCCACCGCCATTCGAGTCGCAACCGGTAATCGGCGTAAGCCGTCGTGGTGCGGACATAACCCCGGCCGACACCCAGACAGCGCAGCACGCCGTCCTCGATCTTCCAGCCGGCGGCCGGGTCGGCACCGGACTCGGCATAGATGAGCAGGCCGGAGAAATCACGCCCGTTGAACAGCAGGAGGGGAGCGGTGTCCTTGACCAAGGGTGCCGGCGGTTCCGCAGCCGGCAGCGGAATAATGGACACCAAGGCCAGGGTTAGCACGAGACGACGCATGGGGTGCGGTGGGTGAAGTCATCAGTAGTGGCCTGCATCACGGGGGCAAATGTGAAATGGACGGCAGCGAATTTCGGCGTAGTCTGTCGCCACGTTACGAGTCTCAGTCAGACCCCAGTCACCCCACCATGTCATACACCCGGCGCTCGTTCCTCAAAACCGCCACCGTGGCCGCGGCTGGCGCAGTGTTCACCGCCCGCTCCTGGTCGCAGGTCACCGGCGCCAACAACGACATCCGTATCGCCATCGCCGGGCTCAACGGCCGGGGTCGCGAGTTCATCAATTCTTTCCGCACCATCCCCGGCGTGCGCATTGTGGCGCTGTGTGATGTCGACACCGCGGTGCTCGACCGGGAAATGGCCGCGGCCCGCACGCGCGGCGACGCCGTGCCCGACCGGGTCATCGACTACCGCGACCTGCTCACACGTTCCGACATCGACGCGATCGCCATCGCCACGCCGAACCACCTGCATGCCCTGCAGAGCATCTGGGCGATGCAGGCGGGCAAGGACGTGGTCCACGAAAAGCCGGTCACCCATAATATCTGGGAGGGCGCGCAGATCCTCGCGGCCGCGCAAAAACACCGGCGCATCGTCCAGGTCTTCACGCAGAACCGCTCGAGCCTCGCCATCGCGGAGGCGCTGGCCTGGCTCAAGGAAGGCCACCTTGGCAAGGTCACCGGCGTGCGCGGCATCGTCTACAAGCGCCGGCTCAGCATCGGCAAGACGGCCGGCCCGGTCGCCCCGCCGGCCACGGTCAATTACGACCTGTTCCAAGGCCCGGCCCCGCTCGTCCCGCTCCGCCGCACGAATTTCCACTACGACTGGCACTGGCAGTGGGAGACCGGCAACGGCGACATGGTGGCGCAGGGCAACCACCAGCTCGACATCGGCCGCCGTTTGCTCAGCGACCCGGGTCATCCGCCCCGCGTCTTCACCGTGGGCGGACGCTTTGGCTACGACGACGACGGGGAGACGCCCAACAGCTTCCTTGTGCATTACGATTACCCGGTGCCCTTCATCTTCGAGGTGCGCGGCCTGCCCGCCAAAACTGACGCGATGAGCGGCAACGCCGTCGTGGCCGGCGGTCTCGGCACCGCCGACCGGTTGTCCGCCAGCATGGATAAATATCTCGGCCTGAATGTGGGCAACATCGCCCACTGCGAGGGCGGCTACCTGGTGATCCCCGCCAGCAATTACTCCCTCGCCCAGGCGTTCGACCACGACGGCGGTCTCATCCGGGAGTTCCGGGGTTTTGGCAACCACTACACCAACTTCCTCGACGCCATGCGCAGCCGGCGGGAGTCCGACCTGAAGGGGCCGCTCCTGCAGGGTCATCTTTCCAGCGCGCTCGTCCACCTGGCCAACATTTCCTACCGCACCGGCCGGGCCCTGGCGCCGGGCGATATCCGCGACCAGCTCGCCGCCCGTTCGTCGCTGGCCGAACCCTACGGCCGTTTCCAGTCGCATCTCGCCGCCAACGACGTGGACCTGGCGAAGACCCCGGCGACGCTCGGCGCCCCGCTGACCTTTGATGCCGTCACGGAGACATTCACGGGCGAGAACAGCGCCGCCGCGAACCGGCTCCGCAGTCGCGAATACCGCGCGCCGTGGATCGTCCCGCAACTGGCGTAACCGCGTTGCGCCGCAATTTTCGTTGCGATACACGCAATTCGTGAATCCTTTGGTTTGTCCTCACCCCAACCCCTGCCATCGCCCCATGAAGCAACAGATCCTTCGCCGTGATTTCCTCAAGACTTCCGCCGTCCTCGCGGCTGGTTTCGCCCTGCCGGGCCTTGCCTCCTGCGCCACGCTCAACCGGCGCGCCCCGCGCCGCCCCGGTGCGGCAGACCGGATCAATGTCGGCCTGGTCGGCTTCGGCACGATCGCCCATGCCACGACCCCGAATTTCCTCGCCGATCCGCGGGTGCAGATTGTCGCCGTCGCGGATCCGGTGTCCGAGTTGCCCAACTACGGCTACGCCGGCGAATACACCGGTGGCCGCCTGAAGGGGCAGCGCCTGGTGGAGGAGTATTACGCCCAGGAGGCCAAGGGCGGCTACAAGGGCTGCAAGGTTTACGAGGATTTCCGCGAGATGTTCGACAAGGAGGATCTTGATGCGGTGGTGATCAACACTCCCGATCACTGGCATTGCGCGGTGGCGGTGCACGCCGCCCGGCGCGGTTTCCATATTTACGGCCAGAAGCCGCTCGCCCTGACGATCGGGGAGGGCCGCCGCATCGCCGACGAGGTTAAGGCCGCCGGCGTGGTGTGGCAGACCGGCAGCCAGCAGCGCAGCAGTGTTTATTTCCGCAGCGCCTGCGAGTTTGTCCGCAACGGCCGCATCGGCGAGGTCAAGTCCATCAAGGTCATTTTGCCCGGCGGACACAAGAACTGGTCGAAGCTGGCCGCCCGGAGCACGCCGGAAAAGGCGCCGCCCGAGTTGAACTTCGATCTCTGGCTCGGGCCCGCCCCGGAGCGACCCTACATCCCGGCCCTGCAGCAGCTCAACTGGCGGCACAACTACGCGTTCTCGGGCGGCATGGTCACGGACTGGGGTGCCCACCACCTCGACATCGTGCAATGGGCCCTCGGCATGGATGCCAGCGGCCCCTCGCGCATTGAGATCCGCAGCGCGAAACTGCCGGCCGCGACCGAAGTCTACAACACGGCCACGGATTACGATTTTGACGTGATCTACGCCAACGGCGTGCGCGTCAACGTCGCCAATCGCGACACCAACGGCATCCTCTTCGAGGGCACGGAAGGCCGCACGGTCTTTGTGGACCGGGACAAGATGGAGACCACGCCGAAGGAGTTGCGTCGGGAAAAGGCCCGGGAGGGCGAGATCAAGCTCTACGAAAGCAAGCTGCACGAGCGGAACTTCGCGGATGCCATCTACAATCGCACGGAGCCGATCACGCCAATCGAGGTCGGCCATCGCTCGATCACGGTTGCCCATCTTGCCAACATCGCCATCCGGCTCGGGCGCTCGTCGCTCGACTGGGATCCGGCCACCGAGCGCTTCAAGGGTGACGCGAAGGCCGACGCCATGCTGCAGCGGCCGATGCGGTCGCGCTACGCGATTTGATCCGCGCGGGCTGGTTCACTCGGTTGTAGGTCGGGGTTAAGCCCCGACATGTTGTCGGGCATAAAGCCCGACCTACATCAAGCTGACCTACTACCGCTCGCTTTTCGGTCTTTATGTGACCGGGACTGCGACTAGGCTGGTTGGGACGGGCCGCCAACCTCGACTCCCTCCAGCCATGCCAGACTATGATGCCAGCTTCCTCGGCGTTCACCTGCCCTTGCCGCAATTCACGCCTGTCCGCAGCGGGGACATCCTGCAAAAGACCGGGCTTTCCAGCGAAGGTCTCGCGACCTTTCCCAACTACGGTGTCACCACCGATCGGCGTCATCGCTCGCCGGCCTATACGTTCCTGCACATTGACCAGGGCAGGCTCAAGACGACCAAACGCAAGAGCACCTGGCTGATCGATTCCCGCATCGGCGCGGAGTGGCAGCTGGACGACGCCTATTTCGCCGGAGACGACAACGCGTGGGACCGGGGCCACATGGCGGATCGCGAGAGCGCCGCCTGGGGCGACAGCCTGCGCGAGGCCCAGAAGTCGGCCGACGAGACCTTCTACTATGCGAATGCCACCCTGCAGCACAAATTTCTGAACCAGGACGAATGGCGCGGCCTCGAGGCGGGCATCCTCAAGCTGAAAATCGTGAAGGCGGGCCGGCTCACCGTCTTCAGCGGACCGGTCTTCGGCCAGAACCCGCGCATCGTCACCCCGCAAGGCCGGACCCCGGCCGAGGTGCCGGTGGCGTTCTTCAAGGTGGTGTGTTTCGTCAACTCCACCGACGGGCAGCTGGAGGTGCGGGCCTTCCTGGTCTTTCAAGACACGGAGGCGATGACCGATTTGCGCGGACGGCGGGCCCACAACTACACCAAATACCAGGTCACCATCACGGAGATCGAGCAGCTCACCGGACTTGATTTTCCGGCCGAGGTCTATGAACGGAATCCGTTGTTTTTCCATGCGAACGGAACGGCCGGGGCGCGCCTCAATATCCATAGTTTCCCCGAGCGCGTGGATATCAGCGCGCCGGAGGACATCATCCACCACGACACCCGGCGGATCCACGTCGCCGATGACGAGGTCGAGGTCTATCTCAGCGCCGCGCTGATCCGGCCGGCGCGCGGCGGGGGTGACGAGTGGGTCTCGCTGGCCAATTACGAGCCCAAGGCGGTCAAGGTCACGGGTTGGAAACTGGCCGACCGCGCGGGACGCTCAGTGACCCTCAAGGGCAGTATCCCGGCGGGCGGCACCCTGCGGCTGAGCGGCGCGAAGCTCCGGCCGGTCAAGCTGCCGGACCACAGCGGACTGCTGACCCTGACGAACAAACAAGGCGATCGCATCGATCAGGTGGACTACACCAAGCGGGAAGTGGACGCCGTCGCGGGCGCGCGCGGCCGGCAGAGCCTGCCGGTGAACTTCATGACGTACCGCAACCGGCTCCGCCCCGAGTGAGCCGTATGTCCCGCGGGTCGTCCGGCGGTCGCTTCTGGAGTGTGCGCGTGACTTCTCGATTTCAGGCGACATATCAGGATAGCCTAAAGATTCGAACACGCTGAACCGGCTCGCTCAGACTCCAGCCCTACACCGCACCATGATTCGCCCCAATTTCCTTCGGTTCATTGCCATTGCTATCTTCACGTGGTTTGGGATTCCGAGCCTCAACGCCCAGGGTGCCACTTCTGGAGGCACCGCCGTTCCGATGATCCGCTCCTTTGGCGACATCCGCTCGGTCAATGTCGCCGACGAGCTGGCCAGTGTCAGGGAAAGCAGCCGGGCCCTGCTGGGCAGCGTGCCGGTGCAACCGCTGACCTTTGCGGCTGCGCAGGCCAAGGTGAACGCGCTCGCCAATTCCGCCGGAGGTAATGCCGCCGTGGCTGCGGTGCTTGCCGCGCTCGCTCCCGCTGATCCCGAGCGTCTGCGCGCTGTCGCCGCACGCGAAATGATCGAAGGCCGGCCGACCGGCATGTTTCTGGTTTTATGGACGGTTTGGAAACGTTACCCGGCGGACGGCGACGCGTGGTGTGATTTTGCCGGAGCGCTTGCGGGGTTGGGCTACGCCAATGAGGCGACCGCATTTCTCTCGGAAATGAAGCGTCTCGGGTTGTTGCCCCGTCCGCCGCTGGACATCCCGGGGGAGGAAATGCGGGACTACGTCGAGGCCTACACGCAGGTGCGGCTGGGCAATTCGGGTGGCGCCCTGGCCATTCTGCGCCGGATCGCGGGCCGCACCCCGATGCTCGCCGAGGCGCCTCGGTTGCTCGCGGCCATTACCGACGATGAGACGGAGGCGCGGAAGGCGCTGCTCCAAAGCATCTGGCGCAAATCAACCAAGGTCATGGTGTCGTCCATCATTCCGGAAGGAGAGGCCGAGCCCGATCCTGATCAGGCGGGCGAGGAGGTCATGGCCGATCCGCGCGACATCATGGACTTTTCCCAGGCCGAGCGAGGGGTGCTGCCTGCCGTCCCTTATGCCAAGAGCGTGACCAAGGCCAACGCTCTGGCGGAAAAACTCGTGGCACTGCGCGTGACGCTGGACCAGGAGTTCGCCGCCGTGCTCGCTGCCCGCAAGATGCCGCGGGGCTTCGAGCACCCCGACGGCTACGTGCAGGAGGTCTGGGGGCATTACCTGAACGGCCTGATGAAGTCGCTCGATTACCGGGACCAGCATCTGCGCGAGCTGGCCCGCAAGAAGCGCGACGCCTGGATCGAGCGCGAAAAGGAGTTCAAGCGGCTGAACCAGGCGCGCAGCGACGAAGTGGACCCCGCCCTCCACGCCTACGCGTTGAAGCGGGTCAAGAGCAACGGCCCGCCGCTGACGTTGGAGGAGATCGGCGCCTTCATGCGGCCCTATTACGAAAAATACCTGGCCATAGCCCGGCCGGTATGCGTGCGCGAGGAGTTGGCGCAGCGCGAGTTCTTTGCCGAGTGGCACTACCTTGCCACCGCCGTGATCGCCGCCGCACCCAAGGGGCCGTGGCATGAAGCGATGCAGGCCACCCTCAACGCCCAAAAGATCCAAGCCTACGGCAGTCTGGTCCACATCGCGCATATGCACGCGGAATTCAGTAGGCATCCATATATCACCAATGAGCCCGAGGAGAAGAGCGGCACCGTGCCCGGGCGCACCCAGGCAGGCAACTGCGATCCCGACAAGAGCGTCGGTTTCAGCACGAGTGAGTTGCCAGGTGGCAAGGCTTTGCCGTTCGAACTCGGCTTTGAGATGAACTGCGAGGGTGCCTCGGTCGAGTTCGGCGTAGACACCCGGATTCCGGCGTGAGTTTCTCGTCGGAAATCGGCATGGACAATAAGGGTGAATATACGGTCTTCGTCGGCCCGAAGGCCGAGTTCGTCGCCGGCGACAAGGCCCTGGCCAATTTCAATGTCAGCGGCAAGGTCGGCGCCTATGTCCAGGGCAACAAGAACGGCATGACCGACGCAGGTTTCAAGGCCGAGGCCAAGGCCGGGGGCGGCATTGGCAGCTTCAGTGGCGCGCAGAAAGTAGGCGAGGCCAAGTGGAGCTTTGTGCCCTCGATCCCGCCCGGCATGAATACCGACATGGTGCCCATCAACATTGCGCAGCGACCGTAGTCCGGTCCGGTAATTGGCCAGCTTGCTGGAGCGGCGCTCTATGAGCGCCGTTCCACCGAGTCGGCGGTCATAGACCGCCGCTACAAATCAATCCAAACTGCCCCACCATCGGCCCTCAGCAGGGTTGGTGGCCCCAGTCCTCGTTCTTAAGCTCCTTCGCAAAACGCTCCATTTGCTCCTCCGGGGTCAGCTTGTCCGGTGGCGCGGCGGCGGGAAGAACCGGAGCCGGAGATTGCGCCGCCGTGACCGCTGCCGCCGGGCCATGCGGCTTCGCGGTCCGGGGCTTGCCCGGTTGCCGTCGAGTTTTCCGGGTGGGCGCCTCCTTCTTCATGGCAGAATTGCTACCGCCATTGCGGCCCGCTGTCACGTCTGTAGCCATCGGCTGATTCCGGGTAGTGGGTTAATTTGGTTTTCACCGCCAGTTTCGTTCCCTTGTAGGTCGGGGTTTATCCCCGACAGTTGCCCTTGGGTGTCGGGCATAAAGCCCGACCTACAGCAAACTGACCCATTACCTGACTCCAACGGCAGCGGGCCAAGCCCCCCGGTCTGGCCCTTTCTCCCTTTCCTTGCCGCCCGTGCTCCGTGCAAGATGCGCCCATCCCATGAGCCTCCTCATCCGACACGCCCGCATCCTGACCCTGGCCCAGGCGAAGGCCGGCCCGCGGCGGGGCAGGGCGTTGCGGGAACTGGGCGTGATCGCGCGCGGCGATGTGCTCGTCGAGGCGGACAAGATCGCCGCCGTCGGCCCGGATCTGCCCGTGCCGCCGGGCGCGGAGGTCATCGAGGCGGACGGCCGCGTGCTGCTGCCGGGGTTTGTGGACTGCCATACGCATGCGTGCTGGGCGGGGGGCGACCGGCTCGACGAGTGGGAGCAGATTTTAAACGGCCGGTCCGCGGCGGAAATCAAGCAGCGCGGTGGCGGCCTGCAGTCCACCGTCCTCGCCGTGCGAGCCGCGACCCGCAAACAGCTCGCCGCCAGCCTGCGTACGCGACTCGACCTGATGCTGGCCGCCGGCACGACCACGGTGGAGGTGAAAAGCGGCTACGGACTCACGCAGGACGCGGAGCTGAAAATGCTCCACGCCATCCAGCGCGCCGCGGCGGAATGGCCGGGCACCGTCCTGCCCACGGCCCTGCTGGGCCACGCGATCGACGGCGATCCGGCGGACTACACCCGGCAGGTCGTGCGCGAAATACTGCCGGCGGTGTGGCACGAATTTCCCGGCATCACCATTGAGGCGCGTTGCGCGGAGGACGCGTGGCCGGTCGAGGCCTGCGTGCGGCTGTTCGAGCGCGCCCACAAGCACGGCCTGCCCCTCCGGGTGCAGGCCGACGAGTCCGGTCCCACCGGCTTGATCCCTGAGATGCTGAAACTGCACGCGCGGGCCATCGCCCACCTCGAGGGCGCGTCGAAGCCCGACCTGCAGGCCTTGGCCGCGAGCGACACCTTTGCGGTGATGCTGCCCGCGAAAAGTTTTCATACCGGCGGGCGTTATCTGCGCGGCGGGGCGTTCATCGACAGCGGCGGACTGATCGCCCTCGCGAGCAACTGCAATCCCGCGACCGCCCCGACGCATTCGATGCCGTTCGTGATCGCGCTGGCGGTGCGCCAGGGCGGGCTGACCCCGGCGGAGGCCATCGTGGCCAGCACCGTCAATGCGGCGGCGGTGCTGGGCCTCACCGATCGCGGCACGATTGAGCCGGGCAAGCGCGCCGACCTGATTCTGCTGCGCCATCGCGACGAGCGCCAACTGGCGCTCGAACTCGGCGACAACCCGGTCGAGCAAGTGATCAGCGCCGGCCGGAAGGTCTAGCGCAGAGGGTGTTTCCGGGGAGCATCCGCCCATTGCTTCGGCCGACTTGCCCGGGAGCCCGGTCCGGAAGTGGATCAGTTTGCTGTAGGTCGGGCTTTATGCCCGACACGAGCGGATAGCATGTCGGGGATAAACCCCGACCTACGGAACTCCATGCAGTCATCAGCAGGGCAGACTGACTCTCCACTCCCTGTCCCGCGGGATTGACTAATTCCGGATTCCTTCTTCCCTGCGGCCATGGCTGATCCAACAGCGCCTTCAACCAAGACGCCCTGGCACCTGTGGGTGGTGGGGGTGATCGCCGTGCTGTGGAATGCGATGGGCGCACTGGATTTCACCATGACGCAGATGCACAACGAGGCCTACCTGAAGGGCCTCACGCCCGAACAGCTGGTCTACATTTATGGTTTCCCCCTGTGGTCGGTGCTCGCCTGGGGGATCGGCACGTGGGGCGGATTCCTTGGCTCGCTGCTGCTGCTGCTCCGCCAGGGCTTCGCCGCCAATCTCTTTGCCGCGTCCCTCTTCGGCGCGGTGATCACCAACGTCTACAGCTACGGCCTGTCCGACGGACTGAAGGTCATGCAAAACGGAGCCGGTGCGGTGATCTTCAGCGCCGTCATCTTTGTGATCGCCGTGCTGCTGTTCGTCTACGCCCGGGCCATGCGCCAGCGCGGCGTGCTGCGTTGAGGAGTGAACACAAAGCAGCCAAGATTCCTGACTTCGTTTATTCGCTGCTTCGTGTAGATCCATCGCACCCATGAAACTCAAGGAAGCAATGGCGGCGATGGGCAGCGAGTCCACCAAGCGCATCTTTATCAAGCACGGGGCGAAGGAGCCGTTCTTCGGCGTAAAGATCGGCAACCTGAAGGTCATCGCGAAGAAACTCAAGGGCGAGCAGGCGCTCGCGCTGGAGCTCTACGCCACCGGCAACGGCGACGCCCAATACCTCGCCGGCATCATCATCGACGGTGCAAAGATGACCCGCGCGCAGGTGCAGACGTGGGCGGACAAGGCCGCGTGGCGCATGATCTCGGCCTCGATCGTGCCCGTGGTGGCCTCCGAGCATCCCGACGGGTTCGCCCTCGCGCGGGAATGGATTGATTCGCCCAAGGAGCACGTGGCGATCGCGGGCTGGAATTCGCTCGGCGCGC
>JAYTUA010000151.1:0-6146 GCA_043745015.1 Opitutaceae bacterium | reverse complement strand
GCGTTGGGATTGCGAGTGCGGGAGCGATCTTCGCCCCAAAAGACATCGCGCTGCCAATGGTTGCGGATTTCAACGCCGGCCCAATGGCCGCGGACCAGCGTCTGCCATTGGGCCGGACTGCGCTCGCCGGGTTCGGCACTGGACAGGTAGAAACGGGTGTCGTGAGAGGACTGGCCGGTGGCTTTGATGGTGCGCTCGCTGCGCACGACAATCAGGCTGCGGGCGAAGGGGAAGTCCGCTGCGAGCGGGTCGATGGAGGAGGCAAAAGGAGGAGGCAAAAGGGGAGGCAAAAGGGGTCAGGTCTAAACATTTGTGGTAGCAGTCTCAGCCCGGCGGTTTCTTGGCGAACTTGCTTTCGGTGCCGGCGAGGAGGCGCTTGATGTTCTCCCGGTGCCGCACGATCACGAACAGCCCGAGCAGCGACACCACGATATTCAACGGCAGCGGATTGCCCAGCAGCCAACCTGCGGCCGGAACCACGACGGCGGCGACCACCGAACCCAACGACACGTAGCGGGTGACCGAGAACGTCACCAGCCAGACCACCACGCCGATCAGGCAGGGCACCGGCATGAGCACCAGCACGCCACCGGCGGCGGTGGCCACGCCCTTCCCACCCTTGAACTTGGTGAAGACGGAAAACGAGTGGCCGAGCACGGCGGCGATGACGCCGATCAGGCCGAGCAGGCGCGCCTCGGGCGCGTGCAGGAGCGGTAGCGCGGGCCACGCGGCCGCGATGGCGCCCTTCACCGCATCGAGCACAAAGACAAAGTTACCGGCACGTTTTCCTTTGGCGCCGAATTTTTCGCCGAGCACGCGCTTGACGTTGGTCGCGCCGGGATTGCCGCTGCCCTCCTTGAAGATATCAACGCCATGCGCCCGGGCCACGACATAGCCGATAGGCAGTGACCCGAGGAGGTAGCCGACCACCGCAGAGATGATCCAATACCAGTTCATAGGGCTATTCCCCCTGCCTTACGATAAAGTCCACACCCATGTTCCAAGTCGGAACAAGACAGTTTAACCACGGATTTCACGGATAACACGGATGGCTACAGATCGGAACTTGAGCAAGATTCGACTTGGTTGAGTTCTTAACAGACGGTGACTCGGTTTCATTCGGCCGGTGCCTTGATCCGTGGTAATCCGTGGTCAAATTCAGTTGGCTAGGTCGGATCTGGATTCCTCTCCCGCCGCTGCGGGATCAGAATGACAGGCTAAGGAAACTGGTTGGAAGGGCCCGACGCGCATCAGAGGTTGACGACCAGAGCCTGCTTGATGGCTCGATGGCTGGTCAACTCCTTAAGGGCCGCGGCCGAAGGGGCGCTGTCGA
This sequence comes from Opitutaceae bacterium, assembly GCA_043745015.1. Taxonomy (GTDB): domain Bacteria; phylum Verrucomicrobiota; class Verrucomicrobiia; order Opitutales; family Opitutaceae; genus Lacunisphaera. The sequence goes on along the minus strand of JAYTUA010000151.1, from coordinate 4,813 downwards.
GATTCAACACGCAGAGGGCGACGCCGCCGGCGTTGTTGCGGCTCAGCGACATCGCAGCGATGTTCACCTTGTCCTTGCCGAGCAGGGTGCCGACCATGCCGATGATGCCGGGCTCGTCGTGGTTCTCATAGACCAGCAGCACGCCCTTGGGCTCGGCCTCGACCTCGCGGCCGTTGAGGGCGACGAGGCGCGGGCTGCCGGACTTGCCGAGCAACGTGCCGGTCGCGGAGAATACCTGGCCCTTGGCCGTGACGGCCTCGACCTGCATCAGCTCGGTGTAGTCAGTCTCGACGTTGGACTTCACGATTTCCACCTGCACGCCGAGGCGCTCCAGCATGATCGGCGCGTTGATGTAGTTGAGGCTCTCGCTGCTGATGCGGCTGAGGAACCCGCGCTGGATGGCGCGGGTGACGGGATTGGCGTCGAGCTCGACAATCTTGCCCCAGTAGCTGACGCGCAACTTCTCGACCCGGTCGGTCGCGAGCTGTTGAACCAGCGTGCCGAGCTTGGAGCCGAGCTCGAGGTAGGGCCCTATGACCTTGAGGGTCGCGGCGTCGAGCGAAGGCATGTTGACGGCGTTGCGGATGACGCCGCCGCTGAGCACGTCGGCGATCTGTTCGGCGACCTCCACGCCCACGGCGTCCTGCGCCTCGGCGGTCGAAGCGCCGAGGTGGGGCGTGAGGGAGACATTGGGAAATTTGCGGAGCTCGCTGTCGGCGGCGAGCGGCTCCTCCTCGAACACGTCGAGGCCGGCCGCGGCCACGTGGCCGGACTTGAGCGCGGCGATGAGCGCCGCCTCCTTGATGATGCCGCCGCGGGCGCAGTTGAAGAGACGGACGCCTTTCTTGCACTTCGCCAGCGCGGCCTCGTCGATCATATACTGGGTCTGCTCGGTGAGCGGCATGTGGACCGTGATGTAGTCCGCCTGAGCGAGGAGGTCATCGAGGGAAAGGGCCTCGATCTGCATGGCCTTGGCCCGGCTGGGTGAGAGGTAGGGATCGTAGGCCACGACGGTCATGCCGAAGGCCTGGGCGCGCTTCGCCACCTCGGTGCCGATGCGGCCGAGGCCGACGACGCCGAGCGTCTTCTTGAAAAGCTCGATGCCGGAGAAGCTCTTGCGGTCCCACTGGCCGGCTTTCATCGACGCCGCGGCCTGCGGCACCGGGCGCGCACCGCAGAGGATGTGCGTGAAGGTCAGCTCCGCCGTGGCGATGGTGTTGCCGGAGGGCGTGTTCATCACGATGACCCCGCGCTCCGTGGCGGCATCGACATCGACATTGTCCACGCCGACGCCGGCGCGGCCCACGACCTTGAGCAGGGGCGCCGCGGCGAACACCTCGGCGGTGATCTTGGTTTCCGAGCGCACGGCGATGGCGTGCACGTCCTTCACCAGCTCCAACACCTTGGCCGGAGACGAGCCGTAGGCCTCAACGACTTCAAAGCCCTTCTGCGCGCGCAGGAAGGCGACTCCTTTCGGTGAGATCTTGTCGGCTACGAGGATTTTCATGAAAGAGTCAGGTAAGCAGACCCCGGGCCCAAAATGCAACCTTGCAGGTGAACCGACCCGCACAGTGCGGGAAATTATGACGCGAGCATCCCTAATCCCGATTTCGGCCACTGCCGCACTGTCTGGGTGTGGGAGGGGCTTTAGGCCCCGATCGAAATCACGCCGCACTCGGGCTGTCGGGGCGTAAAGCCCCTCCCACATATTAAACACCCGACGATGAATGCTCGAACACCGGTCCGGATTCTACCGCATTGCCCTCGGCAATTTTCGTGTCTTTCGTGTGTTTCGTGGTGACCACTCCTCCCCTCTCCCCCGCCGAACGTCTCCGCCGCCAGATCGCGTTCATCACCGAGGTGGACAAGCTGAAGGAGGTCTTCCGCCAGACGATCCTCACGCAGAGTCGTCGGCCCGAGAACAGCGCCGAGCATTCCTGGCACTTCGCGCTGATGATCATCGTGCTCGCCGAACATTCCAACCACCAGCCCCTCGACGTTCTGCGCATCCTCAAGATGGTGCTCATCCACGATCTCGTGGAGATCGATGCCGGCGACACCTTCGCCTACGACGTGAAAAACATGGCCGATCAGCACGAGCGCGAAGCCAAGGCCGCCACGCGTATCTTCGGCCTGCTGCCGCCGGACCAGACCACCGAGTTCCGCGCTCTTTGGGATGAGTTCGAGTCGCAGCTGACGCCTGAGGCGCGTTTCGCCATGGCCTGCGACCGTTTCCACCCGATGCTGCTCAACTGCCTCACCGACGGCCATGCCTGGCAAAAGCACGGCGTCACCCACGACCGCGTCTTTGCCCGGAACGCCCACGTCGCGAAAGGCTCGGCCGCCATTTGGGAATACGCCGTCAAGATGATCGACGACGCGGTGGCCAAGGGCCACCTGTTGCCCAAGCCCTGACCGGCCTGCGCCTCCTCTAGGGGCGGGCAAATTCTGCGCAGTAAAAGCGAAACAACGGCACGGACTCGGTCTCGCCTGTCATCCGCCCGGGTGCATGCTGAGGGCAACCCCCCACCTGTCATGCGCCCGATCACCGTTCTTGCCGCTTTGGTTTTGGTCCTCTCCTCGGCCGGTTTCGCCGCCGAGGCCCCGCCCCGTGAACGCATCTCCTTCAATGCCGGCTGGCGTTTCAGCAAGAGCGATCCCCAGTGGATTCTCGGCCAGCTCGACTACCCGACCATCAAGGCGTGGATCCTCCCCACCGCGGCCGACCTGTTGGGCGTGACCGCTCCGCGTCCTGCCCGCCCGCCGGGCAACCTCGGCGGCGACCTCAGCTATGCCCAGCCCGGTTTTGACGACAGCAGCTGGCGCCCGCTCAATTTGCCCCACGACTGGGGCATCGAGGGTCCGTTCAAGCAGGAATACCCCAACGACACCGGCAAACTTCCGTGGTGGGGCGTCGCGTGGTATCGCAAGCATTTCGACCTGCCCGCCACCGACGCCGGCCGCCGCATCACGCTCGAGATCGACGGCGCCATGGCCAACTCCTCGGTGTGGCTCAACGGCCAGTTTGTAGGCGGCTGGCCCTATGGCTACACGTCCTATCAACTCGATCTCACGCCCTACCTCAAACCCGGCGCGGCCAACGTCCTCGCCTTCCGCCTCGATAATCCGCCCGAGTCCTCCCGCTGGTATCCCGGCGGCGGCATCTACCGCAACGTCTGGCTCGTGAAGACCGCCCCGGTGCACGTCGCGCATTGGGGCACGTTCATCACCACCCCGGCGGTCACACCCGACGCGGCCTACGTCAGCGTGAATGTCCTGACGAACAACGACACTTCCGCTCCGGCCAGTGTCAGCCTGGGCACCGAGATCTTCGCCCTCGATTCCGCCGGGCAGAAAACCGGCGCCGCCGGCGCCCGCAGCCAGCCGCTGACCATCACCATCGCCGCGAATCGCCCGACCTCCGCCACGCAAAACCTCGTGGTGCCGCAACCGCAGCTCTGGAGCGTCACGCATCCGCACCGCTATGTCGCCGTCACCACGGTCACCCAGGACGGCCGCGTGATCGATTCCTGCGACACACCCTTCGGCATCCGCACCGTCGCCTTCTCGGCCGACCGCGGTTTTCTGCTCAACGGCGAATCCGTTCCGCTCCGGGGCGTGTGCAACCATCACGACCTCGGCGCCCTCGGCACAGCCGTCAATATCCGCGCCCTCGAGCGCCAGTTGGAGATTCTCCGCGCCATGGGCTGCAACGCCATCCGTACGAGCCACAATCCGCCCGCGCCCGAGCTGCTCGACCTCTGCGACCGCCTGGGCTTTGTCGTGATGGACGAGGCCTTTGACTGCTGGGCCAAGGGCAAGAACCGCTCCGACTACCACGTGTTCTTTCCCGAGTGGCATGAGGCCGACCTGCGCGCCCTCATCCGCCGCGACCGCAACCACCCGAGTGTCGTCATCTGGAGCATCGGCAACGAGGTCATCGAGCAATGGGGCCCGGACGGCCAGCAGGGTTGGAAACTCGCCACCCACCTCGCCGGCATCGTCCGCGAGGAGGACCGTACGCGGCCGGTCAGCGGGGCGTTCAACGGCGAACAGAGCGGCTACAACGGCTTCCAGCACGCGCTCGATGCGATGGGCTACAACTACCGCATCCACGAGTATGCCCGGTTCCGCGCCACCAATCCCACGATCCCGCTTTTCGGCGCCGAGACCGCCTCCACCATCAGCTCCCGCGGTGAATATTTTTTCCCGGTGAGCGACGCCAAGCTCGACCCGGTCAGCCGGACCGACTTCCAGGTGAGCAGCTACGACCTGTATGCCCCGCGCTGGTCCACCGCGCCCGATGTCGAATGGCAGGCCGCCGACAGTGCGCCGGGATACGCGGGAGAGTTTGTCTGGACCGGCTTTGACTACCTCGGCGAACCCACCCCCTACAACGCCGACTCGACCCTGTTGCTCAACTTCTCCGATCCCGCTGAACAGGCGCGCGCGGCCAGGGAACTCGCTGAGCTGGGCCGCATCCCTTCACCGTCGCGCAGCAGTTACTTCGGCATCATCGACCTCGCGGGATTCCCCAAGGACCGCTACTATCTTTATCAGGCGCGCTGGCGGCCCGACTTCCCGATGGCGCATCTGCTGCCGCACTGGACCTGGCCCGGACGCGAGGGACAGATCACGCCCGTGCATGTCTACACCTCGGGCGATGAGGCCGAGCTGTTCCTCAACGGCCAGTCGCTCGGCCGGAAAAAACTTGGCGCCAAGGAATACCGCCTGCGCTGGGATGACGTGAAGTATGCCCCCGGCGAACTCCGGGTCGTCTCTTACAAGCGGGGCGCGAAATGGGCGGAAGACG
>JAYTUA010000150.1:0-1616 GCA_043745015.1 Opitutaceae bacterium | reverse complement strand
AGTTCCTCCTCGGCGGAAAAAAGTGACGATCTTTCCCGGGCAGCGGTACCACGCCGGCGAGGAATTTTTCCGCATCGTTTCGCCGCTGACGCCTCTCGGCCGGGTTTGCCCGGTGAACACGGAGGTCCATGGCGTCACCGTAAAGGCCGGGGACCGGGTGTCCCTCGGCTGGGCATCCGCGAACCGCGATGAAACCGTCTTCCCGGCCCCGGACGAGGTGCGTCTTGACCGGAAACCCAATCCGCACGTCGCCTTTGGCTTTGGCCCCACCTCTGCCTCGGGGCGCCCCACGCGCGCTTGCTCATCAAAAGCCTGCTGCCGTCGCTCACCGGGCGTGACGCGGAAATTTCCGTGCTGGAAGAGAAGGAGCGAATCGAAACCGCGGCCGCCTACGCCCGGGCGATCGGCTACGAACACCTGCGGGTCCGGCTGACCGCGCGCCCAGACCCCAAGGCCTAGAAGATCGTGTAGATGAACGGGGCCACGCCTGTGCCGCCGAGGATGATCAGCAGGCTGGCGAGCAGCAGGATGATCAGGATCGGGGTCAGCCACCACTTCTTGTTGTGCAGCGCGAAGTCGAGGAACTGCGCGACGAACCCGCGCTGCTGGCCGGCGGCCTGTTTTTCAAACTCGCTGGGTGTTTTCTTGCTCATGGTTCAGTGCTGGCGGAAATAGCTGGCGGGAGGGCGCGGGCCGGGGCGTTGGTGCCAGTAGCTGCCGGCCCGGGCGCCGGCGCGGCGCTGCATGGGATCATGGCCGCACAACCGAAGGATCAGGCCGATCGGAGTCAAGACGGCATAATAGATCAGTGCCAGCACCACCGATGAAACCACGAAACCGATCGGGAAGGTCGCATAAGTGAGCCCGACGTAAAGCAGCCGCAAGCCCTCGCGCCACACCAGGCCGACCAGCGGCCCGCCCAGCGCCAGCCCCCAGCAAACGAAGGCCGCCGTGGGCCGCGCCCTGGACCACTGCGACCAGCCGAGCAGGCCCGCGAAGACGAGCCAGGCCGCGGCAAAGACGAGCAGTTGCCGGGCGGAGGGGCGGTGGTTGATGCGGAGGAGCGCCATGGGCGGGTTGCGGGTTCAGTCGATCTCGAATTGGTCGAGGTGGGCCTTGGGGTCCACCCGATTGCCCGCGGGCTGTGCCTCCTTGAGCAGGATGCAATCGTCAATGACAAGTGCGTCCATGTCCGTCGCCATGAAGCAGCGGTAGGCGTCGGCGGGCGTGCAGACGATGGGTTCGCTGCGGACGTTGAAACTGGTGTTGATCATCACCGGGCAGCCCGTCTGCTGGTGAAAAGCCTGCAGCAGGCGGTGCAGCCGCGGATTTCTTGTTTCGTCCACGGTCTGGATGCGCGCACTGTAGTCGACGTGGGTGACCGCCGGAACAGAAGACCGCACTTCGCTCACCCGCGCGACCCCGGCGGCGGGGTTGGCCGCCACGGGCCGGCGCTCCTTCTCCTGCACCGGCGCGACCAGCAGCATGTAGGGGCTCTCTGCGCCGGCCGGGATGTCGAAGTATTCGGTGGCGCGGTCCGCCAGCACGATCGGGGCGAACGGCCGGAACGACTCCCGGAACTTGATCTTGAGGTTCATGGTGGACTGCATGGCGGG
>JAYTUA010000149.1:0-6207 GCA_043745015.1 Opitutaceae bacterium | reverse complement strand
CCCAGCAGGCCGGCGGGCCGGAAGAGCAGAATAATGATGAGGATGGCGAAGGCGATGGCGTCCTTGTAGGTGGACCACTGGCTGCCGTTGACGAAGGTTTCCACGGTGCCGAGCAGCAGGCCGCCGAGGGCGGCGCCGGGGATGTTGCCGATGCCGCCGAGCACGGCCGCGACGAAGGCCTTGAGGCCGGGCATCACGCCCATGAGCGGATCGATCGACGGGTAGTTCATTGCGTAGAGGATGCCGCCGGCGGCGGCGAGCGCCGAACCGAGGCCGAAGGTGAAGGAGATGACGACGTCGTTGTTGATGCCGACCAGCTGGGCGGCCTTCGGGTTGAGCGAGACGGCCCGCATGGCGGTGCCGATCTTGGTGCGGTGGACGATGAACTCCAGCGCGACCATCAGGAGAGTGGCGACCACGATGACCACCACCTGGTTGGAGGAGATCACGAGGGTGCCGAGGGCAAAATTGGCGGAGGGGAACACGGCGGGGAAGGTGCGCGGGGTGGCGCCGAAAAATACCTGGCCGGAATACTCCAGCAGCAGCGAGACGCCGATGGCGGTGATCAGGACGTTGAGGGTCGCAGCCCCGCGCAGCGGGCGGTAGGCGAAGCGCTCGATGAACATGCCCAGGAGGGCGCAGCCGAGCATCGCGGCGAGGAGGACCACCAGGCCGCCCCATACCGTGTTTTGCGGCACGTGCTGGCCGATGTAGTAGCCGATGAAGGCGCCGACCATGAAGACGTCGGAATGCGCAAAATTGATGAAGCGCAGGACGCCATAGACCATCGTGTAGCCGAGCGCGATGAGCGCGTAGATGGCCCCGAGGGACAGGCCGTTGAGGAGTTGCTGCAGGAATTCGGACAAGCGGAGAGAGTTGAAGGGGAGGGCGCACCTGTTCCAAGCATTTTAACCGCGGATTCCACGGATAAAACGGATGAATTAGCCGTGGAGGAGACTGCTGGCAGGCGATTAATAATGCAGTATGTGATGAACGCCTCGAATCGCCTGCCAGCAGGCTCCTCTAGGCAATCCTTCAACCTTCAACTGCCGGGCGCCGCGCCCGGCCCCGGCCTACGGGGCGACGGTTTCGACGAACTCGAAGCGGCCGTGCTTGACCGTGAGAATGACCGCGGACTTGGTGGCGTTGCGGTCCTTGTCGATGGTGATGTGACCGGTCACCCCGGGAAACTCGACGGTCGTGGCAATCGCCTCGCGGAGCTTCACGCTTTCCGTGGTGCCGGCGCGGCGGAGGGAGTCAAAGAGCAGCTGGGCGGCGTCGTAGCCGAGGGCGGCAATGCTGTCGGGTATCTCGCCGGCCCAGCGGGCGCGGAATTGCTTCACGAAGTTGCGCACTTCTGGAGCGATGGAGTCAGGCGAGGCGTGCGTGGAATAATACGTGCCCTCGACGGCCGCACCGCCGATCTCGATGAGTTGCGGGGCTTCCCAGGCGTCGCCACCGAAGATGGGCCCGGTGAAGCCGAGCTGCCGGGCCTGGATGCAAATCAGCGCACCCTCGGTGTAATTGCTCGAGTGGAAGATCACGTCGACCCCGGCGTTTTTGATCGCCGTGAGCTGGGCGCGGAAATCCTTGTCGCCCTCGCTGTGCCTCTGCTCGGCGACGATCACGCCACCGGCGGCGGTGAACCGCTCGCGGAACACCTTCGAGATGCCGACGCTGTAGGCGTTGTTGACGGAGGTGATCACGCCGGCGCGCGAGGCGTGCAGGGTGTCGCGGGCGAACTTCGCGAGCACAGCGCCCTGGAACGGATCAATGAAGCAGACGCGGAAGATGTAGTTACCCATCTCGGTGACCCGCGGGTTGGTCGACGAGATGGCGATCATGGGGATCTTGGCGATTTGGAAAACAGGCGCGGCCTCGAGCGAGTTGGAGGAGGGGTTGCCGCCGAGGACGGCCACGACCTTGTCGCGGTAGGCGAACTTCTTCGCGATGGTGGCGGACTCGCCCTGCTTGGACTGGTTGTCCTCGGTGATGAGCTCGACCGGGCGGCCGAGCACGCCCCCGGCGGCGTTGGCCTCCTCGAAGGCGAGGATGACGCCCTTGCGGGCGGAGACGCCGAAGGCGGCCTCCTTGCCGGTGAAGGCGCCGTACTGGCCGATCTTGATCGGGTCACCGTCGGCGGCATAAACCGCGCGAGTCGCGGTGAAAAGCGAGGCAAGCAGAACGAACTTGGGCAGGGAAGGCATGAGGAAATCGCGGAAACGCGGAAGAACGAAATCGCGGAAAAGTGACTGGTTTGTCTCCGTGATTCCGCGTTTCCGCGATTAGTTTTGTTGGGTGTTTGAAGTCCGGATCAGGGCGCCACGGTCTTGTGGAACAGGGCCTTGCCGTCCTTGAGCGCGATGATGGTGGCGGCCTTGGAGGCATTGCGGTCCTTGTCGATCGTGGTCACGCCGCTCACGCCGGGGAAATTCTTGGTGGCGGCGAGGGCGTCGCGGAGCTTGGTGCCGTCGGTAGTGCCGGCGCGCTTGATCGCGTCAGCGAGGATATAGACCGCATCGTAGCCGAGGGCGGAGAAGGCGCCGGGGACCTCGCCGTTCCACCGGGCCTTGTACTTGGCGGCGAACTGCGCGACGACCGGGTCGGTGTTCTCGGCCGAGAAATGGGTCGAGTAATAGCAGCCGTTGAGGGCCTCGCCGCCGATCTTCAGCAGTTGCTCGTCCTCCCAGCCGTCGCCGCCGAAGAACGGGACGGTGAGGCCGAGGTCGCGGGCCTGCCGGACGATGAGGGCGGACTCGGTGTAGTAGCCGGGGACAAAGACCGCGTCGACGCCGGCGGCCTTCACGGCCGTGAGCTGGGCGCGGAAATCCTTGTCGCCCTCGGAGAAGTTCTTCTCGGTGGTGATCTCGCCGCCGCCGGCGGTGAAGGTTTCCTTGAAGAACTTGGCCAGACCGAGGCTGTAGGCGTTGGAGACGCTGGAAAGGATGGCGACTTTCCGCGCCTTCAGGTCCTCCTTGGCGAACTTCGCCATGACGGTGCCCTGGAAGGGGTCGATGAAGCAGACGCGGAAGATGTAGTTGCCGGTTTGCGTGACCTTGGGATTGGTCGCGGCCGGCGCGATCATGGGGATTTTCGCGGCCTGGGCGATGGGCGCGGCCTCGAGCGAGCGGCCGGAGGAGACTTCCCCGATAAGGGCGATGACCTTGTCGCGGGAGATGAGCTTCTTCACGACGGTGGCGGACTCGCCGGACTTGGTCTGGTTGTCCTCGTAGGCGAGCTCGAGCGGGCGGCCGAGGACGCCGCCGGCCGCGTTGATTTCCTCGAGGGCGAGGACCACGCCATGATGGGAAGTCTGGCCGAAGCCGGCCTCCTTGCCGGTGAGCGAGGCGTATTCGCCGAGCTTGATGGGATCGGCGGCCGAAGCGGTGGCGAGAGTGGCGAGCGCGAGGAGCAGGGCGGGAGTTTTCATGGTAAGCGAGGGTTCAGGGTTGGACGTCCTGGACAAAGGTGAAGTTGCCGTTCCGCACGGTCAGCACGACCGCGGATTTGGTGGGATTGCGCTGGGCGTCGAAGGTGATGCGGCCGGTGGCGCCAGCGAAATCCTTGGTGGCGGCGAGGGCGTCGCGGAGTTTCGCCCCATCTGTGGTGCCGGCGCGGCGGAGCGCATCGGCCAGCACCATGGCGGCATCGTAGGCGAGGGCGGAGAGGGCGTTGGAGTCGCTGCCCCAGCGCTGGCGGTAGCGGGTGTTGAAGGCGACGACAGCCGGCGACTGGTTTTCCGGCGAGTAGTGGGTGGAGAAGTAGGCGCCCTCGACGGCGGCCCCGCCGATGCTGATGAGCTCCGACGATTCCCAGCCGTCCACGCCCAGCAGCGGCAGGGTGAGACCGAGATCGCGCGCCTGCTTCGAGATGAGGGCGGCCTCGGTGTAGTAGCCGGGGACGAAGATGCCCTCGACGCCGGCGGCCTTGATGGCGGTGAGCTGGGCGCGGAAGTCCTTGTCGCCCTCGCCGTATTTTTGCTCGAGCACGACGGTGCCGCCGGCGGCGGTGAAGCGCTCGCGGAAATATTTGGCCAGCCCCACGCTCTGGGCGGAGGAGACCGAGGAGAGGATGGCGACGCGGCGGAGTTTCAGGGCGTCGGCGGCGAATTTCGCCATGACGGTGCCTTGGAAGGGATCGATGAAGCAGACCCGGAAGATATAATTGCCCTTGGCGGTGACCTCGACGGCGGTGGCGCCGGGGGAGATCAGCGGGATCTTGGCGGTCTGACAGATGGGCGCGGCCTCCAGCGTGCGGCCGGAGATGAGTTCGCCGAGGACCGCGATGACCTTGTCGCGGGAGATGAGCTTCTTGACGACGGTGGCGGATTCGCCGGCCTTCGACTGGTTGTCCTCGGTGATGAGCTCGAGCCGGCGGTCGAGCACGCCCCCGGCGGCGTTGATCTCCTCGATGGCGAAGAGGGTGCCCTTGTGCACCGTCTGGCCGTAGGTGGCCTCCTTGCCGGTAAGCGAGGCGAACTCGCCGATCTTGATGGGTTCCTGAGCGGCCAAGCCGGCGGCCAACAGGCCGGCCCCGAGGGCGAACCGCAATGCTTTGGTCAGGCAACGGATGGGCATGAGTGGGATTTGCAAAGCGGTGAACTAAAGGCAGCCTCGCGGGGCTTTCAACCTGCAACTGCCGCTAAATGAGAGGGGCGGGGACCGGACTTGTTCCCGCCGCCGGCCCGGGGATTGTCAGGGAACGCGATTCAGCTTTGCCACCGGCGGGCCGATTGGTTGTCTCCACGGTAGTTGAACCTCCTTGACCGCTATCTTCTGCGCGAATGGCTGAAAATGCTCGGGTTGCTGATCGCGGCCACGACGGGCCTGCTGCTCATGACGGCGCTCTACGACAACCTCCGCGATCTGATCCAGATCGGCGTGGGGGCCGGGGACATCCTGCTGTATTACGCCACCCAGATGCCCAGCTACCTGTCTGTGGTGCTGCCCCTTTCGATGCTGCTCTCGCTGCTCTTCGTGCTGAGCCAGCTGCACCGGAACAACGAACTGACGGCTGTGCGGTCCGCCGGCCTGAACATCTTCGCCACGACCCGTTCGCTCTGGCTGGCCGGGGTGGTGCTGTGCGGCGTGTCCCTGCTGCTCAATGCCAAGGTGGTGCCGTGGTCGGTCGAGGCCTCGCGCAGCCTGTTGGAAAGCTTTGAATACCGGGCCGAGGCCAAGACGATGCCCGGCGGCTCGCTGGGCGTGGTCACGAGCGTGGCCTTCGATAACCAGCCGCAGAACCGCATGTGGTTCATCAATCACTACAGCCGCTTCGCCCAGAAAGCCTACGGGATCACCGTCTCCGAGCTCGACCAGCAACGGCGGGAAAGAACGCGCATCATGGCCCGGGAAGGCGCCTACGATCCGGTGCGCCGTTCCTGGACATTCCGGGACGGTCGCGAGATCTGGTTCGACCCCGGCCAGGGCGAGATCATGCGCACGGTCAGTTTCACCGAGAAGACCGTCCCGCATTTTGGCGAAGACCCCGGCCTGATGCTGCTCATCGACCGGAAACCGGGCGGCCTGTCCTTCAACGAGCTCCAGCGGATCACCGATTACTTTTCGTCCGAGCAGAATCCCAAGCTCATCCAATACGAGGTGCGCTACTACAGCCTGCTGGCCGACACGCTGGGGCCGCTCATCATCCTCGCGATCGCGATTCCATTCGCCGTCTCCGGCGTGCGGGTCAGTCCGGCCGTCGGGGTGTCAAAATCCATCGGCCTGTTCTTTGCCTACTACCTCCTGACCAACGCGGCCACCTTGCTCGGCGGCAGGGGATTCATCGAGCCGATCTGGGCCGCCTTGATGCCCAACCTCGCGATGACCGGGCTGGCGGCGTATTTTTTCGGGCGGATGCGCTGAGCTGCCGCTCAGGGCAGGAACGGCGGCGGCCACTTGAGGAACTCGAGGGTGGAGATGCGGCCCCAGTTGGAATAGAGGATCAGGCCCCACACGGCGATGCAGTTGAGGTAGGCGATGAAGACGGCCGCGCTGCCCATGTCCTTGGCGCGTTTGGCGAAGGGCCGTTTCTCCAGCGAAATGTCGTCAATGGTCCACTCCACCGCCGAGTTCAGCAGCTCGGCGATGACGATCAGGAACAGGGCGAAGATCATCACGGCCGTGGACACGGCGTTGACCGGCAGGATGACGGCCAGCGGCGTGAGGATGATGACAAAAATCAGGTCCTCGCGGAAGGAAGGCTCGT
>JAYTUA010000148.1:0-23693 GCA_043745015.1 Opitutaceae bacterium | reverse complement strand
GCTGGCGTCCGGGGATTTGCTAATAGCCAGCAGCGCCGGGGTTTGGCTGGAAAATTTGTTTTACATTACCGGGACGCCTTCTTTGCTCGGGGGGTATTTTCACCCCCCACCTACCGCCCGTCAGTATTCTTCGCTTAACCTGAGGGCGTGCCCGCCGATCCCTCTCCGTCCGCGCGAATTCCGTCAGCCACCCCATGTCCAAGATTTTCCCGAAGTCCGCCAATGCTCTGCCCCTGCAGATCCTGATTTTTCTTGGCGTGCTCGGCGGCGTGGCGGCGGCGGGCATCACCTACTACGCGACCCCGGCCTACCTGCGCGTCGGCTACCAGCCGGTCCAGCCGGTGCCGTTTGATCACAGCCTGCATGCCGGCCAGCTCGGCCTCGACTGCCGCTATTGCCACGCCTCGGTCGAGAAATCCGCCACGTCCAGCGTGCCCGCCGCGCAGACCTGCATGAACTGCCACAGCGTGATCAAGCCCCAGAGCCCGCTCCTCGAGGTCGTGCGCCAGAGCTACCAGACCGGCGATCCCGTCCCGTGGGTGAAAATCCACGCGAACCCCGATTACGTCTATTTCAACCACTCCGTGCACGTGAACCGCGGCGTCAGCTGCGTCGAGTGCCACGGCAAGGTCAACGAGATGGCGGTCGTCCGCCAGGACCAGCCCCACAGCATGAGCTGGTGCCTCGACTGCCACCGCGATCCGGCCTCCCGCATCCGCGACCCCAAGGATGTGTTTAATTTGGATTCGGCCCGCCTCGTGGACCAGGGACCGGAAGGCGTGAAGACCGCCGCCAAGTTCATTCATGACTGGAAGGTCCTGCCCCCGCAAAGCTGCTCCGGCTGCCATCGCTGATGAAACGCAAATTTGATCATTCCGCCCCCGCCCAACGCGAGCTAACCGGCCCGAAGTACTGGCGCAGTCTCGACGAGCTGGCGGATACGCCCGGCTTCCGCGAGCACCTGGCCCGGGAATTCCCCGAAGGCGCCGCCGGCATGGACGGGGTGGACCGCCGCCAGTTCATGCGGCTGATGGCGGCGTCATTCGCCCTCGGTGGCCTGGGCCTCGCCGGCTGCCGCCGCCCGGAAAAGCACATTCTGCCTTACGGCAAATCCGTCGAATACACCGTCCCCGGCCTGCCGCTCTACTTCGCCACGGCGATGCCGCTGCGCAAATCGGCCATTCCGCTCCTGGCCGAGACCCACCAGGGCCGCCCGACCAAGGTCGAGGGCAACCCCGGCTACCTGCCGCACGGCGGCGCCAGCTCGCTCCTCGCCCAGGCTTCCGTGCTTGATCTCTACGATCCGGAGCGCGCCATGGCCCACACGCAGGGCGCCAAGACCCTCGATGTGGTCGCGGTCAACGATCTCCTCGCAAAGATTCACGGCCGTTACGCCGGTAATGGGGAAGGCCTGGCCTTCCTCGCCGACGAATCCGCCTCGCCGACCCGCGCCCGCCTCGTGGCGAAGCTGAAGAAGGAATTTCCCCGCGCCCTCTGGGCCGAATACGAGCCCGTGCAGGACGAGCCACCGGTCGCCGCCGCGCTGGCCGCCTTCGGCCAGAACGTCAAGCCGCTCTACCGCTTCGCCGCCGCCAAGCGCATCGTCAGCCTTGACGCCGACTTCTTCCACGCCGAGGCCGGTTCGCTTTATTACGCCCGGGAGTTCGCCAAGGGCCGTCGCGTTGCCAAACCGACCGACCCGATGAACCGCCTCTATGTGGCGGAGAGCGGATTCTCGCTCACCGGCAGCATGGCCGACCACCGCCTGCGCCTCGCCAGCAATCACATGCTGGCGCTGACCGCGGCGCTCGCGAACAAGCTTTTTGGCCGGGACACCTTCGCGGCGCTGGCCCAGGGCCTCGATTTTCCGAACCAGGACAAATGGATCGAGGAGTGCGCCCACGACCTGTTGGCGCACAAGGGCGAAAGCCTCGTGCTCGCCGGCGCCCACCAGCCCGTGCAGGTCCACGCGCTGGCCTACGCCATCAACGCCTTTCTCGGCAACCTCGGCAAGACCCTCGACTTTGTCGCCATCGAGCCGTCCTCGGCCTCGACGATTTCCGCCCTCGCCACGGCGATCAAGGGCGGCTCGGTCAAGACCCTCCTCGTCCTCAACGGCAACCCGGCCTACAACGCGCCGGCCGACCTCGATTTCGCGAAGCTGCTGGGCGCAGTGCCCGAGGTAATCCGCTTCGGCTACTACCACGACGAGACCTCCGCGCTCGCCGGCACGCATCTCGCCGCCACCCACTACCTCGAGTCATGGGGCGACGCCCGCACGGTGGATGGCACCATCGTGCCGGTCCAGCCGATGATCATGCCGCTCTTCAACGGCCTGTCCGAGGTGGAACTGCTCGCCCGGGTCGCCGGCGAGGAGAACCCCGACGCCTACGCGCAGGTTTTCACCACCATCGGCCGGCTCTCCAGCGGCGACAGCAAGAAGGCGTTCGAGAAATTCCTGCACGACGGCCTGCTGGCCGGTTCGGCCTACAAAGCCGTCAACGTGGCCTTTGATCCGCAGCGTTCCGGTTCCGTCTTCGCGAAGAATCCGGCGTTGGTTGCGCTCTCGGCGGACAACCTCGAGGTCCGCTTCGCCACCGACCACAAGATGGACGACGGCCGCTTCGCCAACAACGGCTGGCTGCAGGAATGCCCGGATCCCATGACAAAGATCGCCTGGGACAACGCCATTCTCGTCAGCCCGCGTCTGGCCAAGGAACTCGGCATCGTCCCCGCCGGCAGCCTGCTGCAGGTGGCGCGCAAGGAAGAGGCCGAGTTTTCGCAGGGCAAGGAGTACGCCCATGTCGGCGAAGTGACCATGAGCAACGGCCTCAAGGTGCGCGGCCCGATGCACATCCAGCCGGGCCTGGCCAATTACACCATCGTCCTCCCGCTCGGCTACGGCCGCAAAGTCTCGGGCCACATCGGCACCGGCGCGGGCTTCAGCGCCTACGCAGTCCGTACGAGCGAGGCCATGGGCTTCGCCACCGGAGCCAAGCTGGCGAAGACCGGCGAGCGCATGAAGCTCGCCAACACCCAGGAGCACTGGTCGATGGAAGGCCGCGACATCGTGCGCGAGGCCAACTACACCGAATTCAAGGCCAACCCTGCGTTCGTCGCCGGCATTGGCATGGAGTCGCACACGCCCCCGGTGCTGGGCAAGGAAGGCGCCCGGCGCCCCGGGGAAAGCGAGGCCGATTACCTCAAGCGCATCCACGGCGGCAATCCAAACGCCCAGCAGAAATTCCTGCCCCGCGGCAATTCCCTCTACGAGACCCCCAACCTCGACGGCATCCACCAGTGGGGCATGTCGATCGACCTCAACACCTGCATCGGCTGCAACGCCTGCATCGTGGCCTGCCAGGCCGAGAACAACATCCCGATCGTCGGCAAGGAACAGGTCATGCGCGGCCGCGAGATGCAGTGGATCCGCCTCGACCGCTACTATTCCGACGGCCACGCCGACGCGGAGGCCTTCGGCGCCGAGGGGAACAAGCTGCTGCCCGAGGATCCCCAGGTTTCGATGCAGCCCATGACCTGCCAGCACTGCGAGCTCGCGCCCTGCGAGACGGTGTGCCCGGTCAACGCGACGGTGCATGACGAGGAAGGCATCAACGTGATGGCCTACAACCGCTGCATCGGCACCCGGTATTGCGCGAACAACTGCCCGTACAAGGTCCGCCGCTTTAATTTCTTCGACTTCAACAAGCGCGCCACCGACCAGCTCTACCTGGGCCCGCTCGGCAGCCAGAAGGAAATGCCCGAGCTGGTGAAGATGGTGAAAAATCCCGACGTCACGATCCGCATGCGCGGCGTCATGGAGAAGTGCACCTATTGCGTCCAGCGCGTGCAGCAGGCCAAGATCGCCCAGAAGCGGAAGGCCGGCGCCAGCGGCGACATCGAGATTCCCGACGGCACGATCAAGACCGCCTGCCAGCAGGTGTGCCCGGTCGAGGCCATCGTCTTTGGCAACGTCAAGGATCCGAAAAGCAAGGTCTCCCTCCTCAAGGAGCAGGAGCGCGACTATGCGGTGCTGGGCTACCTGAACGTCCGCCCGCGCACGACCTATCTCGGCAAGCTCCGCAACCCGAACCCCGCCATGCCGGATTATTCAGCGCTCCCGCTCAGCCGCGTCGAGTACAACCAGAAGAACGGCCACGCCGACCACGGCGCCGCCCACGGCCACGAGGCGGAGAAGCATGCGCCCGAACCCGGAGGGCATAACTGATGGCCGCTTCGTCTAAATTCCAATTCGCCAATGCTGGAGCGCGGGCGACCTCGCCCGCGAGCGCACCGGGGTCGGTACGCCTCCAAAATAATCTGCAATCCGGAGGGCTGAGCTGATGGCCGCGCACGCTTCCGATCATCCGGCGCCCGCCATCCTCGCCGAGGTCAAGCCGGTCGTGATTCCCCGCCGCGTGCTGGTGGAGAACCACCGCGACTTCAAGTGGATCACCGACAAGGTCTGCGGCATCGTCGAGGGCCAGACCCCGGTCTGGTGGTGGTGGTGCTTCGGCCTCGCGGGCATCATCGCCTCGTTCACCGTCGCCGGCCTGACCTACCTCGTGTCCACGGGCGTCGGCGTCTGGGGCCACGCCAACCCGGTCAACTGGGCCTGGGACATCGTCAACTTCGTCTTCTGGATCGGCATCGGCCACGCCGGCACGCTCATCTCGGCCATCCTGTGCCTGCTGCGCCAGAAGTGGCGCACCTCCATCAACCGCGCCGCCGAGGCCATGACGATCTTCGCCGTCGTCTGCGCCGCCATCTTCCCGGTCTTCCACGTCGGCCGCATCTGGTTCGCCGTGCTGCCCGGCTGGCTGTTCCCGTTCCCCAACTCCAACGCCATCTGGCAGAATTTCCGTTCCCCGCTGGAATGGGACGTGTTCGCCGTCTCGACGTACGGCACGGTCTCGGTGCTTTTCTGGTATATCGGCCTGATCCCCGACCTCGGCACGATGCGCGACCGTTTCACCGCGGCGGGCAACCTGCTCAAGGCGCGCGTCTACGGCTTCTTTGCCATGGGCTGGCGCGGTTCCAACCGCCAGTGGAGCAACTACGAGATGGCCTACCTGATCCTCGCCGGCATCTCGACGCCGCTCGTGCTCTCCGTGCACACCATCGTGTCGTTCGACTTCGCCGTCTCGCTGATCCCCGGCTGGCACACGACGATCTTCCCGCCGTACTTCGTGGCCGGCGCCATTTTCTCCGGCTTCGGCATGGTGATGACGCTGCTGCTGCCGCTGCGCGCCGTCTACCGCCTCGAGGACCTGATCACGCAGTATCACATCGACTGCATGTGCAAGATCACCCTGGCGACCGGCACCATGGTGGGCTACGCCTACTCGATGGAGTTCTTCATCGCGTGGTATAGCGCGAATCCGTACGAAGGCTTCGCGTTCATCAACCGCGCGTTCGGCCACTACGCCTGGGCCTACTGGATCATGATCGGCTGCAATGTCATCACGCCGCAGTTCTTCTGGTTCCGGGCCGTGCGCGAGAACACCGCGCTGGTCTGGATCCTCTCCATCTTCGTCAACGTCGGGATGTGGTTCGAGCGCTTCGTGATCATCGTCACCTCGCTCGCCCGCGACTTCCTGCCCTCGAGCTGGGGCTACTATTCGCCGTCGATCGTCGAGATCTTCACGTTCTTCGGCACCTTCGGCGTCTTTTCCTTCCTGTTCCTCCTCTTCATCCGCTTCGTGCCCATCATGCCGATGTCCGAGGTGAAGGCCGTCATCCCCGCCGCCGATCCGCATGGCGCGCCCCACCACTGAGGAACCCGCCATGAAACAGAATTATGGAATCATCGCCGCCTTCGACACCGTGCCGAGCCTCTATCACGCCTGTGAGCAGGTGCGCGACGCCGGCTACTCGCAATGGGACGCGCTCACGCCCTTCCCGATCCACGGGCTCGACTATGCCATGGGCGTGCGCCGCTCCAAGGTGCCGCGCTTCTCCCTCACGGGCGGCATCATCGGTTTCTGCACGGGCATGTCGTTCATCTGGTGGGCCAACGCCTACGAATATGCGCTCGTGGTCGGCGGCAAGCCCTACTTCAGCCCGATGTTCGCCTTCCCGGTGTCGTACGAGCTGACGATTCTCTTCACCGCCTTCGCCACCATCGGCGGCATGTTTTTCCTGAACAAGCTGCCCATGCACTATCATCCCGTGATGAAGGCCCCGCAGTTCGTCCGCGCCAGCGACGACCGGTTCTACATCGTGATCGAGGCCAACGACCCGAAATTCAACGCTGCCGCGACCCGCGAGCTCCTCGCGCAGGCCGGCGGCAAGGACATCGTGGAGCTCGAGGAATAAGATGCGCTACGCCTACTACACCCTCGCTTTCCTGGTCGTCCTGACGCTGTCGGTCATGGGCTTTCGCGGCCTGCCCGCCACGCGCCCGCCGATCGAGGTCTTCCCCGACATGGATCACCAGGCCAAATACAAGCCGCAGGCGGAGTCCAAATTCTTTGCCGATGGCCGGGCCGACCGCCCGATTCCCGCCGGCACCGTGCCGTACGGTCGGGATGCGATCAAGGCCGACCCGGACTTTCTCAAAGCCGATGACGCCCGTTACGCCGGCAAAAACGCTGACGGCTCCTTCGTCCGCGGTTTCCCCGCCGGGCTCGAGGTCACGCGTGAGTTCATCGAGAAGGGCCAGGGCCGCTACCAGATCTACTGCGCCCCGTGCCACGGCGCGCTCGGCGACGGCAACGGCATCACCAAGTCCTACGGCATGGTGGCTACGCCCACCTACCACGACGACCGCCTGCGCACGATGCCGGAAGGCGAGATCTTCAACACCATCACGAACGGCAAGAACACGATGATGCCCTACGCGGACAAACTTTCGCCGGACGACCGCTGGGCGGTGGTGGCCTACGTGCGCGCCCTCCAGCGGGCCCAGCACGCCACGATCGACGATGTGCCCCCGGAACAACGCGGAGGGCTGAAGTAACATGAGCGCCCCCGTCTCCGCTTCCGCGGCACCCCGGCCGACCGCCGCCCTGGCGAATAAATTCCTTATGGCCGGATTCGCCGGCCTGGCCGTCACGGCCCTGGGTCTCTTCGTGGCCGAGGAGCCCCACGGCGTCGCCCTGGCCTACGTCGTCGGCATTGCTTACTGGACCGCCGTCTGCATCGGCATGCTGATGCTGATTTTGATCCACCACATCGTCGATGCCGGTTGGTCCACGGTCATCCGCCGCCAGTTCGAGCACGGGCTCGCCGCCTTCAAGTGGCTGTTTGTTCTTTTCATTCCCCTGCTGGTCTCCGTGTGGCTCAAGCCCGGCTTCGTCTGGCCCTGGATGGATCTCGAGCATCTGATGCATGGCGGCCCCGGCACGGTCGGCGGCGATATTCTCTACCAGAAGAAGGCGAGCTTTCTGAACCCGCGGATGTTCACCGGCATGACGCTGGCGTTTTTCGCCGGCTGGATCTGGCTGTCCGCCCGCCTGCGCAAGGCGTCCTTCACGCAGGATGGCGACGGCGAGGCCAAGTGGACGTTCATGAACCGCAAGACGGCGGCCTTCGGCATTCCGATCAACGCCCTGGCCCTGAGCTTCGCCGCGATCTACTGGATGAAGAGCCTCGAGTATCACTGGTTCTCCACGATGTATGGCGTGTGGTTCTTCGCGAACTGCATGCGCGCGGGCATGGCCTTCGGCGTGGTCATCACCTGGTGGCTCTACACCCGCGGCGACTACAAGGGCATCTTCAACACCAACCAGCTGCACTGTCTTGTCGCCCTGGCCTATGCGTTCGTGGTGTTCTGGGCCTACGTCACCTTCTCGCAGTATTTCCTGATCTGGAACGCCAACGTGCCCGAGGAAACCTTCTGGTATAACATCCGCGAGCACGGTGACTGGCTGTGGGTCGGCATGCTGCTGCTCTTCGGTCACTTCTTCGTGCCGTTCCTCTTCTGGCTGTCCTACCGCCGCAAATCCACCCTCAAGCCCGCCCTGCTGATCAGCCTCTGGGTCGCGTTCATCATCCTCGTGGACCTCTGCTACAACGTCCTGCCGGCCCTCAAGGATGCGCACGAGGAACCCCTGCCGTTCCTCTCGTTGAACCTGCTGTGGGTGCTGTCGTCCGTCGTCGGCATCGGCGGCATTTGCGTCTGGTCCTACCTGAAGAGCTTCGCCACGACCAAGCTCATCCCGATCCGCGATCCCCGCATCGTCGAGTCGCTCACCCACCACGAGGCCACCGCCCCATGAGCGATTCCCCCGCCCAGTTCTCCTTCCCGCACCGCACCCCGGTCTTCACGGCCGTGATTGTCATCGGGTGCTTCGCCGCCTTCGCGTGGCTCGCCAACAAACTCTACACCCCCCGCGCCGCCGTTGTGCAGGCGGTGGAGGGCGTGCGCACTCCGGATGATCGCAAGAAACTGCTGGGCGATCACCGCAAGAAGGAGTCCGAGGAGTCCTCCAAATACGGCTGGGTGGACCAAAAGGCCGGCATCGTCCGCCTGCCCATTGACCGGGCCATCGAGCTCATTGTCCGCGACCACGCGAAGAAGTAACCCTTGCCGATGAATTCCACTGCCAACAACGCGCGCACCGAGCAAATGGAGATCGACGCCTCCGCCAAGTGGCCGGTGCTCTTCTTCCTGGGCTCGGCGCTGGTCTGGCTGGTGCTCGGGGGTGTCCTCCAACTGGCCGCCAACATCCAGCTGCATACGCCGGCTTTTCTGGCCGACTGTGAATGGACCACGCACGGCCGCCTCGCGCCCGCCGCGTCGAACGCCCTCATCTACGGCTGGGGCATGAACGCCGCCTTCGCCTTCGGCCTCTGGCTGATGGCCCGCCTGTCGGCCACCACGCTCCGCCACGGGGGCTGGCTGTTTGTCGCCGCCAAGTTCTGGAACCTCGGCGTCACCCTCGGCATCGGCGGCATCCTCGCCGGCTACTCCACGTCCTTCGAGCTGCTCGAAATGCCGCGGTTCGTGACGCTCATTCTGCTCGTGGCCTATGCCATCATCGGCGTCTGGATGGTGACCACCTTCAGCATCCGGAACACCGAGAACGTCTATGCCTCGCAGTGGTATCTTTTCGGCGCGGCCTTCTGGTTCCCCTGGCTCTACACCATCGCCCAGGTGATGCTCTTCCAGGCCCCGGTGCGCGGCGTGCTCCAGCCGGTGGTCAACGCCTGGTATGTCCACGGCCTCTACGGCCTGTGGTTTGTGCCGGTCGCGCTCGCGGCCATCTACTATTTCCTGCCCAAGCTGCTCGGGAAACCGATCGCCCATTACTATCTGGCGCCGCTCGCATTCTGGTGGCTGGTCATCGCGACCGCCCTGGCCGGCGGCAGCCGCCTGATCGGCGCGCCGGTGCCGGTCTGGATTCCGACCCTCGGCATCGTGGCCAACATGATGCTGGCCCTCCCCCTGGTCATCCTCGGCCTGAATTTCCTCGGCACGCTGGCCGGGCGGACCGGCTCGATCGGCGGAAGCCTGAGTCTCCGCTTCATCGTCCTGAGCATCGCGGGCTTCCTGCTCAGTTCCGGGCTGGGCCTCGCCCTGTCCCTGCGGAGTTTCTCGGAGTTCGCCCAGTTCACGCTGCTGACCGGGCTGCGGGACTGGCTGACGTTCTACGCGTGTTTCTCGACCGCCATGTTTGGCGCCGCCTATTTCTACCTCCCGCGTCTGACCGGCAAGGAATGGCGCTCGACCGCTCTCGTCCAGGCGCACTTTGGCGCCACGGTGCTCGGAGTGGTGGTCATGACGGGCGGACTGGCCATCGCGGGCTGGCAGCAGGGGCACCTGCTGCATGACGCCGCCGTGCCCTTCGCCGACATCACCAAGGCCCTGGCCGGCTGGCACACTCTCACCTCCGTGGTCCTGGGCGTGCTCCTGGTCGGCCACCTGGCCTTCCTGATCAACTTTGTCTGGATCGCCTGCCCGATCAACTCGCAGGGCACGCCGCTGGCGCAGATCCAAAATCCCCCGGCCCTGAGCCTGGCGCCCAAGGAGGGTCACGCATGAAAAACGGACTAGCCCTTTTCCTCGGCGTCTTCGCCACCCTGGCCGTTTCCTGGGCCGGCCTGCTGCTGGCGGCGCACCGCCAGATCGGCAGCCTCGGCCAGTTCAAGGACCCGGTGGAGGAGACGCTCAACCCGCAACCGCTCTCGGGCCTCGCCGACCAGGGCCGCCTGGTTTACCAGGACCTGGGCTGCGTCACCTGTCACACGCAGCAAGTCCGGCACGAGGGTTTTGGCGGGGACATCGAGCGCAAGTGGGGCGAGCGTGGCAGCTACGCCCGCGACTACATCCGCGACAAGACCGTGCTCATCGGCTCGAGCCGCCTCGGGCCCGACCTGCGGAACGTTGGCAAACGCCTCGGCGCCGTGACCCCGGGGGAATACGCCGAGTGGTTCAACAAGTTGCTCTACGCCCCGCAGTCGGTCGCGGCCGGCACCAATATGCCGGCGCATCCCTTCCTCTATGAAGTGCGTCCGCTGGCCGGCAACCAGCCGTCCGACAAAGCCATCAAACTTTCCAGCAAATATTCCCCGGGGGCCGGCTTCGAGGTCGTGCCGACCCACCGCGCGGAGGCCTTGGTCGCCTATCTCCTGAGCTTGCAGGACACCTACGATTATCCCACCGAGCGCAGCCTGAACGCCCCCGCCGAAAAGCCCAAGGAGGGCGGCCATTAAGATGAGCCAGATACCCGACAACCCTTTCAAGGTCGAGCAGGCCCGCGCCAGCGACGACAGCATCCAGCAGGTCCATGCGCAGTTGCAGTCCACGAAGCCGGAGAAGAAAGACGGCTACTCGATGCTGCCGCTCGCGCTGCTGGGGATCATGTGCGCCGCCGTTTTCTTCGGCTCGATCTACATGGCGCATAATGCCGTCCGCTTCGATCCCCTGGTGGTCAACGAGCACGCCAAGCGCGAGAAACCGGGGGCCGTCAAGGTGGCCGTGGTTTCGCCCCGGGACCTGGGCAAGCGCGTCTTCACGAATACCTGCATCGTCTGCCACCAGGCCAATGGCCTGGGCGTCCCGGGCGCCTTCCCTCCGCTGGCCGGCTCCGACTGGGCCCAGGGCACCGAGGAACGCGTCATCCGCATCGTGCTGCACGGCCTGAACGGTCCGATCACGGTTGCCGGCAAGGATTTCAACAGCGCCATGGCCTCGCTCGGCGGGGTGTTGAAGGACGACCAGATTGCCAATGCCCTGACCTACGTCCGTTCGGAATGGGGCAACACCGCTCTCGAGGTCAAACCTGAGGCGGTCGCCAAGATCCGTGCGGAGACGGCTGGCCGGACCGCCCCCTGGACCGCGGCCGAACTGCTGAAGATCGGGAATTGATCCGGAGTGTCGGGCATAAAGCCCGACCTACAGAAGACAGGATTGTTGTAGGAGGGTCGGGGATAAACCCCGACCTACCGGGAAAGCAGGATTGTTGTAGGTCGGGGTTTATCCCCGACATTTCAGCCCAGCCAATCGGGTTCGGGGCAACTCTCCCGGGTTAATGATCCAAACCAGGTCCAATTATCGGCGGAGCAATAATAACCGGCCCAACGCTGGTCAGTGGAGATGAGTTTCTTTCGATACGGATTGAGGAATAGATAGAGGAAAACTGGCAGGAGATCCTCCTCGGGTCGCAGACAGTGGTCGTAGAAATTTTCCTGCCAGGACGCCTGATGCTTTCTGAGCAAGGGGGTCAACCGGCCTTTGAGGAGGCGCATCGCCGAGGAGAGACCGTCGTTACTCCGCAGGGTGACCAGCAGATGAATATGATCCGGCATGATGACTGCACAGCGCAACGTCCAGGCCTGCTCATTTTCGAGGCGGAGTATTTCAGTCAGACAGCCTTGCCTGACCTCGGGGTCGCCAAGGGTGGTGGAGGGCCGTTGCAGGCAGACGGTCAGGAAATAGTCGGAGCCGGGCGGAGGAATGGCGTCCTTTGCGCAGTGCGCCATAGCCATTAAGTGGATCCAGCATTCCCCAGCAAGGTAACGTCGGGCATAAAGCCCGACCTACAGGGAAAACAGCCTTGATGCAGGTCGGGGTTTAGCCCGACGCTCACTCCCGTTTCTTGAACGGATTCAAGTCGCCGAAGTCGGGCATCTGGAATTTTTGGTAGCCGGCCGGAGGCACGAACAGCGAGTCGGGCAGGGTGCCGGGCTCGATCTTCGTGGCTTCCATCCGGAAGGATTCCTTGGCCTTGGCGTCACGCGTGATGACGCGCAGGGGGAAACCGCCCTTGCCCTTGAGGGCCTCCTCCCATTTGGCCCCGGCGCTGCTTTTGCGGCCGCCGAACGGGCCGCCGCCCCCGCTGTTGCCCATGCCCATGAAAACGCCCAGGCCCTCGGCCACCCACATCTCGGTGACGGTGCCCTTGTCCTTCACGAGGATCTGGCTGCACTTGTAGCCGAGGATCGTCTCGGTCTTGCCCGTGACCTCGACCTCGGCGGTGCTCTCGCTTTGCTTGGCCATGGCCTGCTCAACCGGTTTCTTGATCGGCATGACCATGTACATTTTCTGCTCGGGCATCAGCATCAGCATTTCCAGTTTGGCCAGATCCATGATCGAGGCCATCTGGTGGCCATCCGCATCGACGTCCATGCGGAGCTTCTGGTCCTTGATCGAGTAGTTCAGGACTTGCGGGTGGCCCTTGCTGGCGGTCATGGCGAGGCTCACCTTGCCTTGGAAAGCATCGGCGGCGAAACTGGCGGCGGAGGTGAGCAAGGCGCCCACGACGAGGAGTCGGCTGAGGAAGTTCATGCGGGCAGCTTACCGCCGGCTGGTCGCGACTCAAGCCGCAGTTGAAGGGCGTTGCCAATATTCACGGGAAGTTAAATCTCCGGGCATGCCTTCCGAGTCATTCCCCTGGCGCCATGGTTTCTGGGTGGCCGGCCTGGTCGCGATGGTCTGGCTGGCCTGCTTCCGTTTTCCCGTGGTCTGGTTGGTGACGGGCATTGGTGAGGCCAACCGGCCGTTCATCGATCTTTATGGCATTCTGGCGGCCTGTGACGCCGTGCGGGCGGGGGTGGATCCATTTCTGCCCAATAACTTCGATCCTTATCATCGACCCTTCGTGTATTCCGATTGGTGGCTGGAGCTGGGCCGGTTGGGCCTGGGGCGGGCCGATACGCTCTGGCTTGGCTTCGGGTTGGTGGCGGCCGTGCTGCTCATGGCCGTGGTCATCGTGCGCCCGGGCACCCGCCGGGAAGGCGTGGCCCTGTGCCTGCTGCTGGCCTCGCCGGCGGTGCTGCTGGCGGTGAACCGGGCCAACAATGACCTGGTGGTCTTTCTCCTGATAAGTTTCGGCCTGCTGTGCTTCCGGGACCTGCGCTGGCCGGCGCGGGCGCTGGGCATTGTGCTCTTCGCCATGTCGGCGGTGTTGAAATATTCCCCCTTGGTCACGCTCGTGGTGTTGCTGGACCTGCGCAGCCGCCGCGCACTGGCCGCGGGGCTCGGGCTGTACGGCCTGGTGCTGCTGCTGGCTGCGCCCGGGCTGCTGGCCGGATTTAAAAGTGCCGCGCATTATTCGCCGGCCCCGGACTGGCTCTATGCTTTTGGGGCTCCGGTGTTCGGGAGGAATCTCGGACTTACCGCCACCGTGGGCTGGCTGGCGCCCGCCGGGTTGCTGGGAGCCTGGGCGGCGTTCAGCGCCCGGCGGCGGAGGGAGGAAACCGTGAGTGATGCAACGCCGGCAAGGCAGACGGCGGAGCGCGAATTCATGTGCGGAGCCGCCCTGCTGGCCGGGCTTTTCTTTCTGGGCTCAACCTATGCGTACAAGCTGATCTTTGCGCTCTGGCTGCTGCCGTGGCTGGGGCAGCAATCAGGGGAGACTGACGCAGGGTCCCGCTGGAGCCGGGTCACCTGGTACCTCTTGCTGGCCGTGGTCTGGCTGGAGGGCCTGGTGGCGGTGGGACTCAACTTGTTGACCGGACCCGCGTCGAAAACTGGCGCCCTGCAAGTGCTCACGGTGACGCTGGCGGTCACCCAGCTCCTGACCTGGGCGCTGGTCGCCTGCCTGATGCGTTTTCTTTTTATCTACGCCGGCCAGCGCAGTTGGACTTTGCTGCGCGGCCACAGATAGCGAGGTAATTTGGTTTTAAGCACCGCTTCGTCCGTCTGTAGGTCGGGGTTTAGCCCCGACAGATTATTTGGGTGTCGGGCATCAGCCGTCGCTTTCAAGCTATGGCTGACAAGTAAAGCCCGACCTACATCAAACTGACCCGCTACCGGGTTGTAATACGGATTGCCAAGCCACCCCGGTTGAAAATCCTGCCCTCATGCCTTCCGAGTTCCGCCTCACCCGCACCGTCGAGTTCAGCGAGACCGACATGGCCGGGATCATGCATTTCTCCAATTTCTTCCGCTGGATGGAAGCCTGTGAGGCGGGGTTCTACCGCTCGCTGGGCCTGCCGCTGATCTCGTTCGTGCCGGGCAATGTGGTGGGCTGGCCGCGGGTCAGTGCCTCGTGCTCCTACAAGGCGCCGCTGCGGTTCAACGACACGGTGGAGGTGCGGCTCCTGATCAAGGAGGTCCGCACGCGGGCGGTCATCTACCTGTTTCAATTTCGCCTGGTCACTGACGGCCAGGTGCAGCCGGCCGTCCTGGCCGAGGGGGAGATCGCCGCGGTGTGCGTGACCGCCGCTGCCGCCGGCAAGATGGTGGCCCATCCCATCCCGCCGGAAGTAAAGGCCAAGCTGGTCGCCGCCCCTGCGTCCGCCTTCGCCGGTTGAACTAGCGGGCGAGCGCTTCCAGCCGCTCCACCAGCTCGAGACAGGCCCGGGCATTGTGATAGGGGCATTTCCAAATACTGAGTTTGGCCACGGGAAAGGCCGGGCCGTTGGGCTGGGGGTAGGCCAGGATGGGCGAACCGTCGCGGCGGAGCATATTGTGCCAGTCGCCATGTTGCCGGTCGACCAGGCGGGTCTGGATGAAGTGCCAGGTCCGCTGGACTTGGGCGAAATAGCGGACATCGCCCGACAGCTGGTAGGCGTTCAGGAAGCCGACCACGGCCTCGGCCTGCACCCACCATTCCTTGTTGGTGTTGGTCGGACCGTGCAGCGTGCCCTCGTTGAACATGCCGCCATCCTCATCGAGGCCCTGCGCCAGGGCGCCCGCCATGGCCACGGCCTTGGCTTTCACCCGCGCCAGCAGTGCCTCATCGCCCAGGACCGTGGCCGCCTCCACCAGCAGCCAGCTCAGCTCGATGTCATGGCCGTAGGAAATCTCGTCGCCGACCCGGGACCAGTCGTCCTGCATGAACAGGATCAGATGGTTGGTGCGCGGATCGATGATGCGCTGCAGGTGCAGCTCGATCAGCTCCCTCTGCCGCTGGCGCAGCCCGGCATCCGGCCAGACGCGGAGCAGGTTGGTGTAGGCTTCCAGGATGTGGATATGGGAATTTTGTGACTTGGGCGCGGAGCCCAGCAGGTTCCCATTCTGGCGGCGCCATTTCCGGTCCAGCGCATCAAAGTAGCCCCCGTGCACCGGATCGCGCGCATGCTTTTCGATCAGCTGGTAGATCGCGACGGCCTGCGCCAGGGCGGCCTGGTCGCCCGTCGCGCGAAAATATTCCGCCAGCCCGTAGACCGCAAAGGCCTCGCCATAGATCTGCTTGCGCGTGTCATCCGGCTTGAGGTCGGCGCCCACCGACCAGAAAATTCCGCCCTCGACGGAATCCAGGTAGAGTTTCGTCAGGTCGCCGTAGGCGGTGCGGGCCATCTCGAGATAGGCGGGATCCTGGTAGCGCCGGTAAGCGGCGGCAAAGGTCCACAAGATCCGGCTGGTGAGCAGCGCGCCGTGCGGCTGGTCGTCCCGCACCGACATGTCCTCGCCGATGAAGGCGTGAAACCCGTCCTTATTATTCCGCGCATGTTTCAGCCAGAAAGGCAGGATGTTGCCGCGCAACTCCTGGTCGGCCTGTTGGGCGAGGGCGTGCAGCTCGGCGCGGGGGATTGCAGCGGTGTTGCCGTCGGCCGCTCCGGTTGACGGGACGGCGAGCAGGGCAAGGGACAACAGCAAGGCTGACGGGGTGGTCATATTATTTCCATTCTGCAGGAGGGGCTCGGCCCCACAAGACAGATAACGCATCCGGCTAACAGCTAACACTGCTCCGTTAGGTGTCCACCTTCCCAACACACCCCGCCCTGACGGCCACCCCTCTTCCTAGAGGGGATCTTCGTTCGCGTGGGTTTGGGTCCCCTCTAGGAAGAGGGGTGGCGCGAAGCGACGGGGTGTGTCGAGAACCTAACGGAGTAGTGCTAGACGGAATAAGGCGGGGTCGTCTCGCCCCGGGCCGAGAGCGCAAAGATTTTGACGGCATCGGCCTTGCCCTTGACCCGGACGTCGCCGAGCGCCCGCGCGGCGGGCCGGGGTGAGATCGCCGCCAGGGTGGCTTCGCTGACAATGATGGGGGTGGCGTAGGCGGGCTCCTTCGTCAGGCCCTCCAGCCGGGAGGCCAGGTTCACCCCGTCACCGATGACCGTGTAGTTGAGCCGGGTCTTGGAACCCATGTTGCCGGCGACGACCCGGGCGGTGTTGATGCCGATGCCGAAGACGAGGACGGGTTTCCCCTCGGCCAGCAGTTCCGCGTTGAGGTTTTCCAAAGCTCGCGCCATCTCGCGGGCGGCGGCCACGGCGCGGGCGGCGGCATCCGGCACGGCCACCGGGGCACCAAAGAGCGCCATGATCGCATCGCCCATGAACTTGTCGATGACGCCGCCGTGCTGCTCGATGATGCCGCTCATGCGGTCGAGGTAGCGGTTGAGCAGGGCCAGCACCTCGGTGGGGGGCATTTTCTCGCTGAAGCTCGTGAAGTCGCGCAGGTCGCAGAAGAGGATGGTCACCTCGCGTTCCTCGCCGCCGAGCTTCAGGTCGGACTGGAGCAGCTGCATGGCGATCTCGGGCGACACAACCATGCCGAGAAGGTTGCGCACGCGGTCGCGCTCGGCGAGGCCGGCGGTCATCTGGTTGAAGGCGGTGGCGAGCTGGCCGAGCTCGTCCTCCCGGGGCAGCTCGATGCGCTGGGTGTAGTCGCCGGCGGCGACCAGCTTGGTATGCTGGGCGAGCTGCTGCATGGGCCGGCTGACACCACGGGCGATGCCAAAGGCGAACAGCATGGCCACCACCAGCGCGGCCAGGGAGATCTGGAGCACCACGCGCTTGAGGGCCTCGGCCGGGGCGAGTTCCTCGGTGAGGGAACGCTGCAGGGCGATGCGGGCGGGTTCGTCGCCCAGCAGGGGCAGGGGCTGGAAGAGAGTCACAAAATCCTTGCCGCCGAGAGTGACCAATTGGGTCCCCTGCAGGGAGGCCCCGGCAGTCGTGCCATACCCGGCGATCATTTCGGCCATGGAGCGATCAAGCGTGCTGGCCAGGACTTTGACCGGCGGCTCCAGCGGGGCCGAGCTGAAGGTGACATCGAGCCGCGTGGTTTCCTTGAGCGCCTGGGCGAAGGCCGCGTCGATGGGATAGGCGAGCCCGAACCACGCGGCAATATTGGGGTAGGGGGCATAGAGCGGCACGACCACCAGCACGTGCAGCTTGCCGCCCAGGTAGGCGTAGTCGCTGGCCTGCTCCATGTCGCCCTCGGTGGCCTTGCGGATGAGAAACTTGAACGGCCCGGCATTTTCCGCGCCCAGCACCTCGGCGGTCATGGCCAGCATGTCCCCCTCGGGGGAGAAGAGCGTGATGACCGGCGCCTTCACGCGATCAACATAGCTGAGCAGCGCGGTGCGCAGCGTCTGGTGGTCGGGGTTGACTCGCATGAGCAGGGTCTTGATGGCGTAGTCACCGCTCATGACCTTGGCGCTGCCCGCGAGGTAATCGATGCGATCGTCAATCGACCGATGGAAGGTGCGCGCACCGACCTGCAGGTTCTGCTCGATGTGCTCGAGGGCATTGCGCTCGTTGGCCGTGGAAACGAGCAGGTAGACGGACAGCTGCACGACCGCGAAAAGCCCCGCCAGCAGGAGGAGCAGCTGGGTGCTGAAGCGCCGGAAGCGGAAGACCCGGAAAGCCACGGGATCAGCGGTAGCCGCCGGTCTTGGAACCGAGGGACCGGCGCACGCGGCGATCCGGCTTCAGGTTGAGGACCGGGGATTCCATGAGCGCGGCACCCTCCGTCAGGGTTACCTCCTTCGCCGCCGCCGCGCCGCGCGGATGCCAGATTTCCAGCCGGTAGCGTCCGGCCGGCGCGGTGAGCTTGACGGAGCCCGCGGCGTCGGACTTGGCGAACCAGGGTGTGGGCACGACCACGAGATGCGCGATCATCCAGTCATGGATGTTGCAGCCCACCGTCACCAGCCCGGGGAGATCAAAGACGAGGGACTCGGCCTGGCCGGGGTTGTAGAGCGGCAGCTCGAATTTCTTGGGCTTGGAGAGGGAGTAGACATGATGCTGCACCGTGTCGTGATTGGGGAAAACCACCTTGGTGCCGGTCTGCACGACGGTGACATAGGAGGTGAATTCCTGGCCCTGCTGGATAATCTCGGCCTGGGCGGCGGGCGACACCGGCGGCGCGGGGGCGTCGAGCGGGACGAGCGAGACCACGGCGTCGGCGACCTGTTCGCCCTTGCTGCTGCTGATCAGGCAGGAATATTCGGCGGCCCGCCCGGAGAGCGCGGGGACAAGGAGGAGCAGGAGGAAGGTCGATTTCATGCGGGTTTAGAAGCGATGGGTCAGGCTGAGGCCCCACGCATCGGTGGGGTAGCGGACGCCGATGGCGTTGATGACATAGGCGGCGCTTTTGCGCAGCTCGACGGCGGTGTGATCCGACACGGCGTAAGCGAGGGTGACGGACCAGAGGTCGACGTCGGCCTCGACGTTGTAGGTGACCCAGCGCGGGCCGTAGATATTGGTCTCGGACCAGGGTCGGGTCGTGTAATAATCCCGGACGGTCGGGCCGTAGGCGCCGTTGATGGCCGGGCCCCAGACCGACCAAGCCGCGTTGGCCACAATGTCCCCGTGGAGCCGGCTGACACTGCCGCTCAGGCTCCACTTTTCGTTGAGGTCCCAGTTAACGTCGAAGGAGAAAGAATGCTGGCTGAGATCGAAGACGGAGCTGCGGGCATTGTGCTCGAGCCACTGGGCGCCGGCCGCCAGGCGCAGATTGGGCAGCACCCGTTGGGCGAGCTGCACCCCGGCCTCGGTCGTCCAGCCCCGGTCGGCAGCGAAGCGGGCTGATTTGTAAGTGAGACCGGCGTGCAGCTGCAGCACGGGCGCCTGCGGACCCAGGCCGAATTTCCGCGACAGGGAGATCCGACCGCCAGTCTTGAAGTTATCCGCCAGGGTGTATTCCTGCTCGGCAAAGGCGCTGATCTCGCCACCGGCCACCAGGAGCAGATTGGGCGCGAGCTGCCGGGGCTGGCTGCCGCTGAGGCTGAAATCGAAGGTGGACGAATCCTTGCGGGTGGGCGCGTAGGAAGTGCGGCTGATGTTATTGACCTGCGAGACCGTGCCACTGGCGGTTAAATGCAACCGCTCGGCCCAGCTGGGTGCAGCCTCCGCCCGGGCCTGAACCGTGAGAGCCAGCAGGCCCGCGAGCAAAAGGTAGCGGCGGGGAAGGGTCATAGTAACGGTTGTAACGCGCGCCATACGGTTTCAGCGACGATTTGGTGGCCCGCGGCATTGGGATGGATGCCGTCGGCTTGATTCAGGTTGGTTACCCCGCCCACCCGGTCGAGCAGAAAGGGGATGAGCCCGGCGCCGCGGGCCCGGGCGACCTCGGGGAAGATGGCGGCGAAGTCCCGCGTGTATTCCGGGCCCAGGTTGGTCGGCAGCTGCATCCCGGCGATGACCACTTTAATGTCCGGCGAATGGTGGCGGAGGCGCTCGATCATTTGATCCAGATTGGAGCGGGTGGTGGCGGGCGCTATTCCCCGCAGCCCGTCGTTTCCGCCCAAGGCGATGACGAATAGATCCGCCTTTTGCCGCAGGATCCAATCCAGCCGGCGCAGGCCGCCCGCCGTCGTCTCCCCGCTTAAGCCGGCATTGACCACCCGCCAGGGCAGCCCGGCCCCGGTGATTTTCCTCTGGATGAGGGCCGGGTAGGCTTCGGCCGGGTCCACCCCCAAGCCGGCGGTCAGGCTGTCGCCGAAGAAAACCAGTGTCTTGGGTTCCGCCGCCCCCAGTCCCGCGGCCAGCCACAGGCCCAGGATGACCGTCCACCATGTTTGGCTTTTGCGCTTTGGCCTAAGTTCACTCTTGTTCACGCGCATTCGGAATCCCGCTATGAGTGTACAATCCATCCTAAATGTCCAGCGCCTGACCAAGACCTACGCCACCGCCGCCGGACCGCTGACGGTGTTGCACGAGGTGTCTTTCATGCTGCCGGCTGGCGCCACCTGCGCGATCGTCGGCCCCTCGGGCAGCGGCAAGACGACCCTGCTCGGCCTGTGCGCCGGCCTGGATCAGCCCTCCACCGGCAGCGTCCACCTCGACGGCCGCGAAATCGGCGGCCTCTCCGAGGACCAGCGCGCCCTCGTGCGCAATGAATGTGTCGGGTTCGTGTTCCAGAATTTCCAGCTCATCCCCACCTTGACGGCCCGGGAAAACGTTTTGGTGCCGCTCGAGCTGCGTGGCAACGGCCTCCGGGAGGCGGATGCGACGGAACTGCTGGCCCGGGTCGGGCTCGGCGACCGGCTGGAGCACTACCCGGCCCAGCTCTCGGGCGGCGAACAGCAGCGCGTCGCCCTGGCGCGCGCCTTCATCAACCGTCCGCGCATCCTCTTCTGCGACGAACCCACGGGCAATCTCGACGGCGACACCGCCCACGCGATGGTGGATCTCATCTTCGGGCTCAACCGCGAACGCGGGACCACGCTCGTGCTCGTGACCCATGACCTCGAACTGGCCGGCCGCACCCAGCGCATCATCCGCCTGCGCAGCGGCGCGGTGGTCTCCGACGAAATGACTTAAAGTCACCGAACTACCAATCCAGGGCCCGCGAATCACGCGAATCGACACGAATGAAAGGAGAAACCATGAGTGAGCGGATCTACCCCAAGGAGTGCTATCAAATTATCGGGGCAGGCTTTGAAGTGTATAACGACAAAGGCTGTGGATTTCTAGAACCGATTTACCACGATTGCCTCGAACTGGAGTTTGGTTTGCAGCAGATACCTTTTTTGCATGAACCGCCGTTGCGGCTGGCCTACAAGGGGCAGCCGATCAAGCACACGTATTCTCCCGATTTTACCTGCTGGGATAAAATCGTGGTCGAGCTCAAGGCAGTCGACAAACTTACCGACGAACATGTCGCCCAGGTCTTGAATTACCTGAACGCCACCGGCTACCCACTTGGCCTGCTGGTGAATTTCGGCCACCACCCTGGCCTCGAATGGAAACGCATAGTTAAAACCAAGGCCTGATTGGTGTTTATTCGCGTCATTCGCGGGCAAAAATCATGAATTTCATCCTCAAAATGGCCTGGCGCGACACCCGCACGAGCCGGCGGCGGTTAATGCTCTATTCCCTGTCCATCGTGCTGGGCGTGGCGGCGCTCATCAGCATCAGTTCGCTCGGCGAAAACCTGCACGCGGCCGTCGACACGCAGGCGAAGGGCCTGCTCGGCGCCGACCTGTCCGCCACGGCGCGGCATACTTTCTCGGAGAAGGCGCTGGCCCGCCTGCGGGTCGCCGGCACCGAATTTGCCCAGGGCGTCTCCGCCACCACGATGGCGGCCTTCAGCAACGACCAGCGGCGCCTCGTGCAGCTGCACGCCGTGGAAGGCGGGTTTCCTTTCTATGGCGAGATCGAGACCGTGCCGGCCGGGGCGTTCGCGCGCCTGGCGGAGGGTACCAACGCCATCGTCGAGGAGACCGCGCTCACCCAGGCCGGGCTCGGGGTCGGCGACCAGATCACCCTCGGCCCGACCGCCTTCACGATTGTCGGCGTGCTGAAAAAATATCCCGGCCAGTCGCCCCTGGGCTCGATGTTTGCGCCGCGGGTGCAGGTCTCGATGGCCGCGCTGCAGGCGACCGGTCTCCTCAAGCAGGGCAGCCTGGCCCAGCACAGTGTCTACCTGAAGCTGCCGCCGGGGGCGGACGCCAAGGCGCTGGAGCAGAAACTCCGCGGCGAGTTGCGCGGCGAACGGCTGAACTTCGCCACCGCCGAGGAGCGCAAGGAGCAGATCGGCGAGGTGCTGAAGAACGTGTTTTCCTTCACGAGCCTGGTCGGCTTCCTCGCGCTGTTCCTCGGCGCCGTGGGCGTGGCCAGCGCGATGCATGTGTTCATCCGCCAGCGGCTCGCCACCGTGGCGGTCCTGCGCTGCCTCGGCGCCAGTGCAAAGACGAGCTTTGCCATTTATCTGACGCAGGGTCTCGGGCTCGGCCTGGTGGGCAGTGGCCTCGGCGTCGCGCTGGGCCTGGCGCTGCAGCTCGCCCTGCCGGTGGTGCTGCAGAAATTCCTGCCCTTCCACCTCGAGTTCACCCTCTCCTGGCTGGCCATCCTGAAGGGCTTCAGCGCCGGGGTGGGCGTGAGCGTGCTGTTCACCCTGCTGCCCTTGCTCGAGGTCCGGCGGGTGTCGCCGTTGCACGTGCTGCGGTCGGGCTTCGAGGACCGCCCGGGCCGGCCGGATCCGCTGCGCTGGCTGGTCATGCTCGCGATCGGGCTCGCGATGTTCGGCTTTGCCCTGCTGCAGGCGAATTACTGGGTGGCCGGCCTCGCGTTCACCGCGGCGATGGGGGTGAGCTTTGCCGTGCTGGCCGGCGTGGCCCAGGGCATCATCTGGCTCGCCCGCCGGGTGCGGATCGGCTGGCTGCCTTACACCTGGCGGCAGGGCGTGGCCAACGTCCACCGGCCGAACAACCGCACGCTGCTCCTGCTGATGTCGCTCGGGCTCGGCACGTTCATGCTGCTCACGCTCCTGCTGACCCGCGCCGCCCTCCTCGGGCAGTTGCAAGGCATGGGTTCGGGCGACCGCCCCAACCTGATGTTCTTCGACGTCCAGGCCGATCAGGTCGGCCAGCTCGAGGCCATCGCCCGGCGCGAGGGCGTGCCGCTGACCAAGACCAGCCCGATCGTCACGATGCGGCTGAGCGGGCTGAAGGGTCGCACGGCCGATGAAATCTCCGCGGACAAAAACAGCAGCCTGCCCGGCTGGGCCCTGCGGCGCGAATACCGTTCCACCTACCGCGCGGCGATGGACGACGCGGAAAAACTCATCGCGGGCACCTTTGTGGGCCGGGTCCCGGCCGGCCAGGCGCGCGTGCCGGTCTCCATCGAGGAGAGCCTGGCCAGGGATCTGCAGCTGAAACTGGGGGACGAGGTGGAGTTCAACGTGCAGGGCGTCACCCTCCAGGCGGTCATCGGCAGCATCCGGCAGGTCGAGTGGCGGCGGATGCAGACGAACTTCTTCTTCGTCTTTCCGCGGGGCCCGCTCGACAGCGCCCCGGCGACGTTCGCCGCCGCGGCGAAGGCGAAGACGCCCGAGGACACGGCGCGCCTGCAACGGGCGGTGGCGAAGGAGCTCCCGAACATTTCGGCCATCGACCTGGGTTTCGTGCTGCGCCTGTTCGACGGCATCTTCACCAAGATCGCGTGGGCCATCTCGTTCCTCGCCAGCTTCACCGTCATCACCGGCATTGTGGTGCTGGCCAGCGCGGTGCTAATGGGCCGGCACCAGCGCGTGCGCGAAAGTGTGCTGCTGCGCACGCTCGGCGCGCAGCGGGGGCAGTTGCAGCAGATCATGCTCGCGGAATACGCCGTGCTGGGCCTGCTGGCCGCG
>JAYTUA010000147.1:0-23709 GCA_043745015.1 Opitutaceae bacterium | reverse complement strand
CGCGGCTGAAGGAACAGGTTCGTCCCGGTATCACGACCTACGACTTGGATCAAATCGGCCGCGATCTCATCGCCTCGTTCGGCGCCCGCAGCGCCTGCCATGGCTACCAGTTGCACTCGCGCCGCTATCCGGCCTACACCTGCCTCTCCGTCAATGAAGAGGTGGTCCACGGCATCGGCTCCCTCAAGCGCATCCTGCGCGACGGCGACATCATCTCGCTTGACGTGGTCGTGGAGTACCACGGCTACATCGGCGACAATGCCGCGACGCTGCCGGTGGGCGCCATCGCCCCCCGCACCGCCGAGCTGCTGCAAGTCACCGAGGAGGCCCTTTACCTCGGCATCAAGCAGGCCGTGACCGGCAACCGGATCGGCGACATCTCGCACACCGTGCAGGCCTACGTCGAGGCCCGCGGCTTCGGCATCGTTCGCGAAATGGTCGGCCACGGGGTCGGGCGGGAGATGCACGAGGAACCGCAGATCCCCAACTTCGGCCGCCGCAACTCCGGCGAGAAGATCAAGCCAGGGATGACGCTCGCCATCGAACCGATGGTCAACCTCGGCCGCCACGAAGTCCGCACCCTCAGTGACGGCTGGACCGTCGTCACCACCGACGGGACGCCCTCCGCCCACTTCGAACACACCGTGCTCACCACCGATTCCGGCCCCGAGATCCTCACCCTCCCGCGGGCCTCCTGAAAAATTTCCCTCTCTCCCTTCCAACCTTTAACCTTCCAACTTAAACTCACCCTCCCATGCCTCGTCTCCTCGGCGTAGAACTTCCCGCCAAAAAGAAGATCGGATACTCCCTCCGGTACATCTATGGCATCGGCCCCACGCGGGCCGACCAGATCATTGAGGCCGCCGGCCTCGATGCCAACATGCGCGCTTCGGACCTGACCGAAGAGCAGCTGAACAAGATCCTCCACGTCATCACCGACAACAAGTGGGTGGTGGAGGGCGATCTCCGTCGCGACATCGCCGGCAACCTGAAGCGCCTCCAGGCCATCAATTGCTATCGCGGCATCCGCCACCGTCGCGGCCTGCCCGTCCGTGGCCAGCGCACCAGCACCAACGCCCGCACCCGCAAGGGCCCGCGCAAGACCGTGGGTGTCACCAAGGCCGCCGCGCCTGCCAAAACCGCTTAAACCAAAACTCCATGTCTGAAGAGAAATCCGCCCCCAAGAAGGAAAAGCAGCCCAAGAAGGCCGCTCCCGCTGCCGGCACCGCTCCGGCGGCGCCCGCCGATAGCCGCGCCGAAGCTCCTGCGAAGGCGGGCAAGGCCCCGAAAGCCGCCAAGCCTGCCGAGGGCGAGGCTCCCGCCGCCGACCCCAAGCCCGTTGAGCTCGTGGGGGGCGTGCCGAAGTCCGTCACCGCTGAGGATCTCCTCAAGGAAGAGCTTTCCAACATCAAGGTCCGCAAGGCCAAGGGATCGAAGAACATCAGCTCCGGCATCGCGAACATCGCCGCGACCTTCAACAACACGATCGTCTCGATCACCGACGCCAAGGGCAATGTCATCTCCTGGTCCTCGGCCGGCAAGTGCAACTTCCGCGGCTCGCGCAAGTCCACCGCCTACGCCGCCCAGGTCGTGGCCCAGGACGCCGCCCGCAACGCCATGGCCCACGGCCTCAAGGAGGTCCAGATCCGCGTCAGCGGCCCCGGCCTCGGCCGTGACTCCGCCATCCGCGGCCTTCAGGCCATCGGCCTCGAAATCTCCTCCATCATCGACGTCACCCCGGTGCCGCACAACGGCTGCCGTCCGCGCAAGCGCCGTCGCGTCTGATCCCACCCCCTAACTTTTAAAATTCTCCTACCATGGCTCGCTACACAGGACCATCCACCCGCATCAGCCGCCGCTTCGGCCAATATATCGTTGGCTCGGCCAAGGTGCTTGAGCGCCGCAATTTTCCCCCGGGGCAGCACGGCCCGAAGTCGCGCCGCAAGCTCTCCGAGTACGCCGTCGGCCTCAACGAGAAGCAGAAGCTTCGTTTCATCTACGGTCTGCTGGAGCGCCAGTTCCGCCGCACGTTCGCCATCGCCAAGCGCGAGCGCGGCGTCACCGGCGAGCGCTTCCTGCAGCTCCTCGAGACCCGGCTCGACAGCGTCGTCTATCTCCTTGGCTTCGCCAAGAGCCGCGCCGCCGCCCGCCAGCTGGTCAACCACGGCCATGTGCGCGTCAACGCCCACAAGGTCGACATCGCCAGCTACACCGTCGTCCAGGGCGACGAGGTCGAGATCAAGGCCGTCAATTCCTCCCGCCAGCTCGCCACCCGCGCCATCGAGGAAAACCGCGCCCGCGTCGTCCCCGCCTGGCTCACGCGCAATGACGAGGCCCTCAAGGGCACCGTCACCCGCCTGCCCACCCGCGACGAGATGGAACCCTCCATCAACGAGCAGCTCATCGTCGAATACTACTCCCGCTTCTGAGCCCAACGGGCTCACCTCGCCGTAGCCCTCCGGGCGCAGGCGGGTCGGTCCACCTCCCTTTCACCTCCACTCCCAACTCATTCCTCCCATGCCCAAGCGTCTCGGAAAATTCGAAATTCCCTCCAAGCTCACCAAAATCGAGGAGGGCTCCACCGACACCTACGCCAAGTTCATCGCCGAGCCCTTCGAGGCCGGTTATGGCCACACCATCGGCAACTCCCTCCGCCGCGTGCTGCTGAGCTCCATCGAGGGCAGCGCCATCAGCTCGATCAAGATCGACGGCGTGAACCACGAGTTCCAGTCCGTCGACGGCGTCGTCGAGGATGTCACCGATATCGTCCTCAACCTGAAGAAAATCCTCATCGTCTCCGAAAAGCGCGAGACCGTACGGCTCCACCTCAAGGTGAACAAGGATGGCCCGGTCACCGCCGCCGACATCCAGGCCGATGCCAACATCAAGATCATCAACCCCGACCAGGTCATCTGCACCCTCGACCGCAAGCGCACCTTCGAGGCCGACATCGAGATCAAGACCGGTCGCGGCTACTGCCCCGGCGAGAACAACAAGAAGGAAGAACAGGCCATCGGCGTCATCCCGATCGACTCCCTCTTTTCCCCCGTGCGCCTCGTCCGCTACGCCGTCGAGAACACCCGCGTGGGCCAGATCACCGATTACGACAAGCTCGTCCTCGAGGTCTGGACCGACGGCCGCATCACCCCGGACGACGCCCTCAAGCAGTCCGCCTCGATCCTCAAGCACCACCTCGACGTGTTTGACCGCGTCTCGCCGGAAGCCTACGAGTTCGAGAGCGTCGCCGCCGAGGTCTCCGAGGAGCAGAACAAGCTCCGCAAGCTCCTCAACATGTCGGTCAACGAGATCGAGCTCTCCGTCCGCGCGGCGAACTGCCTGAACAACGCCAACATCACCACCGTCGGCGAGCTGGCCATGAAGACCGAGCAGGAGATGCTCAAGTACCGCAACTTCGGCAAGAAGTCCCTCAACGAGATCAAGGAAAAGCTCGAGGCCCTCGGCCTGTCCCTCGGCATGAAATTCGACGAGCGCCTCCTCGACACGAAGAAGGAAGCCTGAGCTGCACTTCGTGCAAAAATTCCAAACGTCCAAACTCCAGAATTCCAAATAAACCCGATCTCCGCTGTCCGGCCGCTGTCTGTTTGGCCTTTGGACTTTTGGGATTTGGAGTTTTCCAAAGAAAATGCGTCACAATAAACATCACGCCTCCCTCGGCGTCACCCGCGAGCACCGCAAGGCGATGCTCTCCAACATGGGCGCCTCGCTCATCCGCCACGGTCGCATCGAGACCACGCTGACCAAGGCCAAGGCCCTCCGTCCCTTCATCGAGAAGGTCATCACCAAGGCGAAGAACGCCGCCGCTGCGACTGAGAAGAAGGACGCCCTCCATCTCCGCCGCATGGCCCTCAAGGACATCCGCGACGAATCCGCCGTCACCCTCCTCTTCAACGAGAAGGCGGCCCAGTTCGCCAAGCGTTCCGGCGGCTACACCC
Organism: Opitutaceae bacterium; assembly: GCA_043745015.1. Taxonomy (GTDB): domain Bacteria; phylum Verrucomicrobiota; class Verrucomicrobiia; order Opitutales; family Opitutaceae; genus Lacunisphaera. The sequence continues at coordinate 19,756 of JAYTUA010000147.1, read as the reverse complement.
GCATCTACAAGCTCGGACCGCAGCGCATCGGCGACGCCGCCGAGATGGCCCTGATCGAGTTGATCGGCGCCGATGACGTGGGCTACTCCAAGTCCCGCGGCAAGAAGAAGGCCCCCAAGAAGGCGAAGCCCGCCGCCGAGGCCGCTGCGCCTGCTGCCGAAGCTCCCAAGGCCGACGAAGCCAAGAGCTAAGCTCCGGTTAACGTCCCGCTCTCAACGCGCCGATCCATCAGGACGGCGCGTTTTTCTTTGCCCGGTGGAGCCCGGCCTCCGGACGGATTTGGGTGAAAACCAACCCTCCGTTCCGTCATCCTGAGCGAAGCGAAGGATCCAAGTGATCAGCGCAGTCCAGGCCGGCCCCGTGGATCCTTCGCTACGCTCAGGATGACGCTGCGTAAGGGAGGCACTATCGTAATAGGCTATAGGGTAACTACAGACCGGACCTTCACTCCACGTCCGTCCGGAAAGGTGAGGCGGGCAGGCCGGAGCGGTTGAACAGGTTGCCTTCCGGCACGTTCGCCCAGGCATAACGCACGGCGACCGGGGCCGGCACGCCCTCGGCGCTGACGACCACCGTCTTGCCGGAGATCACGGCCTTGGCCGGATGGAAAACCTTGTCGGCCCCCGCGATGGTGAAGCCTTTCAGTTCGCCATCCTTGGCGACCAAGCCGCCGCCGAGGTGGGTGAATTTCAGGACCGCTCGGCCCTTCTTGAACGACGCCTGGCTGAAGATCGGGCCGGAGTATTCGAGCGTCTCCCCGTAGGCGACGGCGCGGGCCGCGAGGGCGAGACGCTCGCCCACGGGACGCTTGTCCGTGGGGTGGATGTCCTCGGCGTCGCCCACGTCGAGGGTCACGGCCATGGCGGTGTTCTTCGTCCGATCGAGCGCCAGCAGCTGCGCCTCGCGGATCTCGGGGGGCATTTCCTTGTAGGGCGTGATCTGGACGTAGAGGAAAGGGAAATCGCCCTGGCCCCACTGTTTGCGCCAGTCGGCGATCATGGCGGGGAAAAGGGTCCGATACTGCCGGCTGCGGTCGGCGTTGGCCTCACCTTGATACCAGATGACACCCCGCATGGCATAGGGCAGCAGGGGTGCGATCATCCCGTTGTAGAGCACCGTCGGGTTGCCGGGGCTGCCGCGCAGGGCGGCGGGCGGGCGCTTCACCTTGGTGAAATCCGCCGCCACCTGGTACCGCCACTCACCATCGAGCGTGAGTGCGGGCAGGCCGGGTTCGCCCTTGGCCAGCAAGCGCAAGGTGTCTTCCGGTCCGCCCCACAGGCCGCCGCCGCCGCCGGTGTCGAGCACACGTACCGCGAGGACGTTCCGGCCGGGTTTCAGCAGGCCGGCGGCCACGGGATAAACGCGGGGCGTGTGCCAGCCATCGGTGGAGCCGATCTGCACGCCGTTGAGCCAGGTCACGTCGCTGTCGTCGATGTCGCCCAGGTGCAGTTCGCCGGCCCGGCCGGCCCAGGACTCGGACAGGGTGAACTCCCGGCGGAACCAGACCAGGCCGTCGAATCCGGGCAGGCCGGCTTTCTCCCAGAAGATAGGCAGCACCATGCGGCCCCAATTTTGATCAGGCAGGGCGGCGGCAAACCACGGCGTGGCGGCCGCGGCGCCGGGGTCATTGGCGGCATACCAGGCGGCCAGATCGTGTTGGTAGTCGGCCTCGGCCGCGGCGGCGTTCTCCGCGGATTTTCTCAGGTGGGCGATGGTGGCGGCATACTCCGGCCAGGGATCCAGCCCGGCGGCGCTCGTCCAGGCTTCGGCGGGGGTGCCACCCCAGGAGGTGTGGATCAGGCCGATGGGCACGTTGCTCGACTGGTGCAGGGCGCGACCGAAGAAAAAGCCGACGGCGGTGAACCTGGCCGCGGTCTCGGGGGAGCACACGAGCCACTGTCCGCCGACGGCGGTCTGCGGGACCGGGGCGGTCTTCTGCGAAACCTCGAAGTGGCGGATCTTGGGGAAGTCGGCGCCGGCGGCCTCGGCCTGCCAGTTCTTGATCGGTTGCTGGCCTTCGCGCAGGCCGAGCTGGCGCTCCATGTTGGACTGGCCACTGCAGATCCAGACCTCGCCCACGAGCACATCGGAAATCACGATTTTGTTTTTGCCGGCGATGATCAGCTCGTAGGGCCCGCCCACGGGCAGGGCCGCGAGCTTCAGCGACCAGCGGCCGCCGCGGGCGGTCGTGCTGGCGTGCTGGCCGGCAATCGTGACGGTTATCTGCTCGCCCTCGTCGGCCGTGCCCCAGACGGGCACGGGCCTGCCCTGCTGCAGGACGGCGTGGTCGCGAAAAAGCGAGGCAGGCACGACCTCGGCCTTCAACATGGGGAGACTGCAGCCCAGCAGGGCCGCACACAGAACGTAACCTGGGGTTTTCATGGGGTAAGCGAGCATGCTGCGCAGCCGGGACCAGCGGGCAAGCGGGAATTCCGTGTCCATGCTTTCCCCTTGGCGTCAGGGCGGGATTCTCCGAACCTACCCGCTCCCTTGAAGGCCCTGCTTCTTACCGCTCCCTCGCAGCTCGCATTGGTGGATTTTCCCGATCCGTCGCCCGCTCCGGGTGAGGTGTTACTGCGCGTCCGCGCCTGCGGGATCTGCGGGAGCGACATACATGGTTGGGATGGTTCGACGGGTCGCCGACGGCCGCCGCTGATCATGGGGCATGAGGCGGCGGGTGAAATTGTCGCCGTGAGCCCGGAGGTGACAGGCTGGTCGGTGGGCGAGCGGGTGACCTTTGATTCCACAATTTCGTGCGGGGAATGCGGGTATTGCCGCAGTGGCCACATCAACCTGTGCGACAACCGCCGGGTGCTGGGCGTGGCCCCGGCCGAGTATCGCCAGCATGGGGCCTTTGCCGAATACGTCACGTTGCCGGCCCGTATTCTTTACCGGCTGCCCGCTGGCCTGACCTATCCCCTTGCCGCGATGGTTGAGCCGGTTTCCATCGCGATCCACGCCGTGCAACGCGTCCGCATTGCGCCGACCGACACCGCCGTGGTGGTCGGCAGCGGCATGATCGGCCTCTTTATTGTGCAGGCGCTGCGCTGGGCCGGAGCGCGGCGCATCATCGCGGTCGACCTGGAGCCGAAGCGGCTCGCGCTGGCCCGCGAGCTCGGCGCGACCGACACGCTGCAGTCGGATAAATGCGATGTGCCGGCCGAAGTCGCGCGGCTGACGGGCGGGCAGGGGGCGGATCTGGCCTTCGAGGTCGTCGGCGTTTCGCCGACGCTGCAACTGGCGCTGGCCTGCCTGCGGCGCGGGGGTTCGGCGGTGCTCGTGGGCAATCTGGCGCCCAAAACAGACTTTCCCCTCCAGGCGGTGGTTACGCGCGAGCTAACCCTGTTTGGCAGCTGTTCCTCCGCGGGGGAATATCCGCTGTGCCTCGATCTGATCGCCCGCGGGGTGATCCGGGTGGAGCCGATGATCAGCCGGGTCGCGCCCCTCGCCGAGGGGCCGGAATGGTTCTCGCGCCTCAGCGCCAAGGACGGTGGTCAATACATGAAGGTAATTTTGCAACCATGAGCACTTCAGCCAATTTTGATCTCAGGGGAAAATCCGCCCTCGTCACCGGCGCCAGCCGCGGACTGGGCCGGGCCTTTGCCCTTACGCTGGCCCGGGCCGGTGCGGATGTCGCGGTCACCAGCCGTACCCTGGCCTCGCTCGAGGGGACCAAGAAGGAGATCGAGGCCCTCGGCCGGCGTTGCCTGCCCGTGGTGCTCGATGTGCGGGACGCGGACAGCATCAAGTCCGCGGTCACCGCCGTGCACGCGCATTTCGGGCGGATCGACATTCTGGTGAACAATGCCGGCTGCAATATCCGCAAACCGGCGCTCGACGTCACGTGGGAGGACTGGAACACCATCCTCGACACCAACCTGCGCGGGCCGTTCTTCGTCGCGCAAGCGGTCGCCCGCCACATGGTGGAGCAGGGGAGCGGCCGCATCATCAATATCGGCTCGGTCACCAGTGTGGCCGGCTATGCCGGGCTCGGGCCCTACGGGGCGAGTCGCGGTGGCATCAAGCAGCTGACTATGAGCCTCGCTGCCGACTGGGGGCCGCACGGGGTGACGGTGAACTGCCTCGCGCCGGGCTGGTTCAAGACGTCGCAGAACGCCGTCATGTATGAGGATGCCGCGTGGGTAAGTTACTTGAGCGAGAAAATTCCCCTGCGCCGCCCGGGAGCAGTCGAGGACCTCGACGGAGCACTGGTCTTCCTGGCCAGCGAGGCCGGCCGCTATGTGACCGGCCAGACCCTGCTGGTGGACGGTGGCATCTCGGTCAACGACACCCGGGCGCTGCCGGCGCGGAAGTGACGGCAAGGGTCGGGCCAGCTCCGGCCAGCATTTCCCCTTGGCGTGGGCGCGTCTTCGTGTGAAGTTCCGGCGTGGTCACGTCGCCCGATTTCACTTTTGCCATCGTCCTGTACGGCCTGTCGGTGCTGGGGGTGTTTGGCTTCCTGTGGGTTTATTATGACCGCCGCGACCGGGCGTTCTATGATACGGAGCGCCGCCGGATCACGTTTCACTGCATCCGCTGCGACCACCTCTACACGGAAAAGCGCGGGACCGATACAGCACCGTGTCCGAAATGTGGCCATCCGAATACCCGGCTGAAGTTTTGATCTGGAACTGAGGTGGGGCGGGCTTAGCTTTTGCCATGCTGAAACGCCTGCTCTCCACGCTCCTGCTGATTTTCCTCTGTGCCGGCCTCCGGGCGGCTGATGCCACCGCGTTTCGCGCGGTGCTCGATCGCTACTACGACGATTACCTCGCCCTGTTCCCCATCGAGACCGCCATCAACGGTGACAACGATCCGCGCTACGAGGCGGTCTGGCCCAACGACATCAGCGCCGGGCATCGCGCCAGTGTCACGGCGATGTGTGACCGGTATCTGGCGGCGCTGGCCGGCTTTGACCGGGCCGGGCTCTCCGAAACCGACCGGCTGAGCTACGACACCCTGAAATGGAACCTGGAAATCCGCCGGGAGGCGGCGAACCAGATCTTCGCCCTCATGCCGGTCAACCAGTTCAGTTCACCGCACCTGTATTTCGCCCAGATGGCCTCGGGTTCCTCCGTCCATCCGTTCAAGACGGGGCAGAATTTCAGGAACTTCCTGGGCCGGGCCCGGGGCTTCAGCGCCTGGGTCGATACTGCGATCGCCAACATGCGCGAAGGCTCGGCCAAGGGGCTGACGCAGCCCCGGATCCTCATGGAGCGGGTGTTGAAGCAGTTGGAGCCGCTGATGGCGGACGAGGCGGACACCAACATCCTTTTCGCGCCGCTGAAGAAACTGCCCGCCGGTCTGCCCGTCGCCGAACGCGATGCCCTCGCCAGGGAATATGCCGAGGGCGTGCGGACGATCATGCTGCCGGCTTACGCCCGGCTGCATGCCTACATCCGCGACGAATATCTGGCCAAGTGCCGCGAGACCGCCGGCATCGGCGCCCTGCCCGGAGGCAAGGAGGCTTACGCTTACTCGGTGCGCGCCATGACGACGACCACGATGTCGCCCGAGGAGATTCATCAGCTGGGGTTGAAGGAAGTCACCCGGATCCGGGCCGAGATGAACTCGATCCAGGCCCAGGTTGGTTTCAAGGGCACGCTGGCGGAATTCCTGACCTTTGTGGCTTCGGATCCGCAATTCGCGCCCTTCAAGTCCGACGAGGAAATCCTCAACGCCTACCGCGCCATCGAGGGGCGGATCATGGCCCAGGTGCCGAAATTTTTCCGGCACCTGCCGAAGTCGAAATTTGAGGTCCGGGCAACGGAGAAATTCCGCGCAGCCACCGCCTTCGCCGAGTATAACTCCGGCACGGCGGACGGCAGCCGTCCCGGCATTTTCTATGTGCCGATTCTGATTTCGCGCGCTTATCGCACCCCCCGCATGGAGGATCTTTTTCTGCATGAAGCGATCCCCGGCCATCACTTCCAAGTCTCGCTCGCCCTGGAGAATACCGCCCTGCCAAAATTCCGCCGCTACGACGCCAACAACGCCTACGTTGAGGGCTGGGCGCTCTACACGGAGAGCTTGGGCAGGGAACTCGGCCTTTACACCGATCCCTACCAACACCTCGGCATGCTCTTCGGTGACATGCACCGGGCGATCCGCCTCGTGGTCGATACCGGTCTGCACGCCAAGGGCTGGACGCGGGAGCAGGCGCTCGCCTAGGGGGCCGAGAACGAAGGCGGCAAGCCTGAGGTGCAGGTGGCCGAGATGGAGCGTTATATGGCCGTCCCCGGCCAGGCCCTCGGTTACAAGGCCGGCCAGTTGAAGATCCGCGAGCTCCGGGCCCGGGCCGAAACGCAACTGGGCGCGAAATTTGCCCTGCCGGCCTTTCATGACCGGATGCTGATGGAGGGCGCCCTGCCGCTGGCCGTGCTGGATGCCCATGTGCGGGAGTGGATTGACCAAGGCGGGCAGTAACCAGCCCCGCCGGACCGGGACCACGCTCGAATTGGGATTGATTCGCCCGCGGCGAGTGCCCCATAACTTCGCATGGCACAGACAATCGCCGTTCTCGATTTCGGTTCCCAACTGACGCAGGTCATCGCCCGCCGGATCCGCGAGTGCCAGGTCTATTCGAAGATCTACCACTACAGCACCCCGGCGGCCCAACTCCGCGCGGATGGCGTCGTCGGCATCATCCTCTCCGGCGGCCCGCAGAGCGTTTATGCGAAAACCGCCCCGCATCCCGACCCGGAAATCTTCCGGCTCGGCGTGCCCGTCCTCGGGATCTGCTATGGCGTGCAGCTCATGGGCTATTTTCTCGGCGGCAAAGTCGCGCTCAGCCAGGCCCGCGAATACGGCCACGGCCGCCTGACCATCAAGAAGCCGGGCAAACTCTTCGCCGGCCTGCCCAGGAAACTTCGCATCTGGAATTCCCACGGCGACAAACTCACCAAGCTGCCGCCCGGCTTCGTCGCCACCGCCGTGTCCGAGAATTCGCCGTTCTCTGGCATCGAGGACGCCAAGCGCGGATTCTATGGCATTCAGTTTCATCCCGAGGTTTTCCACACGGAGCGCGGCGTGGACATGATCCGCAATTTTCTCGTGAAGGTCTGCCGGGCGAAGCAGGACTGGACGACCAAGGACTTCATCGCCCACGCCGTGGCTGAGATCCGTGCCAAGGTCGGCAAGTCCCGCGTCCTTCTCGGGCTCTCCGGCGGCGTGGACTCCTCGGTCGCCGCCGCGCTCCTGCACCGGGCTATCGGCCGGCAACTCACCTGCGTGTTCGTGGACAACGGCCTGCTCCGCAAGGATGAGCGCGCCCACGTCGAGGCGCTCTATAAACGGAATTTCAAGATCGACCTCCGCGTGGTGGACGCCGCGCAGCTCTTCCTCAAGCGACTGAAGGGCGTCAGCGAGCCCGAGACCAAGCGCAAGATCATCGGCCGCACCTTCGTCGAGGTTTTTGAAAAATCACTGCGCTCCATCGGCGGCGCGCAGTTCCTCGGGCAGGGGACACTCTATCCCGACGTCATCGAGAGCGTCTCGATCGCCGGCAATCCCGCCTCACTCATCAAGACCCACCACAACGTCGGCGGCCTGCCTGAGCGGATGAAACTCAAGCTCATCGAGCCGCTCCGCGAACTCTTCAAGGACGAGGTGCGCTCGGTCGGGGCCGCGCTCGGCCTGCCCAAGGAGGTCGTCTGGCGCCAGCCGTTCCCCGGCCCGGGCCTCGGGGTGCGCGTGATGGGTGACATCACCGCCGACAAGCTGGCCATCCTCCGCAACGCCGACGCCGTGCTGCAGGACGAGATGATGAAGTCGGGCTATTACTGGAAGGTCTGGCAGTCGTTTGCCGTTTTTCTGCCGGTCAAGACGGTCGGGGTGTTTGGCGACGAGCGCACCTATGATTACGTCATCGCCCTCCGCATCGTGGAGAGCATCGACGCGATGACCGCCGACTGGGCGAAGTTGCCGCACGATCTTCTCCAGAAAATTTCCAGCCGCATCACCAACGAGGTGCGTGGGGTCAGCCGGGTGGTCCTGGATATCAGTTCCAAGCCTCCGGCCACGATTGAATGGGAGTAGTTTCCCATTGCGAAAGGCGGCACGGGGCCCAATTTCCCCTGTCATAAACCCCCGTATGCCCGCCTGTCGTTTTTACGCTCTCGCCGCCTTGGTCGTGATGGCCGCGTTGCCCGCCGTCGCCGCCGACCCGGCGGAAGAGTGGGTGGCCCGGGCCCGGGCCATAATCGCCCCGGAAAGCACCCTAAATGCGGTGAAAAGCCTGCATTATGAGGGCACGGTCGAAACCATGGAACGGGTTCCGGATCCGGCTGCTCCCGGCAAGGAGATCGACCGTCCGATCAGCCGCTCCATCGACATCGTTTTCCAAAAACCGATGCAGCACCGCCAAATTCTTCGCTCCGAGAAGATCGAACACACCACCACGCTTGATGGGTATGACGCCTGGGAGAAGGTAAGCGACCGGACCAACAAAACTCCACCCCGGATCAGCCTGCTCGATCAGGCGGCCATCAAGCGACTGCGGGCCTCGACGATCGAGAACCTCAGTTTCTACGCGAACCACGATCAGGATTCACGTGAGGTCCGGTTGCTCGGGGATGCGCTGGTCGACGGCCTTGCCTGCGTCAAGCTGTCCTTCACCCACCGCAGCAGCATCGTTTATCTCCGTTATTTTGACAAGTCCACCGGTCGGCTGGTCAAGACCGAGATCGAAGATGGCGGCGAAATCCGGGAAGAAGGCCAAATTATCGCCAGCGGCATCCGGTTCCCCCGGAAAATGCTCAACCAGACGCCGGACGGCAAGGTCGCCACCATCACCATTGACAAAGTGACGGTGGGCGAGCGGTTCCCCGCGGATGTTTTCGCGGTGCCGGTCGTGCCCGTCAAGTAGCCCCGGCCCGGCGCCGCGGCCGCCCCGGTAGATTTTCTACGAGCCGGGAGCCGGGGAGCTAATGACTTTCGATTCATCCCCGCCGTGCTCGGCTTTGCTTTGCAACAGGCGCAATTTCTGCTCTGTTAGCAGCCACCCCGCCATGCCCGATAACGCTTTCATCAAGATCGACGGCAAAGAATATTCCTATCCGGTGATGATCGGCAGCGAGGGGGAAAAGGCGGTCGATGTCCGCAACCTCCGCAAGGATACGGGCTGCATTTTCTACGACCAAGGCTATGGCAATACCGGTTCCTGCGAGAGTCAGGTGACCTTCCTCGACGGGGACAACGGCATCCTGCGCCATCGGGGCTATCCGATCGAGCAACTGGCGGAACATAGCAACTTCATCGAGACGGCTTACCTGGTGATTTATGGCGAGCTGCCCACCGCAAAACAGTGGAAGACCTTCAGCGACCTCCTGCGGTCGAACGCCGCCATCGAAACGCAAATGCAGCGGGTTTTCGAAGGTTTCCCCAAGGATGCGCCGCCCATGGCGATGCTTTCTTCCATCGTCGGTTCCCTGGCCGCGCACTATCACCAGCTCGCCACGAACAATTTCGAGAAGGACCTCCAGCAGTTCGACCTCGCCGCCGCCATGGCCATCTCGAAGATCCGCACCATCGGGGCGATGATCTACCGCCATACCCGCGGCCTGCCGTTCCTGCATCCCAAGGATCTGCCCTTCTGCGACAACCTCCTGCACCTGATGTTTTCGGAGCCGTATCAGGATTACGTGGCCATCCCGGAGGTGACCAAGGCGCTCAACCTCATTCTCCTGATGCATACCGACCACGAGCAGAACTGCAGCACCTCGACGGTGCGCATGGTCGGCTCCAGCGGGGCCAACCTGTTCACCTCCCTTTCCGCCGGCATCAACGCCCTGTCCGGCCCGCTCCACGGCGGGGCCAACACCGCGGTGATGAACATGCTCCAGTCCATCCACGACGAGCACGACGACGGTACGCGCTTCATCAAGGCGGCCAAGGGCGGTTCGAAGAGCAACCGCCTCATGGGTTTCGGCCACGCGGTCTACCGCAACTTTGATCCCCGCGCCCGCGTGATCGGCCGGGCCTGCGACGTCGTCCTGCAGAAACTCGGCAAGTCCGACCCGCTGCTCGCCATCGCCCACAACCTGGAGCAGGCTGCGCTCAAGGACGACTATTTCATCTCGCGCAAGCTCTACCCGAATGTGGATTTCTACTCGGGCATCATCTTCCGCGCGCTGGGCATCCCGACCAACATGTTCACCGTCATGTTCGCCATCGGGCGTGCTCCGGGCTGGATTGCCAACTGGAAAGAGGTTGCCTCCAACCCCAAGGGCCGCATCTACCGGCCTAGGCAGGTTTACGTCGGCCCGGTCAAGCGCGAGTACGTCGCACTGGAGCAGCGCGGTTAATCTTATTTTGGTGGACCCACGTCCCCGCGGGCCGCGGCCCGTCAGGAGACGGGGCCTCCAGCGGAATTTGTCGGCTCGGGCTTCTTTTCCGGCGGCTGCCGCAGGATTTCGTCCAGCGTCAGGCCGCTGAGAGCCGTCAGCCCTTTCAGGAGTCCCCACAGGGCATACATGATCATGGCCATGGTGGGGATCGAGATGCCGAGCAGGCTGACCCAGTGCATCTTCGCCAACTCCTGGTTGAAGGCTTCCGTGCCCGGGGTGCTCCGGATGATGTAGCGGGCGAAACCGTAATTCAGCCCCGCACTCAGAAACATGGCCGCGGCAATGAGGTAACTGGATTTGTGCATCAGCCCGTTGAAACCCCCGTGTGCGGCCCGGGCGGTGAGGGCCTGATCCACCCGCTCCACATCGATCACCTGCGGATTGTAGAGTATCTCGTGCACCAGCGGCTCCTTGGCGCGCATGGAGGCCAGCACCGCCACGCCGATGAGGGCCGGGAGGACACCGTCCTTCACCGCAAACCAGAAGCCATCCAGTTTCATCAAGCCAAACCCGCCCGTGACGAGCACGCTGAAAAATCCGATCCCGGAGATGAAATTGAACCGCCGCCGCCGGATAAAATCATGGATGCCGTAGCCCAGGGGGAATAGCAGCGCGACCACCAGGCCCCACTTGGGACCCAGCGCCCGTGCGCCGCTGCCCCAGGACATGATGGCGGTCGGTAGGGCGACGTTGTAGCAGAGGTTGAGCAACAGATTCTCCGCTTTGGGCTTGGGCGCTGAGGGGGTCGGTCCGGTCATTTCGCTTTTGCCAAGGAGAGAGGCCGGCGCCTTACTGGTCAACCTTCCCCTTATGATTCTCCTCGGCGTCAACATCGACCATGCGGCGACCCTGCGCCAAGCCCGCTACCGGCAGGCCCAGGGTGGCAGCGTCGAACCCGATCCGGTCGAGCTGGCCTTCCGATGCGAAAAGGCCGGCGCCGACGGCATCACGGTCCATTTGCGTGAAGATCGCCGCCACATTCAGGATGAGGACGTCAACCGCCTTGCCGCGGCGAAGTCCACCCGCCTCAACTTGGAGATGGCCTGCACTCCGGCGATGACGGCGCTGGCCCTGCAGCTGAAACCGCATTCCGTGTGCCTCGTGCCCGAGAGCCGCGAGGAGATCACGACCGAGGGCGGGTTGGATGTCGTCAAACACCGCGACAAGGTCGCGCGCGTGACCGACGCCATGAACGCCGCCGGCATCAAGACCAGTCTCTTCATCGACCCTGACGCCGACCAGATCGAGATGTCGGTGAAGTTAAGGGCGCCTTGGGTCGAGCTGCACACCGGCGCCTACGCCAACGCTTACCATGGTGCCGGCCGGGCCGCGGAATTCGCACGCCTCGTGTCCGGCGCGAAACAGGCGCACGCCGCCGGGCTTGTGGTCAACGCCGGGCATGGTATCAACTACGTGAACATCGCGGAGGTCCGCACCATCCCCCATCTCCACGAACTTAACATCGGCCACAGCATCATCAGCCGCGCCCTCTTCACCGGCATCGACGAGGCCGTGCGCACGATGAAGGCCCTGATGAATCCCTGAGTTATTTCACCCGCGAATCACGCCAATGCACACTAATCAAACCGGCTGGCCCATTCGCGTGAATTCGCGTTATTCGCGGGAGGTCATTGTATGAGCATCGTCCTTCCCCCCGGCGGCACCCTGATGGGCCTTGGTTGCGACATCATCGAGGTTGAGCGCATCCACAGTGTGCTGAAGCGCCACGGCGACCGTTTCCTCAAGCGCATTTTCACCGAGGAGGAGCAGGCTTACTGCAATTCCCTCAAATACCCGCACAAGCACTACGCCGCGCGCTGGGCGGCCAAGGAGGCGATCTCCAAGGCGTTTACCACGGGCATTGGCGAACACCTCGACTGGACCTCGATGTCGGTTTACCACGGCTCGCGCAAAGAGCCGCTGGTCCACCTCGACGCCAAGGCCTCGGCCTTGCTCAAGGAGGTCGGCGCCACCCATGTGTGGCTCACCCTCTCCCACATCGACAGCCACGCCATGGCCGTGGCCGCTTTGGTGAAACACTAGGAGGCGGTTATGGATCGCGTGCTTTCTCACCCGGTCCTGACCTGCGCCGAGGCCAAGGCCTGGGAGGCGCGATTGCTCAAGGACGAGGCCGCCGAGTGGACGGCGATGCAAAACGCCGGACAGAAAGTGGCGCAGGCCATTCTGGAGGATTTCAAGGAGATCGGCGGTCTGCCCAACAATGCCCGGTTGCTTGTCCTCGCCGGCAAAGGGCACAATGGCGGCGATGCGTTGCTGGCGGCCCGGGCAATTCTCGCGGCCCGGCCAGATGCCCGGGCCGTCGTGGGGCTCTGCTTCGGCGCGGCTGATCTACGTCCGCTGGCAGGACGCGCGCTGGACTGGTTGAAGCGAGATGCTGGTTTGCGAGTAACAGTTGCCAAAACACACCCCGGCGCTTCGCGCCACCCCTCTCTAGAGGGGATTCTCGACGGCGCTTCGGACCAATCCCCTCTGGAGAAGGGTGCCCGTCAGGGCGGGGTGTGTTGGGATTTGTGCCTCGACGGGATATTCGGCTTTCAGTTTCGGACGCCAATGGACGCCGACACCGCGGCGTTGATCGCGCAGGTCAATGCCCATGTGGGCATCAGGTTCCGGGCGGCCGTGGATCTGCCGAGCGGGGTGGGCGACACGAACGCGACGACGATCTTCCGGGCGGATTTCACTTACGCGACCGGCATCGTGAAACAGCCGGTGCTCTCACCCCGGGTGACGAGCTCGGTCGGCCGGCTGCGGTATCTCGATCTGGGTTTCTTTGACGGAGCCTCCCTGCCGGAAGCCAAGGAGCGCATCCTGACGACGCAGGTGCTGGCGCCGCTGGCGGAGTTGCGCGCCTCGCAGACGGACAAGCGCACCTTCGGTCACCTGATTGTCGTCGGTGGCTCGCGCAGCTACCCGGGTGCCGTGATGCTGGCCGTGCGCGCCGCGCTCCGCAGTGGAGTGGGTTTGGTGACGGCGTTCGTGCCCGAGCGGTTGGCGCCGGAATACGCTTCGCGCCACCCGGAGGCCATGTGGGTGGGTTGTCCGGAAACGGCGGCAGGGGGCTTGGCCGCGGGCACATGGGATTTGATTCAAGCCCGTCAGGCTCGAGCCACCGCGATGCTGATTGGACCGGGCTTGGGTGCAGAACCCGAAACACTCGCGATGCTCCAGGCGAATGTTCGTAATACGAACATTCCGCTCGTGCTCGATGCGGATGCCTTGCGGCCTGAGGTGTTGGTCGCGGCGCTGGGCAAGCGTGTTATCTGCACGCCTCATGCCGGGGAATACCAGCGAATCACCAGTGCCGTGAAGCCTGCGGAAAACTGCGTGCTGGTGCTGAAGGGGCCGCTGACACGGGTCACCGACGGCAAAACAATTTACCACAGTCCGTTCGGTGGGCCCGTGCTGGCGCGCGGTGGCAGCGGGGACCTCCTCGCCGGGTTGACGGGCGGGCTGCTGGCGCAGAAACCGGATGACTTGCTGCTGGCCGCGTGCCGGGGCGTGGTCTGGCACGGCCGGGCGGCTGATTTACTGGCTCGCGCCCGGGGTCAGGTCGCCGTAGAGATTGCGGAAATCCTCGAGCAGCTCGGGCCGGCGCTCATCCCCTAGACATGGCAGACACTCTGACGGAGCGGCAGGCGTTCATGATTTTGAACGATCTGCCCAACATCGGCCCCATCACGCTCAACCGCCTGCTGCAGGAGCTTGGCGGCGACCCGCGCGAGATCCTCACGGCGGACAAGCGCCGGTTGGAATCCGTGCGCGGGGTCGGTTCCAAGACCAGTGCTGCCCTGATAAACTGGCGGACGCACTTTGATTTGCCGCGCGAGGAGGAGCGGCTGGCCAAGGCCGGGGCCGTATTCATCACCACGCGGGACGAGGGGTATCCGAAAATGCTGAAGGAAATCCACGACCCGCCAATCGGGCTTTACCGGAAGGGCGGCTATCTGTTCGGGCAACCCTGCATGGCGGTCGTCGGCAGCCGGCGCACGACGCTCTATGGACAGTCGGTGGCCAAGAAGCTCGGGGCCGAGCTGGCGCAGAGGGGCTTCTGTGTGGTGAGCGGGCTGGCGCGCGGCATCGACACCGCCGCGCACGAGGGCGCGCTGTCGGTCGGCGGCAAGACCGTGGCGGTGCTCGGTTGCGGCATCGACATCGTCTATCCGCCGGAGAACCTCGATCTCTACCGGCGCATCGCCGAGACCGGCGCGGTGCTGTCGGAATTTCCCTTTGGCCGGAAGGCGGACAAGCAATCTTTCCCGATGCGCAACCGGGTGGTCTCGGGGATCTGCGAGGGCGTGGTCGTGGTGGAAAGCGACGTGCAGGGCGGGGCGATGATCACGGCCCGTTTCGCGGGGGAGCAGGGTCGGCTGATCTTCGCGGTGCCGGGCCGCATCGACCAATCAACCAGCCAGGGCTGTCATCAACTCATCCGCGATGGGGCGACGCTCCTGACCGGGGTGGACGACATTCTCAACGAACTGAACTACCTCGACGGGCTCCGGCCCAAGGCGATTGCGACCGAGGGTGAGCCCAGCGTGCTGGAGCAACTGCTGCCGCAGCTCGACGAGAAGGAGCGCCGGGTGCTCGACTGCTTCAAGGGCGGCGCGATGCTCAGCATCGATGCGTTGACGGCGGCCACCAGACTGGCGACGCAGGAAGTTTCCGCAGCGCTGATGATGCTTGAGCTGAAGAAGCTGGTGACGAAACGCGCGGACGGCACCTTCGAGGCGCGAAGCTGATATGTGGTAGCCGTGGATGGGCAGGTAGGGACGGACCGCTGGGCCGGCCGCGCAGGAAATACGGCGCGCCCAGCGGTCGCGCCCTACCTCAGCGTTGAAAAAAAGCTCCAGTGGCAAAACCACTGGAGCCGGCTGACCAAAGATGGGTCGGGCTTACTTGCCGGTGCGCATGCGCTCAGCCTCGGCCTTCGCCGCAGCTTCGCGGGCGCGGAACTCCTCGAGCTGTTTGGCCTTCCTCAGCGCGGTCGCTTCCTCGGCCTTCAGGCGGGCGACCTCGGCTTCGGCGGCCTCGGCCCGCTGCCGGGCGGCGAGGATTTCCTGGTCCTCGACCGTCTTGCCCTGCGCAATCATGCGCTGGCGGTAAGCGTCTTCCTGGGCGTGTTCCTTGGCGAGAGCCTCCTCGGCGATGCGGCGCTCGTACTGGATCTCGGTCACGCGGCGATCCTCGTTGTTACCCGCCATGCCACCGATGATCGCCCCGGTCGCCGCTCCGACCGCCATACCTTTCTCAGACTCACCGGATTGGTGTCCGATGATGCCACCGATAATGGCCCCGGCCACGGCACCGCCGATCGCGCCCCGCTCGGTATTGGGGCTGGTGTCGGAAGAAGCGCAGCCGGAAGTAAGCAAAGCGCTGATGAGTAACGTGGAGCCCGCGCACAGTGAAATGGTCTGGTGATATTTGTTCATGGGTATTTAGGTCTTTTCTAGACTGGAAAGGCCCCGATTTGTTCCAGCGCAATCAACCCGGGGGCCAGCCCATTGGGCGCTGGCCGAGCAGGTGGACATGGAGATGAGGCACGGTTTCGCCGCCATCCCGGCCATTGTTGATGACGATCCGGTAACCCGACGCGGCGACGCCCAGTTTTTTGGCGAGGGCGGCGGCGGTGAGCAGTAAATGGCCGAGCAAAGCCTGATCAGCGGCGGTGGCTTCGGCGACCCGGCCGATGGGCTTCTTGGGTATCACCAGCACGTGCACGGGAGCCTGCGGGTTGATGTCGTGGATGGCGATGCAATGCTCATCTTCGTGCGCGAGCTTGGCAGGGATTTCGCGGTCGATGATTTTCTGAAAAAGAGTCTTGGCCATGAGAGGAAAAGCCTCCGCGTATATCCGCGCCATCCGAGGGAAATCAGAGGAATAATAGATTCAGGTTCGTGCTGCGGCGGGAGCGGGCGGCGGCGAGTTCGCGGATCAGGGCGAGGGAGTCATCGTAGGCACGGCGGCGGCGCTCGGTCCAGCGCTTGTCCGGCGGACAATGGGCGCTGCGGAGGTTGGTGACGAGGAGCGTCGACTCGGGATAGGTGGCGAGGCTTTTAAGGCCCTGCATGACCCCGGCCCGGGCAAACAGCGGCGAGGCGCCGTGTTCGTCGGCCCCGGCATCCCAATGGAAAAAACCGTGCTGGGGTTGCGCGGAGCAGAGGCGTTCGAAGAGTTTGGCGGCAGCGGCGACAAAGCCCGGATCGGTGGGGCCCCGTTGTTCGGCCTCACCGAGGCTGGTGGCGATGGCGTCGTCGATCTGCTGCGCCAGATAGAGGTCGTGCCCGGTGAGCGGGGCGAACAGCGCGTTCAGGAAGTGGAGCCGGCGCAGTTGGGGGGAGCGCGTCATTTCTTGGACTTGAGTGTAGCGCCGTGGGCGCCGGGGGCAAGGCTGCTGATTTCGTGGACGAACTCGGAGACGTCGCGGAATTCCTTGTAGACCGAGGCGAAGCGGACGTAGGCGACCTGGTCCATCTTGCGGAGACGCTGCATGACGTGCTCGCCGATGGCCTGCGTGGGCACCTGGCTGTCGTAGCGGGCCTCGACGGCGTCGATGACATCCTCGACGAGCATGGAGATCTGCTCTGAGTCGATCGGGCGCTTGTGGCAGGCGGCGCGGACGGCGCCGATGAGCTTCTCCCGCAGGAACGGTTCCTGGCGGCCGTCGCGTTTGACCACGACGAGGGTGTCGCGGACGAACTCCTCATTGGTGGTGTAGCGGTGGTTGCACTCCAGGCACTCGCGCCGGCGGCGGATGGAATTGCCGTCGCGGGCGATGCGGGAGTCGATCACCTTGTCTTCGATGGAAGTACACTTGGGGCAGCGCATGGCGGGTCAGTTGAGGGCGAGGAAGTTTTGGAGGATCCGCATGCCGCCTTCGGTGGCGATGGATTCAGGGTGGAATTGGACCCCATGGACGGAAAATTGTTTATGCTGCAGGCCCATTATTTCACCTTCGGCGGATTCGGCGGTAATCTCCAGGCAGTCCGGCAGACTGGATCGCTCCACCAGCAACGAGTGATACCGGGTGGCCGTGAAGGGGGAGGGCAGGTCGCGGAACACGCCCTTGCCGGTGTGTTTGATCGGCGAGAGCTTGCCGTGCATCTGGCGCGGGGCACGGATGACCTTGCCGCCGAAAAGCTGGCCGATGGATTGGTGGCCGAGGCAGACGCCGAGAATGGGCTTCTTGCCTGCGAAAGTCTTGATGATGTCGAGACTCACGCCGGCATCCGACGGGGTGCAGGGACCGGGAGAAATCAGGATACGGGAGGGATTGAGGCGCTCGGCCTCGGCCGGGGTAAGCTCGTCGTTGCGGAAAACCCGCATGCTTACGCCCAGCTGGCCGAAATACTGGACCAGGTTGAAGGTGAACGAATCGTAGTTGTCTATGACTAGCAGCACTTTTTGCAAAGCTAGCCGGCAATTGACAGGGGGTCAAGTCTGCGGGCAGGGTGGACACAGTGAATGAGTGACACTTTTCAACTGATTAAGACGGATACTGCCACGGCGGCGCGGCGTGGACGGTTGCGGACATTGCACGGAGCGATCGATACGCCCATTTTCATACCGGTCGGCACACAGGGCACGGTCAAGGCGCTGACGCCGGCACAAATCCGCGAGACCGGCGCGCAGATCATCCTCGGCAACACCTACCACCTCAACCTGCGGCCGGGTTCGGAATTGATCCGCGATTTGGGCGGGCTGCACCAGTTCATGGGCTGGGACGGCCCCATCCTGACCGACAGCGGCGGATTTCAGGTCTTCAGCCTGGCCAAGCTGCGCGACATCAAGGATGACGGCATTGCCTTCCAGTCCCACCTCGACGGGGCCAAGCTCTTCCTCGGGCCGAAAGAGGTGATGACCATCCAGGCCGACCTCGGCGCCGACATCGCGATGGTCATTGACGAATGCCCGCCGTGGCCCTGCTCGCGCGAGGAATGCCGCAAGGCGGTCGACCGCAGTTACCGCTGGGCGCAGCAGTGCAAGCAGATCGCCACGGACAATGGGTTCCTCGGGTCCGGGCGCCAAGTTTTCGCCATCGTGCAGGGCTCGACCTTTGACGATCTGCGCCGCGAGGCCGCCGAATCACTCGCCGCGCTGGATTTTTCCGGCTACGCCATTGGCGGCGTGAGCGTGGGTGAACCCGAGCCGGAGATGATCAAGCAGGTGGCGGCGACGACACCGTTCCTGCCGGCGGACAAGCCCCGTTACACGATGGGCCTCGGCACTCCGCCGCAGATTTTGAAGATGATCGCGCTCGGCGTGGACATGTTCGATTGCGTGCACCCGACCCGGGTGGCGCGCAACGGCGCGGCCTTCACGCCCGACGGGCTCATCAACCTCCGCAACGAACGCTACCGCACCGACCCGACTCCGCTCGTCGAGGGGCTGGACAACTATACCTGCCGGAATTTCTCCCGCGCCTATCTGCGTCATCTCGTCATGGCCAACGAGATTCTCGCCTGCACGCTGCTGACGCTCCATAACGTCTATTTCTACCTCGACCTCGTGGCACAGGCCCGGGCGCACATCGAGGCCGGGAACTTTGCGACCTGGAGCAAAGCTTGGATTGCCCGCTACGAGGCGGGCGAGTGAATGCTACCGCTGATCGGAAACTCGATTTCAGGACGGATCAGCGAATTACTCAGGGCTCACGGGGTTGGGGTTTGCCTCGAGAGATATTCCACGTTTTTTTGCGACCGTTTGCCTGCGCGCGGTGTCGGGCGGCGCCACGCCGCCGGCCTGTCTGGCTATCGTTCGAACGCCCACAACGCCGGGCAGCTTCGGCGGTCGGCGCGCCGGCGGCACGCATCGTCCATTCTGACCAGCGCCCGGCGCAACCGGCGCATCTCTTTTATCCGCTGGTCGAGATCGGCTAGCTTGGTGCCAATCATCTGACGCACCTCGGTGCATGATTCTCCGGGCAGAACGCGCATCTCCAAGAGCTCCTTGATTTCCCGGAGCGTGAAACCGAGATCCTTGGCGGAGCGGATGAACCGCAGACGCTGGAGAGCATCATCGTCGAAATCGCGATAGCCCGAATCCGGCCAGCGATGAGGCTCGGGCAGCAGGCCCTCGCGCTCGTAGTAGCGGACGGTTTGCACGTTTACCCCGGCTTTGTCGGCGAGTTCCCCGATAGTCATAGGATGGCGGCTTGACCTTATACCATGCTACAGGGTGTAGGCTGCCGCCATGAAAAAGAATGGTTCTTCGTGGATTTTGACCGGTGG
The DNA here is from genome assembly GCA_043745015.1 of Opitutaceae bacterium. Classification (GTDB taxonomy): domain Bacteria; phylum Verrucomicrobiota; class Verrucomicrobiia; order Opitutales; family Opitutaceae; genus Lacunisphaera. The sequence continues at coordinate 162 of JAYTUA010000147.1, read as the reverse complement.
CGTTCTGACCGGGTTGGCCGCATCGTTGTGCTGCATCGGACCGCTGCTCTCGCTCAGTCTCGGGCTGGGCAGCTTTGCTGCCGCGGCGTGGTTCGCGCAATGGCGACTGGTGCTGCTGGTGGTCACCTTCGCCCTGCTGGGCTTGGCGTGGTGGCTGACCTA
>JAYTUA010000146.1:0-6236 GCA_043745015.1 Opitutaceae bacterium | reverse complement strand
AACCTGATCGGCGCCACCAACTATGTGAAGGCCCTCAATACGGTCGCCAGCGAGACCTATCCGACCGACTTCACCCAGGGCATCACGATCACGATCGGTGGTGTCGCCGGTCTGCGCACCATCACCTACTCGCCCTGATTCCGGGCCAAGGTTTAGTTTCAAGCCGCCCTTCATCGGGCGGCTTTTTTATTGTCCGGGGCAAGCGCCTGGCCGCCGCCGGGCCGGGCCAGTTGCTCCCGCACCCGCCGCCTTGAAAGAGGGGGTTGTTCTCTGCGTAGAATATGATTTCAAATCACATCCGCAATCTGGAGCCGCAAATTCCATTCATGAAATTATTCGCCTTAATCCGCTCAGACCGGCGCCTGCAATTACTCGCCCTCACCTCCTTGCTGGCCATCACCCTGGGCTTTTTCACCTTCTCGGCGACCAGCGCATTGGCGATCATGACCGCCGGGGGGTACTGGGCGATCATGGGCACGGCAGGGTGGTTTGGCTGGTCGCTCTTCCGGCTGGCGAAGGAAAGCAAGCCGTGGGCCAAACCGACCGGACCTGCGGTTTGGGGCATACCGTTGCTGATTTTAGTCTGCGGCCTCGTCCTGCTCGTGCACGAAAAGTATGGTTTCAAAATCCTGATGGATGAGGTGATGCTGCTCGGCACCTCCATGGGGATGCATTTTGACAAGCACCCGTTGGTGCCGGTGCGGGGCCATGACTTGCAGGGCGCCTTTCAATTGCTCGATGGCCGGCTCGATAAACGGCCGCTCTTCCAGCCGTTCCTGGTTTCAGTGCTGCACGACCTGACGGGTTATCGGCCCGAAAATGCCTTTGTATTAAACACCGGGCTCATTTTTGCCCTGCTCGGGCTGGTCTATCACACCGCGCGCAAGCTGGCCGGCCAGGAGGCGGGCATCGCGGCCACCCTCTTGCTGACGAGCCTGCCGCTGCTGGCCCAGAATGCGACCGGAGGAGGCTTCGAATTGCTCAATCTGGTGATGATCATGAGCACGCTGTTGCTGGGCGTTCGCTTCGTCGAGCAACGTGATACCGGCAGCCTGCAGGCCCTGCTCCTGTCGTCCGTGCTCCTCGCCCAGACCCGTTATGAATCGGTCCTGTTCCTGCTGCCGGTCGGCCTGCTGATCCTGTGGGTGTGGCGGGCCGAAGGGCGGCCCGTGCTGGACTGGGGCACCGCGTTCATGCCCCTGCTGTTTCTGCCCGTGGCGCTGCACCAAAAGATTTTCGCCGTGCGGGAAGCCTCCTGGGAGCTGGCCAGCCAGCCCGGTTTTGACCAACCGTTTTCGCTGGCCTATGCGCCGGATAATTTTTCTCACTGGTTGAATTTCTTCTTCGACACCACGGGGGAGAACTCAAACTCCCTGGTGCTCGCGGTGTTCGGCGGCCTGGCGCTGCCGTTCTGCCTGCTGTGGTCGGTCAAGACGCTCACACGCTTGCGCCAGGCCCCGGCGATGCAGGCCACTTGTGCGATCTTCTCGGTCGGCTTTGCGGCGCACACCCTGCTCCTGCTTTGTTATTTCTGGGGCCGGTTTGACGACCCGGTGATCCGCCGGCTGAGCCTGCCGCTGAATCTCTGGATGGTCCTCGCGACCGTGATCGTGGTCGCGGAGCTGTTCCGGCCGATTTGGATCTGGCGTCTGCTCATGGCCCTGACGGGGCTCGGGCTGTTCTCCTATTCGCTGCCGTCGATGGCCCGGCATGACTACACCATGGACTATTATGTCGGCCGCGAGATGGAGTGGCGCCGGGACTTCATCAAGGCCCACCCCGAGAAGGACTACCTCTTCATCGACAACGATGCCCTGATCTGGATCACCCACTTGGTTTCCGGCACGCCCATCCGGCAGACCCTGGAGCACAAAGGCATCATTCTCTTTAATTTCCGCAATCATACCTTCTCGGCGTTCTACGTCTTCCAGCGGTATGATGTGGATCCGGCCACGGGCCGATTGATCGTGGAAAAAGAATATGATCTCGGGCCTGATTTTCAATTGGAGTCTTATTGGGAGAAACGATTCACGCCCCTGACGGTCAGTCGCATCAGCCGGGTGGTCGCGATCAAGGACGGGGAGCTGACCGCCCCGGCCAATACGCCTTCGCCCCTCGCCAAGCTGACCGCGGTGGAACGCGAAAAAATCCGCCAGGAATACTTTGAGCACCTGATCAAGCGGCTGCCTTGATTTTCCCGCCGTGAGCCTTGCTGCCAACCCACTGCGCGCGTCCCTTTCCCGGCCGGGGTTGCGTCTGGGGTTCTTCGGCCTGGCGGGGGTTGGGGCGGTCTATTTCGGATTTGTGCATTTTCCCGTGCCGGCCGCCCTGGCGCTCCTCCGCCAGACGGGTTATTTTGTCATCCTCCTCACGTTTGTCTGGTGGGTGGTGGCGGTCTGGCGCCTGGCCCGGTTTCCGCCCGGTCAGGTTTCCGACCACGAAGGTCGCGGACAATGGGCGGCCGCCGGCTTGATCGTGGCGCTGGGTTTGCTGGCCGTGACGCATGAGACCTTTCGCAGCAAGATTCTCTACGACGAATACGTGCTCCAGTCCACGGCCTACAACCTTCATTTCTTTCGGGACAACTCCGCCATGGTGCGGGGCTATGATATCCAGGGCGTTTTTTTGTCCACCGACAGCTACCTCGACAAGCGGCCGATCTTCTTCCCCTTCCTGCTGTCCTTGCTGCACGATTTGTCGGGTTACCGGGTAGCAAATGTTTTTTTCCTGAATACCGGCCTGTTCGCGGTCGCGCTGGGGTTGATCGGCTGGATCGGCTGGAAACTGAATAACTGGCGGGGCGGCCTGCTCGCCATCGGGTTGCTCGGATCCCTTCCCTTATTTGCGCAGAATGCCACCGGCACGGGCATGGAGTTGCTCAATCTCTGCCTGTTGCTCGCCACGATGCTGCATGGCGCGGCCTGGCTGGCGCGGCCTGAGGAGCGGACGCTCTCCGGCCTCGTGCTGGCGGTCCTGCTGCTGATGCAATCCCGCTACGAGTCGGCGCTCTATGTGCTGCCGGCGGGACTGGTCATCCTGCTCGGCTGGTGGCGGGCGCGACGCTTGATCATCACCTGGACGGTGATTGCGGCACCGCTCCTGCTGATCCCCATCGCCCTCCAGCAAAAGGTGGTGTCGAACAGCCCGGTGATGTGGGAACTTCACGAGAATCAGACCTCGCGCTTCAGCGTCGAGTATCTCGCGGGCAACCTCCAGGGGGCCTACACCTTCTTCACCGCGCCCGGCATGAACCTGGCGAACTCCCCGTTGCTTGGCCTGCTGGGCGTGGCGAGCCTGGCTGTCGTGGGCTGGCGGCTGTGGTGCAATCGAGTGCGCCTGCTTGAAGCGGCACCGATGCATTTGAGTTTGCTCCTGTTTGGGGCCGCCATCCTGGCGATCTCCGGGCTGATCATGTTCTACTACTGGGCGGCGTTGAGCGATCCCATGGCCGCTCGCTTTGCCCTGCCCCTGCATCTGCTGCTGGTGCTGGCCGTGGTGGCCGCGGCCGCGTGGGGTGACCGGAAATGGCCGGTCAGCGTGGTCGCCCTCGGGGTGGTGGCGGTCTTTATCCTGGGGGTGTCCGCGCCCAAGCAGGCCTATCATTTCTATTCCCACCTGGGGAATGACGAGATCGCGTGGGAGCAAAGGGTGATCGCGGCCCGTCCGCCCGGCTCCCGTCTGATCATCACCAACAAATCCACCTTGCCCTGGTTGATCAATCGCATCCCGGCCATTTTGCTGGATCGGTCCCAGGCGGTCGCGGACCGGCTGGCGGAGCACCTGCATATGCCGGACTTTTCCGAGATCCTGGTGACCCAGGGCGCCCGGCCAACTTCTGTGGAAGGAGACTACCAGCTTCCGCCCGATGAGATTTTGCCCGCCTGGTTTCACCTCGAGCCGGTGGCGGAAAGGCGCTTCGGCACCAAGCTGGCCCGGATCAGCCGGCTGGTTGCGATTGACCTGCCCGCGGACTTCAAGCCCTCCACTCCGCCCGCGGTCAAGAGTGAGGCCGGTGCGGCGCATCCCGATAAATGAGGCGCTCCATTCTCATCCGGTGGCGCCAGATCCAGCTGATTCGGGAGGGGCGTGATCGATGATCACGGGAAATCATGCGGGCGAGGCGGGTGCCGGGTCGAGACTCGGCCCGTGGCTGTTGATTTTCCTGGCGGCGGCCGCGCCGGCCGCCTTTGCCCTGACGACGGACAATATCTGGGAGGATTTCTTCATCACCTACCGTTGCAGCCTCAATCTCGTGCATGGGGATGGTTTGGTTTACGAGGTGGGCCGGCGAATCCATGCGTTCACCTCGCCGGTAGGGGTGTTGCTGCCCGCCGGACTCAGCTGGTTGGTCCGCTCCGATAATCCGCTGCTGGTGATGGATCTGTTCCGGCTGTGCTCCTGCCTCGCCTTGGCGGGAGCGTGGGCCGTGGTGGCGCGCCGGCTCCCGGGTCCGTGGGCCGTGGCCCTGGCCGCCGGGCTCTGGCTGCTTGATCCCAAGCTGGCGGCGTATGCGACCAACGGTATGGAGACCGGCATCCTTGTTTTCTTCGTGGTCTTGTGGTGGCGGGCCTTGCTCGACGGTCGCACCGGTCTGGCCGGACTGGCACTGGGCGGGTTGATGTGGACGCGGCCCGATGGCTTTGTATATGCGGGCGCACTGGCGGCGGGCGTGTGGCTTTTCCCGGGGACGGAACGGCGGCTGCGCGGGTCGGAATGGCTGCGCATCGCCGGGATCGCCGGGGTGATCTATACCCCGTGGTTTATTTGGGCGTGGAGCTACTACGGTTCGCCCGTGCCGAACACCATCCTCGCCAAAGGCGGTAATCTCGACGTCATGGAATCCCTGCGGTTGTTGCTCACGTATCCGTTCCGCTACGTGTTTGGCCACTGCGTCGCGCATGATGCGTTCCTGCCGCCCTACTTTTTCTTCGGCGGCTGGCCGGATTCGCTCTGGTGGTTCGGCAAGGCGCTGGCGCTGGGTGCCGCGGCCGTCGCGGCCTGGCCGCGCTGTGCGCGCGGTGCGCGGGTGGCGGGGCTGGCCTTTGTGCTGGGCGGCGCCTATCTGACGGTGGCCGCCCGGGCTCCCTGGTATTTTCCGGCGTGGCAGGTGCTCGCCTATATTGCGGTGGCGGGCGGGGCGGTGGCGGCGCTGGACGCATTGCGGACCCAAAAGGTGTGGCGCACCGTGCTGGCGGGCGGGCTGCTGGTGACGGTGGCGGGGCAGGGCGTGATGTTCGTGGCCGTCGCCACGGAGCTCCGGGAACAACAACGGCTCATTGAGTGGGGGGTGCGCGCGCCGCTGGGCCGTGACCTGGCGCGAGCCTCGGCCGGAAAAACCGCGACGGTATTTTTGGAGTCGCTGGGTTACATTGGCTTTTACTCCGGCCTGAGCATGCGGGACACCCCGGGCTTGTGCGCCCCGGAGGTCATTGCGATCCGCCGGGCCGGCCAAACCCGGATGGCGGGAATGATCGCGGCGGTGCAACCTGATTGGGCCGTGCTGCGGGCCGGGGAATTTCTTGGTTTCGCCGCCGAGGAGCGCCGGGAATTTGAGCGCACCTACCGGTTATGGAAAATGTATGACGTGCGGAAAGAGGTTAATGAGGTCGGTTGGTTTCCTGGGCGCGACTTCGCGTTGTTCGATGCGTATTTTCTGGTTTGGCGGCGGCGGCCGGAAGCAACCCAGCATCCATGATGAACGTGGCGGCAACACTCGGTTCCACCGCGCTGATCCTGGCGGGATTGCTCCTGCCGGGAGTGATCTGGGCCCGGGCCGCGCGCTGGCCGCTGCCTTGGCTGGCTGGCGGGGTGATATCGGCGCTCGGGCTTTTCCTCGGCGTCATCACCTTGGGTGCGGCGGGGGTGAAGGTGACGCTGGTCACCTTCGGTGGCTGGCAGGCGGCGATTACCCTGGCCGGATTCATTTTCGGGCGGCGCCATCGCCGGGTCGCAACGGAGGACGAATTCTCATGGGCGGAATGGTGGATCGCACTGCCGGTGTTGCCGATGATCGCGGTGGCGGTCTGGCGGGCGGTGACGCAACCGCTGCCGGGAGCCGATGTGGATTTTCGCTGGAATTATCTGGCGGAGCTCATCGTGAACACCGGCGGGCTGGAGCATTATCCCGCGTTCACCGCGGCGGATTTTGCGCAATATTTCTGGCCCGATGGCATCGCCCCGTTGGTCGCCAGTCTCTATGCCTGGACCTATCTGGCGGCCGGCAGCACGGCGAAAAT
>JAYTUA010000145.1:0-6245 GCA_043745015.1 Opitutaceae bacterium | reverse complement strand
GCCGGCGCGGTGGCCCTGGTGGACGCGAAGGGAAAACTGAGCGGCATCTTCACCGACGGGGATTTCCGGCGCAGCGCGCTGAACGGCGGCGCGGACTTCTTGAGGAAACCTGTGAGCGGCTTCATGACCCGCGAGGGCAAGACCGTGCCGGCCGGGGCCCTGGCGGTGGAGGCCCTGAAGATTTTCCAGCAATTCAAGATTTCGGACCTCATGGCCCTTGATGCCAAGGGCCGGCCCGTCGGCTATATCGACGTGCAGGACCTGCCCAAGCTGAAGATCCTGTAGGCCGGGTTATGCCGGCCCGGCCGGGTTTATAGGCGGGGGCAGTTTGGCGCGGCAGCTTGCCATGCGGAGGGTTTCGACTAAGGTGCGGACATGCCCACGCCCCCCTTCGTCTACCAGGATCCCCTGCCGCTCGGCGCCGATGACACCCAGTATCGCCTGCTGAGCAAGGAGGGCGTCACGACCGCCACCTTCGAGGGCAAGGAGATCCTCAAGGTCGCCCCCGGGGCGCTGGCCTACGTCGCGCGCGAAGCGTATCATGACACAAACTTTTTCCTGCGCACGAAGCACCTCGAGCAGGTCGCCGCCATCCTCAAGGACCCGGAGGCCTCGGCCAACGACCGCTACGTCGCGCTCACGCTCCTCAAGAACGCCGAGATCGCGGCGCGCGGCATCCTGCCGATGTGCCAGGACACCGGCACCTGCTCCATCTTCGGCAAGAAGGGCCAGCAGGTCTGGACCGGCGCGAACGACGCCGAGCAGCTGGCGCGCGGCGTCTACGAGTGCTACACCAAGGAGAACCTGCGCTATTCGCAGGTGGCCCCGCTCGACATGTTCAAGGAGGTCAACACCGGCACCAACCTGCCGGCGCAGATCGACCTGTTCGCGACCGAGGGGGCGAAGTATGAGTTCCTCTTCGTCGCCAAGGGCGGCGGCTCGGCGAACAAGCTGTTCCTCTTCCAAGAGACGAAGGCACTGCTGAATCCGAAGAGCCTGGAGAAATTCTTCACCGACAAGATGCAGTTGCTCGGGACGTCGGCCTGCCCGCCCTACCATCTCGTCTTCGTCATCGGCGGCACCAGCGCCGATGCGTGCATGAAGACGCTGAAACTCGCCACGACCAAGTATCTCGACGCCCTGCCGACGAACGGCAACGAGCACGGCCGCGCCTTCCGCGACACGGAGATGGAGGTGACGGTGCTGAAGCTCGCGCAGCAGAGCGGCGTGGGCGCGCAGTTCGGCGGCAAGTATTTCGCCCTCGACGTGCGCGTCCTCCGCCTGCCTCGCCACGGTGGCAGCTGCCCGGTCGGTATGGGCGTGTCGTGCAGCGCCGACCGCAACATCAATGCGAAGATCACGAAGGACGGCATCTTCCTCGAGCAGATGGAGACCAACCCCGGGCGCTTCATCCCGCCGGAGCTGCGCGCGTTCAAGGACGACAATTTCGTCCGCATCGACCTGAACCGGCCGATGAAGGACATCCTCGCCGAGCTCTCGAAACACACTGTGACGACCCGCGTGTCGCTCACCGGCACGATGATCGTGGCCCGGGACAGCGCGCACGCGAAACTCAAGGAACGCATCGATGCCGGGCAGGGCCTGCCCGACTACGCGAAGAAACACCCGGTCTATTACGCGGGCCCGGCGAAGACGCCCACCGGCTTCGCCTCAGGTTCGTTCGGCCCGACCACGGCCGGCCGCATGGACAGCTACGTGGACCTATTCCAGGCGCACGGCGGCTCGATGATCATGCTGGCGAAGGGCAACCGCAGCAAGGCGGTGACGGACGCGTGCAAGAAGCACGGCGGCTTCTATCTCGGCAGCATCGGCGGCCCGGCGGCCATCCTCGCGCAGGACAACATCACCAAGGTTGAGGTGCTCGACTATCCCGAGCTTGGCATGGAGGCGGTGTGGAAGATCGAGGTGAAGGATTTCCCGGCGTTCATCCTTGTGGACGACAAGGGCACGGACTTCTTCGTCAATATCTGCGGCATCTGCGTGCCGGAGAAGTAAAGATCCCCGGGGCAAGCCCCGGGGCATTTGATCAAGACAGCTCGAAATCCAACTGCCCCATGTGCAGCCGACGATACTCACTCATGCCACCCTGCCCCTGCACGTAGGCGGCGATTACCTGCTCGCTGCCGTGCTGCCCCACCGTGTTCACGAAATAGCCTTCACCCCAGAATGCTCCGCCCCACAGCCATTGTTTCACTTCCGGCGTTTTGGCGAACACCTCCCGTGCGATCACGCTCTTCACCGTCGTGACGATGCACGTCGCACTGTAGGTCGGCACCGATTGAATGAGAAAATGCACATGATCCCGATCCAGTCCGATCTCCAGAAATCGTATCTCCCACCGCTTCTCGATCCCTAGCAGCCTGTCGGACTTGGATTAAGGCGAACGGAGAAATCCGGGAGCCGGACGAGTGACGCGGGTGATTATTTGGAAGGAAAGTTGGGTTAAATTGAAAACAGTTGGGAGAAGAGAGCAGGAAAGTCTGGGAGAGCACACCGCCGGGCGGATTTACGCGGCGTGCAGGTCCGTGCCGAGGCGGTGGAGGCGTTTGAGGTTGTAGCTCCAAGAGTTCGTGGAATGAATCGAATGACTGGAGCGAATAGAGCGAATCTTTACAATTAATGCCCTGAGAGCACGAAATTGGAACGAATGGAACGAATCAAAGCGGTACCTACAGCCTGTTCGGCAGCTCGATTTGGGCCACTTAGCTTGTCATTCCAAGGTTTCCCGGGCTAATTCCCCTCTGGCGGCCTTTGACTCGTTCCAAAAGTTCGTGGAACGAATTGCATCGGGCAGCCAATTTGCGGCTGCAAATTGACGACCGGACATGGATGAGAACGGAGTTCGACGACCGGAGCGAAGCGGAGGGAGATGGGCCGGCCCAACGCGAGCGTTTCAATCGGGTGCGGACGGAACTGACGGCCCTCGGCTTTTGACGGGCCGGACGGATTTCAGCCGCCGGCCGGCGGGGAGAATTTCCGCGCGGCCAGCGCGATGGGCAGGCCGACGAGCAGCAGGTGCGCGGCAATGGGCCACGGCGCGAACGGCGGCGGCCACGCCTTGGCGTGCAGCGCCGAGAGGGGCAGCACGACCATGTTCATGCCGTAGAAAACCACCAGACCGTAGAGAAGACCGGCCGGTATCGCGTGTTTCACCAGGATCGGCAGCCGGCGCGCGGCGACCCAGAACAACGCCGCCCAGATGACGGCGATGACGAAGTGCAGCCCGACTCCGAGCAGATAGGTGGGCACGCCCCCCGCCCGGGCCATCTCACGGCCAATCAGCCCGCCCGCGACGTTTTGAAACACCCCCAGCCTCCAGGCGTAGAAGAAATGGGCGAAGAAGTAGTCGCCGGCGCCGGCGAGCAGGCCGCCCCAGAGGATGGCCTTCCGGGCCGGGTTGGGGATAGCGGTCATGGCGGGATACAACTACAACCCCGCCGGCGGTCGAATCCCTTCTGCTTCGCACCCCGGCCGGTAGTAGGTCAGTTTGCGCTGATAACCGCATGAAGTTTTGTAGGTCGGGGTTTATCCCCGACATGTTACTGGTTTGTGTCGGGCATAAAGCCCGACCTACAGCAAACTGACCCCCGGCCATAGAGGTTTGCCAAGTCACCGGGCATTCGGCTCATTGGCCGTTCTCCCTGTGACGTCCGCCGTATCCCCACCAGACCTGCTCACCCGCATCGAGGCCGACCTGCGCGGAAATATTCTGCCGTTTTGGATCAAGCACGTCGCGAATCCCGCCGGCCGCACCTTCCATGGCGCCCTGACCAACGAGCTGGTGCTTGATCCCCAGGCCGAGCGCGGCGCCCTGCTGACATCGCGCATCCTGTGGACCTACGCGGCGGCTCACCGGCAATATGGCGATGCGGCCTATCGGGAGATGGCGAACCTCGCCTATCAGGATCTGATGACCCGTTACCACGATGCGAAGCACGGCGGGTTTTACTGGTCCATCAACGCCGATGGGTCGGTCTTGCGCGACCGCAAGCAGATCTACGGACAAGCTTTCGCGATCTACGCTCTGAGCGAATACCACGCCGCCACCGCGCAGCGCGAACCGCTCGGGCAGGCGATCGCCCTGTTCCGCCTGCTGGAGCAGCACGCCCGCGAACGGCAGCACGGCGGCTATCTCGAGGCGTTCGCCCGGGACTGGTCGCCGGTCGCCGACCGGCGGCTGAGTTCCGCGGACCAGAACGACCCCAAGTCGCAGAACACGATGCTGCACATGATGGAGGCCTGCACGCGCCTCCTCGAGGTGTGGCCCGACCCCGGCCTGCGGTTGGCGCTCCGCGGGCTCGTCGAGGTGATGCTCACGGACATCCTTGACGCGCGCACTTGTCACCTCGGGCTTTTTTTCACCAACGACTGGCAGCGGACCTCGAATAAAATCTCCTACGGGCACGACATCGAGGCGGCGTGGCTGCTGACCCGCGCCGCCGAGGTGCTGGGCGATCCGGTGCTGACGGTGCGGATCAAGACGGTCGCCCTGAAAATCGCCGACGTCACCCTCGCGGAGGGCACCGACACCGACGGGGCGATTTTCAACATGGGCGACCCGACCGGGGTCATCGACGACACCCGCGAGTGGTGGCCGCAGACCGAGGCGGTCGTCGGCTACCTCAATGCCTGGCAGCTTTCCGGCGAGGCGCGCTACCTCGCCGCCGCGGTGAAGACCTGGGAGTTTATCGAAACCCGACTGGTGGATCGCCAGCACGGCGAATGGTTCCGCGGGGTCACCCGCGAGGGGAAAGTCATCCCGTCGTTTGAGAAAGTGGGTTTCTGGAAATGCCCCTACCATAACGGCCGCATGGGCCTCGAGGCGGTCACTCGCCTGCGAGCGACCTTGAAGAAGAATTGACCACGGATGACACGGCTGATCACGGATCAAGAAAATCATGCTCACCGCTTGTCATTCTGAGCGAAGCGAAGAATCCAGAATTATGTTCGATGGCGGTTACCGAGATGGATCCTTCACTACGTTCAGGATGACAATTCTTTGATGGCTCGCTTCATTGGTTATGAGGCCATTAATACCTGAAAATTACACCGCAGCGGAGGTTGCGCGGCTGCTCCGCCTCGAGCCGCTCGCGGAGGAGGGCGGTTATTTTCGCCGGACCGCCGAGTCGGCGTTGATTTTGCCCGGCGGTCAGCGCGCCTGGTCCGCGATCTATTCGCTGATCACCCCGGAGGGATTTTCGGCGATGCACCGGCTGGCGACGGACGAGATCTGGTGCTTTCACGCCGGCGATCCGCTCGAGTCGCTGCGGCTGCGTCCGGCTGGCGATGGTGATTGGGTGAAACTCGGGCTCAACGTCGCGGCGGGCGAACACCCGCAGGACGTCGTGCCGGCGCAAGTCTGGCAGGGGACGCGGCTCGCGCCGGGCGGCCGCTGGGCGCTGGCGTCGTGTGTCGTGGTGCCGGAATTTGTCTGGACGGATTTTGCACTGGGCGAACGCGCCGCGCTGTCGGCGGCCTGGCCGGGATTTGCCGAAGGCATCTTGGCGCTCACGCGCCCGGCACCGCCCGCGGGGCAACGCTGAGGCCGGTGACTTGACAGGCCGGGAGGCCGCCGGTATCTCCATGGCCCGTTGTCCATGGAAGCCGCCCTCGATCAGCCGGTGCTCGTGCTGAACCGCCTCTGGCAGGCGGTGAACATCATTGGCGCCCGCCGGGCCTTCGCCCTGCTGGCCCGCGAGCACGCGCAGGTCGTGCACCAGACCGAGGATGCGTTTCAAACCTACTCGCTGCTGGATTGGATCGATTTCTCGGCCTTCAATCCGCCGATCGAGGCGCTGGAGACCGTGCGCACCGTCAACCGCAGCATCCGGCTGCCGCGCGTGATCCTGCTGACCTATTTCGACAAGCTGCCGTGCAAGGAGCTGAAGCTGACCCGCAACAACGTCTTCGAGCGCGACGACGACAAGTGCCAGTATTGCGGCCACACCTTTGAGCGCGAGCAGCTGAACCTCGACCACGTCATCCCGCGCCACTACGGCGGCAAGACGACCTGGGACAACATCGTGTGCTCGTGCATCAAGTGCAACACGCGCAAGGCGAACCGCCTCCCGCACGAGGCACACATGCGGCTCATCCGCAAGCCCGTGCGCCCGAAGTGGCGGCCGGTCATCAGCCTCGTGCTGCACAACCACGGCCACGAGAAGTGGAAGGATTTCCTCGACGTCGCCTACTGGAACGTCGAGCTGGAGGAGTGAGCGAATTTC
>JAYTUA010000144.1:0-1636 GCA_043745015.1 Opitutaceae bacterium | reverse complement strand
AGGCGCGGTCCCAGTCGAGCGCGATGCCGGCCTTCTGCGCGGCGACGAGCGCCTGCACGGTCGGGACGACATTGCCGCCGGCGAGGTAGTGGGCGGAGATCTTGTCGGTCGTGACCTCGATGCCAGCCTTGACCGCGGTGATCCGGGCGTCGACCACGAGGCTGTAGGGCACGCCGCCCAGGCGCATGCCGATCAGGTTCAGCCAACCAACCGGCGCCCCATTCAATTTGGCCTTCAGCCAGACGCCGACGAAGGAGAACAATAAACCCGCGGCGATGAGAATGGCGATGACGGCCGGGATTGCGATGATGAGGGGGATGGAGTTCATGAGTGATCAGGCTTGGGTTACGATGATACGGAAATTGTCGATGCCGACGACGCGCAAAGCAGCGCCTTTGGGCACATGGCCGGAACGGCAGAAGGCCTCGTAGCGGCGGCCCTCGACGAGCACATAGCCACTCGGCGCCAGCGTGGTGGCCGCCTCGGCGGTTTTGCCCATCACTTCGCCGGGATTGGCCAGCGGCGGCTGACTGACGGCGTCCACCTTGGATTGCACGATGAGTCTTTTGCCGAACGCCGTCTGGGGCAGCCAGACCAGCTCGAGGTAGAGGGTCAGTCCCAGCAGCGCCAGCGCCACGACGGTGGCCAGCGTGCCCCCGCCGGATCCGAACTGGGCAAAGGAAATCACGCAGCCCGCCGTCATGCACAGGGCGCCGATGATCCCCGCGATCGCCCCCGGGAGAAAAATCTCCGCGGCCAGCAACACGACCCCGATGATGAAGAGCAAAAGTATCGCGTTCATGATCCGGCCCTCTCAACGATCAGGGCAAAGTCATTCCGGCCGCGGACAATCACCGCGTCGCCGGCATTCACCGCGCCGATTTCAACCGTCGCCTCGTAGCGCCGGCCACTGATCTCCACCTGCCCGCTCGGGCGGAGCACGGTCACGGCCACACCGCGCTGGCCGACCAGGGAGCCAACCGCCGCGGCCTCCCGCGGAGAAAGACCTGCGACTTGGGCCGCCCCGCCGATGGCCGAGCCGACCACGAGCTTGTCCCACACCCAGCCGCGGGGCAGGAATCGGATCAACGCCGCGCCCAACGCCACCGCCAGCACCAGCCCAAGGCCCAGGTCGCGCAACGGCCTGCCAAAGGCATCGCCCGACCATGCGGTCGTGAGGGGCACCCCCGGCCAGAGGTCGGCCATCGCCCAGACGAGCGAGCCGAGCATCAGCACCAGTCCGGCCACGGCCACGACGGCGACGCCCGGGAAGAAGAAAATCTCCACGGCGACCAACAGCAGGCCCAGCGCGAACACCAACACCGGTTCATGCCCGGAAAAACCCGCCACGTAGCTACCGAAGAAGACCACCGCCAGCAGCACGGCCCCGATGACACCGAAGACGCCGTGCCCCGGCAGCTTGAACTCGATGAACAGGGCCAGCAGGCCGAGCCCCATCAGGACCGGCGACAGCATGGTCAGATACTGTGCCAGTTCCTCCGACCAGGTGACCTTGAAATTGTGCACCTCGTAGCCATTGACGCCAAATTTGGCTTGCAGCAGCGCCTCGATGTCCGCGGCCTTGCCCGCGCCGAGCAGTGCCTGCGGTGGCTCGCCGTATTTTTCCAGGGCCTCG
>JAYTUA010000143.1:0-6273 GCA_043745015.1 Opitutaceae bacterium | reverse complement strand
TTTACGCCCCGACACGATAACCGCGCCACGCCCGAGTCGGGGCATCAAGCCCCTCCCACATTCAGAGCAACCGCGTCAGGATTTCCGCGGCAACAATTGGTCAATGAGTTCATCCACAATGCCCGAGGGCGGCTTGCGGGTGGGCACCTTGGCGCTGAAAGTCGCCGTGGCGTTGACCTGGCTGGTCAGCCGGTCGCGCACGGTCACCTGGAGATAAACGATATGATCGCCGAAGTCCCAGGCCCAGTGGTCCTGGTAGGAAGCGATGGCCTGGGTGTCGTCGGGCAGCATCGTCAACGGGCCGGTCACCGCCTCACAGCCGCGGGCCTTGAGCGCCGCCGCGATCTGCTGGTCGAGGCCGTGGTTGTCGCTGGCATTGGTCAGGACAAAGTAGCGCTGTACTCCGGCGAGGCTGCGGCCCCGCTCCACCCGGGCATCATAGGAGGTGCAGCCAGCGAGGAGACCGAGCAGCAGCAGCAGGGCCGGGAACGGGAACGGGACAAGACGCTTCATCGGGACCTGTCTCCCAGCATTCCCGCCGGGACTCAACCGCTTTCGCCGGAAAACCGGCACTCAGAGCGTGGCGAAGATGGCCCGCAGGTCGGACGGGAAAATCGGCTTGGGCAAAATGTGGTCCACCTTGTGCCGGCGATAGGCCGAGGCCACCTCCGTGCTCAGCTCCGAGCTGAAAACGATGATCTTGCCGGGAAACTGCAGCGCCCGCAGGTGGCCGACGAGTTCCAGCCCGCTGATGGTGGGCATATGGTGATCGGTGATGACCACATCGTAGGCATGCAGATCCTTTTTAATCAAATCCAAGGCGATATGACCGTCCGCCACCGAGTCAACTTTGTGGCCGTCGCGGCCGAGCACGATTTCCAGCAGTTGCCGCAGTTCGCGCATGTCGTCGGCGTAGAGCACCCGCATCGATTTGCGGGGCTGGGTGGCGGAATTCTGCGCTGTGGTTGGAGAGGTCATCCCTTGCTGTAATCAATCGATAGCAGATAAGACGGGCTTTGTCGCCTGTGGTTCTGTCAAAAAAGCCTGCAAATAATCCGGTCACTTTCCGCCGGCGGCCAAGCCGCGGCGGACGAGGAGCGGGCGGATGTCGGGGTCGCTGCCGGTGAAATCCCGAAACAGGTCGAGGGCCTCCCGGCTGCCGCCTCGCGACCACGGGCGGACCGGAAGCGGTCCCCGTTGGCCCGGGTGAGACCACCGTGGGCCTTGATCCACTCGACTGTGTGCGCATCAAGGACTTCGCCCTACTTCGCCGTGTCGAGCAGCTTCATCATCTGCTCGGGGTAGCGCGTGCCGGCGACCGCCGAGGCCGGAAACACTTTTTCAATCTCCGCCAGGTCGTTGGCGGTGAGTTTCACGGCCAGGGCCCCGAGGTTCTCGTCGAAATTGCCGATGCGCCGCGTGCCGGGGATCGGGATGATGTTGCCGCCCTGCGCGAGAACCCACGCGAGCGCGAACTGCGCGGCGGTGCAGCCCTTGCGCGCGGCCATCGCCTGCACGTGCTCGACCAGGGCGAGGTTGCGCGCGAAATTTTCGCCCACAAAGCGCGGTTGCGTGCGCCGCTGGTCGTCGGGGGCGAAATCGTTGACGCTCTTGAACTGCCCGGTGAGGAAACCGCGGCCGAGCGGGCTGTAGGGCACAAAGGCGATGCCGAGCTCGCGGCAGGTGCCGAGCACCTTCTCCTCCACGTCGCGCGACCAGAGGGAATACTCGCTTTGCACCGCGGCGATGGGGTGGACCGCGGTGGCCCGGCGGAGACTCGTGGGACCGGCCTCGCACAGGCCGAGGTGCCGCACCTTGCCGGCCTTCACGAGGTCGGCCATGGCGCCGACCGTTTCCTCAATCGGGGTGTTCGCATCAATGCGGTGCGCGTAGTAAAGGTCGATGACGTCCGTGCCGAGCCGCGTGAGACTGGCATCGCAGGCGGCGCGGACATAACCGGCCTTGCCGTTGACCACCCGGGCGCTGGGGTTGGCGCGGTCACGCACGAAGCCGAACTTCGTGGCGAGGAACACCTCGCGGCGGCGCGTCTTGAGCAGCTTGCCCAGCAACACCTCGTTGTCGCCGTAGCCATACATGTCGGCGGTATCGAGATGGTTCACCCCCCGGTCCAGCGCATGGTTGAGCGTGGCGAGGGATTGCGCCTCGTCCCGCGGGCCGTAGAAATCCGACATGCCCATGCAGCCGAGGCCGAGGGCGGGGACGAGGGGGCCGTTTTTTCCGAGCGCGCGTTTTTCCATCGGCCGAAGCTAGCCAGCTTGCGCGGAAAGTAAACCGCGGGGCGGGTTTATGGCTGAATCTGCCGCAACCGCTCGCGCAGGCCGGGAAAATCGGGCTTCAGCCGCAGCGCTTCCGCCCAGTGCTTCGCCGCCTCGTCGCGCCGGCCGGTGAGCACCAGCATGTAACCCAGGCCCGCGTGGGCCTCGGCGTGAGCGGGCTGGAGTTCCACCACGCGGGCGTAGGACCCGGCGGCCTGGGGAAATTTTCGCTGGCGGGCCTGCACCTCGGCGAGGGCCACGAACACCTCGACGGTGTCCGGGGCCAGCTTGGCCGCCTCGGTCAGGCAGGCCTCAGCTTCCCCCGGCCGGCCGAGCTGCTGGAACAGCAGCCCGCGCTGGTAGTGGCCGCGCAGGTAGCGCGGGTTCATCTCCGTCAGATGACGGTAGCTTTCCACGGCTTCGCCCAGCCGACCGGTCTGTTCCTGCACGTTGGCCAGCGTGAGCCAGGCCCAGTGGTTGACGGGCGAAAGTTCCAGGGCGCGGCGGGCGTGCTGTTCGGCCGCGGCGAAGGATCCAGCTTCCTGATAAGTGTAGCCGAGAAAGGCCTCGGCGTGGGTGCTGGTCGGATCCACCGCGATCGCCCGCTGGTAGAGGATCTCCGAATCACGCCAGAACTGCTGCTGGCTCCAGGTCAACCCGGCGCAGGTGACGAGGACCAGCCCGGCGGCGCCAGCCTGCAGACGGACCGGAACCGGCAGGAGCCGCAGCGTCCCGAGCAAGGCGAGGTGCGCCCCCAGGATGGGCAGATAAGTGTAGCGGTCGGCCATCGCCTGCAGGCCGACTTGCAGCACGCCGAGCGCAGGCAGGAGCATGACGAGAAACCAAAGCCAGCCGGTCAGCACCCACGGCTGGCGGTGGCGCTGCCCCCACGCCAGCGCCGTCAGCAGCAGCGCCAGCGCCAGCGCTCCGGCCACCGCGGGCGGCGGCCATGCTCCCGGGTGTTCGTAGAAAATCGCCAGACCGGCCGGCCAGAGGAAGTGGCCGAGATAACGCGCCACGGACACGACGGCGTTGCCGAGCCGGTCGGCCAGGGGCACGGTGAGCACGAAGGCCTCGCTCGCGATCTGCATCCGGATGGTCACGTAGGAAATGATGGCCGAAAGGCCCAGGAACGGCAGTTTCTCCAGCAGGACGCAGCGGTGCTCGCGCCACCAGCCGGCGGCCGGCTGGAGGGAGAGCCGGCCCAGCGGCCAGGCATCCAGCACGAGCAGCAACACCGGCAGCATCACCAGCGAGGGCTTGCACATCAGTCCGGCGAGGAAGAGCGCCAGCGTGAGCCCGTAGAACCGGCCGGCCGGTTCGCCGGATTTGAACCGCACCGTGTAACGCGCATAGGTCCACAGGGTGAGCAAAAAGAAAAAGCCGCTCATCACGTCCTTGCGCTCGGTGACCCACACGACCGACTCCACCCGGAGCGGGTGCCACGCGAAGAGCGCCGCCGAGAACAGCGCCAGCCACCACGCCCCCGTCAGCCGGCGCAGCACATGGAACACGAGCACCGCATTCGCCGCGTGCCAGAGCACGTTGACGGTGCGGTGGCCGGTGGCGTGGGCGCCGAACAACTGCCAGTCGAGCATGTGCGAGAGCCAGGTCAGCGGATGCCAGTAGTCGGATTTTCCCGTGAAGGCCCACCCGAGGCCGTCCCAAGTGAGCCCGGCCTGCACGTGCGGGTTGTTGGTCAGGTAGATCGGGTCATCGTAGTTGATGAAATCGTAGCCCAGCGACCGGCTGAACAACAGCATGGTGCCCGCAAAGAGCACGGTGCTGGCGGCCCAGGTGTGCGACCGCGGACGGGGCGTGACAGGGGAGGGAGGCACGGCCCATGCCTGCCGGTTGCCTCTCGGCTTGGCAAGTTCGCGCCGCACTGCTCCACTCGCCCCATGCACCTACCCCTGATCGCCCTTGCAGCCGCCGGCTGCGTCACTCTCCACGCTGCGGCCGGTCGCGACTGGCCGGTCTATCTCGGGGACAAGTCCGCCAGCCATTATTCAACCCTGGGGCAGATCACGGCCAAGAATGTTTCCCGCCTCGAAGTGGCTTGGACCATTCACACCGGCGACCTGCGCGAGGGCGCGACCCAGATCCAGTGCAATCCGCTGATCATCGCCGGCGTGCTCTACGCGACCACCCCGCAGTCCAAGGTCATCGCGCTCGACGCCGCCACCGGGCGCGAACTCTGGCGCTTTGCCCCGGCCGAGCCCAACGGACTCAATCGCGGCCTGGCTTGGTGGGCCGACGGGCCGGACCGGCGCATCCTCTTTGGCAACGGGCAGTGGCTGCACGCGTTGGATGCGCGCACCGGGCTGCTGATCGAGACCTTTGGCGACCATGGCCGCGTGAACCTCGGCGAGGGTCTCGGGCGTGACGCGACCGGGCTGGCGATCCAGGCCAACACTCCGGGTGTGGTCTTCCGCGACACCATCATCATGGGCATGCGCGTGGGCGAGGGGCCGGCGCCGGCCGCCCCCGGCTGCGTGCGGGCCTTTGATGTGCGCACCGGCAAGATGGTCTGGCGCTTCAACACCATCCCGCGACCCGACGAGCCGGGTTATGAAACGTGGCCCGCCGATGCGTGGCAGCGGGTGGGCGGGGTGAATGTCTGGACCGGCATGACACTGGACGAGGAACGCGGGCTGGTGTTCTGCCCGACCGGCTCGGCGGCCTTTGATTTCTGGGGCGGTGACCGTCTCGGCAACAACCTCTACGCGAATTGTCTCATCGCACTCGATGCGGCGACCGGCCGGCGCGTCTGGCACTACCAGTTTGTACGGCACGATATCTGGGACCGCGATCTGCCGGCGCCGCCCAATCTCATCACGCTGCGGCGCGACGGCCGCGACATTCCCGCCGTGGCGCAGACCACCAAGTCCGGCCATGTCTTCGTGTTCAACCGCGTGACCGGCGAGCCGCTGTTCCCGATCGAGGAAGTCGCGACGCCCAGTTCCGACCTCGCCGGTGAACTGGCCGCGCCGTCGCAGCCGCTCCCGCTCAAGCCCGCCCCGTTCGCCCGCCAGCTTTTCACCGCCGAGGAAATCACCAACCGCAGTCCCGAGGCGCACCGGGCCGTGCTGGAGCGGTTCTCGCGCCTCCGGCCGCATACGCTGTTCGCGCCGCCCAGCAAGGAGGGCACGATCATCTTCCCCGGCTTCGACGGCGGGGCGGAGTGGGGCGGCGGCGCCACGGATCCGGCGGGCGTACTCTATGTCAACAGCAACGAGATGCCCTGGATTCTGACCATGATCGAGACCGGCGGCGCCACCACGCCGGGCCAGCAGGTCTTCATGCAGAATTGCATCGGCTGCCACGGCGCGGACCGGAAGGGCAATGCGGCGGCCAACATTCCCCCGCTGCTGGAAATCGAGAAACGACTCACCCGTGACCAGGCCATGGAAGTCATCACCAAGGGCCGGGCGGTGATGCCGCCGTGGGGTTTCCTCTCGGAGGCCCAGCGCCGCGCGGTCGTGGGCTATCTGTTTGGCGATGCGGACAAACCGGCCGACGCCCATGCCCCGGCGCCGACCTGGGTGACGTGGATGCCCGACAAGAACACGACCGGGGCGCGCCCGCCTCCCTTCACGCACACGGGCTACAATCGTTTCCTTGATCCCGACGGCTACCCGGCCGTCAAACCGCCGTGGGGCACGCTCAACGCCATCAACCTCAACACGGGTGATTATCTTTGGCGTGTGCCACTCGGGGAATATCCCGAGTTGAGCGCCAAGGGTGTGCCGCCGACCGGCACGGAAAATTACGGCGGGCCGCTCGTCACGGCCGGCGGACTCGTGTTCATCGGGGCGAGCAGGGATGAGCACTTCCGCGCCTTCGACCGGAAGACCGGCCGCGAAGTCTGGAAATTTAAACTGCCGGCCGGTGGCTACGCCTCGCCCGCGACCTACGAGGTGGCGGGCCGCCAATACATCGTCATCGCCTGCGGTGGCGGCAAGATGGGCACGAAGAGCGGCGACGCCTACGTGGC
>JAYTUA010000142.1:0-1642 GCA_043745015.1 Opitutaceae bacterium | reverse complement strand
ACCCCGCCTACAACCAGACCTGAATTCGCGTTGCGCCGGATGGCATTCCGAGAACAATCCCCTTTCCCTATGATCCGCCGCATCCTTGCCCTGTCCCTCCTGTTTACCGCCGCGTCCGTGCTCACCGCGCAGGACCTGGTGCCGTTGCCGCTTGTGCTGCCCAAGCCGCTCTTTGTCGGCACCCCGGTGCCGTTCAAGGTGCCCAACCTGGAAAAGCCGGGCACCGCCAAGCGCCCCCCGTTCCTCGCTCCCGCCGGCACCGTCAACCTGGCCAAGGGCAAGCCGGTCACGGCCAGCGACACCTTTCCGGTCATTGGCGAAATTTCCTACGTCACCGATGGTGAGAAAGACGGCACCGAGGGAACCTTCGTTGAATTCGGCCCCGAGCTGCAATGGGTGCAGATCGATCTCGGCGAGACCGCGACACTCCACGCCGTGGTCTGCTGGCATTTCCACGCCCAAGCCCGGGTCTATCACGATGTCATTGTCCAGGTGTCGGACGATGCCGCGTTCAAGACGGGCGTGCAGACGATCTACAACAACGATGCGGACAACACGGCCGGCTTCGGCGCCGGCAAGGATCCCGCCTATGTCGAGACGAGCGAAGGCCGGCTGATCAACGCCCAGGGGCTCCGGGCCCGCTACGTCCGGCTATACAGCAGCGGCAACACCACGAGTGACCTGAACCACTACGTCGAGGTCGAGGTCTTCGGGAAGAAATAAACTCCGGTCGTGAACTCCACCGCCAGCATCGGGGAGATTCACGAGCCGCCCCGGCCCCGGCTGGAATGTGGGCTGCTGGAATGTGGGAGGGGCTTTACGCCCCGACATCTGGTGAGACTGGCGTCCCGTCGGGGCATAAAGCCCCTCCCACATTTCGATTACCATGAGCGCACCTGACACCTCGTGGCGATTGGACGCCAGCTTGCTCCTGCTCGTGGCGCTGTTTGCCCTGGGCCTGCGCTGCCAAAATCTCGCGGCGCGGCCGATGCACGCCGACGAGGCCAACCAGGCCGTCAAGCTGGGGCAGATGCTCGAGGGCGGCAGCTACCGGTTTGATCCGCAGGATCACCATGGACCGACCCTGTATTATTTCGGCCTGATTCCGGCCTGGTTGCGCGGGCAGACCACCTTGGCATCGCTTACTGAAACCACCGTGCGCCTCACGCCGGCCCTGGCCGGAGTCGGGGCGGTGGTGTTGTTGTGGCTGTTGGTGCGGCCGTGGGGCCGCTGGCCGGCATTCCTGGCGGCGCTGCTGCTGGCGGTGTCGCCGGCGGCGACTTACTACAGCCGGTATTTCATTCAGGAGACGCTGCTCGTGACGTTCACGCTGGGAGTATTCGTGTGCGGCCAGCGTTGGTGGCGGCAGGGCGGACTGCGCTGGGTGGCGGCCACGGGCCTGTGCCTCGGCCTGATGCTGGCGACCAAGGCCAGTGCGCTCCTGCTGCTGGCGGCCGCGTTGCTCGCGCTGGCGGTGAGCCGGCGACCGGGGAAAGTGTCCGGGCCCGAGGCCGGGATCGCGGGCGGAATCGCGCTGCTTGTGGCGGCCGCATTTTTTTCGTCATTTGGAAGCAATCCCGCCGGTCTGCGCGATGCAATCAGTTCGGTTGGGACCATGCTGAGCCGGGTGACCGGCGGCGCG
>JAYTUA010000141.1:0-6288 GCA_043745015.1 Opitutaceae bacterium | reverse complement strand
GCGCGGCGGAAGGCGATGCGGCGCTCGAGCTGGAGCGCGACGTTCTCGGCCACGAGCTGGGCCTCGATCTCGGGCTTCTTCACTTCCTGGATGTCGAGGAGGACTTCCTTGCCGGTGAGCTTGCCGAGGGCGACCTTCATGTTCTCGACCTCCTGCCCTTTCTTGCCGATGACGATGCCGGGGCGGGCGGTGAAAATCTTGACGCGGACGCGGTTGCCGGCGCGCTCGATAAAGATGCGCGGCACGGAGGCCTGCTTGAGCTTCTCCATCAGCGTGGAGCGGATGATCTGGTCTTCAAGCAGGAGCTTGGCGAAATCCTTCTTGCGCGCGAACCAGCGTGACTGCCAGTTGCGGCGGACGGCGAGGCGGAAGCCGGTGGGGTTGGTCTTTTGTCCCATGGTAAGAGTTAGTTGGATTTGCCGTCGGAGAGGATGATGCGCAGGTGCGACATGCGCTTGACGCGGGGCTTGGCCGAGCCGCGGGCGCCGGCCTTGAAGCGCTTCAGCACCGGGCCGGGCTCCACGAGGGCGCGGAACACGGTGAGCGAGCTGGCGGAGAGGCTGTTGTTGTTCTCGGCGTTGGCCACGGCGCTCTTGAGCGTCTTGGCGAGGAGGCGGGCCGACTTGCGCGGGATGAGCGTGAGAAAGTCGATGGCCTCGGGCACGGGCCGGCCCTGGATCTGGTTCGCGATTTCGCGGACCTTGCGGGGCGACATGCGCGCGTTGCGGGTGAGAGCTTGGATTTCCATTTGGTTGGTCCGGTTGAGCCTTAGATTTCCTTGCGGGTCATGCCGCCGTGGGCCTTGAAGATGCGGGTCGGGGCGAACTCGCCGAGCTTGTGCCCGACCATGTTCTCCGTGATGTAGACGGCGATGTGGGTCTTGCCGTTGTGGACGGCGATGGTGTGACCGACGAATTCGGGCGTGATGGTCGAGCGCCGGCTCCAGGTCTGGATGGGCTTGCGAGCGCCACCAGCCTTGGCCGCCTTCTGGATTTTTTCCAGGAGGTGGTAGTCGACAAAGAAACCTTTCTTGATGGAACGTGCCATGGTGCGGGGGCGTTGGGATTATTTCTTGCCGCGCGGCGGACGGCCGTTGGCGCGAACGAGGATGAAGTTGCTGGAGAGCTTGGTGCGTTTGCGCGTCGGGAAGCCCTTGGCGAGCTGGCCCCACGGCGACACGAGGTGCTGGCGGCCACCGCCACCCTTGGACTTGCCCTGGCCGCCACCGTTGGGGTGGTCGACCGGGTTCATGGCGACGCCGCGGACGCGGGGGCGCCGGCCGAGCCAGCGGTTGCGGCCGGCCTTGCCGAGCGAGCGCTTGCTGTGGTCGGCGTTGCCAACCTCGCCGATGGTGGCGCGGCACTGGGCGTTGACGAGGCGGGTCTCGCCCGAGGCCATCTTGATCTGGGCGTAGCCATTCTCGACGGTGATGAGCTCGGCAGAGGTGCCGGCGGCACGGGCCAGCTGGGCGCCCTTGCCGGGGAGCAACTCGACGGCGTGGATCTTCGTCGCGGCCGGGATGACGCCCAGCGGGAAGGAATTGCCGGGGCGGAAGTCGTTGGTGTCGGTCTTCAGCAGGTTGTAGACGGTGTCACCGGCCTTCAGGCCGAGGGGGGCGAGGACGTAGGTCTTCGTGCCGTCGGCATAGGCGAGCAAGGCGAGGAGCGCGCTGCGGTTGGGATCGTATTCGATCGCCTGGACCTTGGCGGCCATGTCGAGCTTGGAGCGCCGGAAGTCGATGATGCGGTAAAGTTTCTTGTGCCCGCCGCCGCGACGGCGGGAGGTGATGCGGCCGTAGGTGTTGCGGCCGCCGGTCTTGGGCTTCGACTCGACGAGCGAACGCTCGGGGCGTTTCTTGGACAGGCCTTCGGGGCGGTTCAGGGTGGTGAACCGGAGCGAGGCGGTGAGAGGACGGAAGGATTTGAGGGCCATGGTGGGTTATCTCCGGTGGGCTCAGGAGGTGAGCTCGATCTTGTCGCCCGATTTGAGGGTGACGATGGCGCGCTTGCTGTCGGACATGGTGATGGGGCGGCCTTGGCGGGACTTCTTCGGCTTGCCCTTCCGGTTCATGATGTTCACGCGGGTGACGGTGACCTTGAAGGTCTGCTCGACGGCGGCGCGCACGGTGTGCTTGGTCGCGGCGGGAAACACCTCGAAGGTGTACTGGCCGTAGTTGGACGAGAGCTTGTTGGATTTCTCCGTCAGGCGGATCGTTTTGAGAATTTTGTCGGCTTGGATCATGACTGACCTCCGGTGGTGCGGGCGATGATCTGCTCGAGGGCCAGGCTCGACACGACGATCCGGGTGTATTGGACGAGATCGAGGGTGTTGAGCTTGGACGCCACCTGCAGGGTGACGCGGTCGAGATTGCGGGCGGCGCGGGTGGCCTCGGTGGTGAACGGGGCGTCGACGAGGAGCACCTTGCCCTTGGGGGCGATGCGCTCGATGACGGCGTTCATGGCCTTGGTCTTGGTCGCCTTCGGCGCGAAGGTCTCGATGACGCTGATGTCACCGGCGGTGACGCGGTCGAAGAGGGCGCGGTTGAAAGCGAGGGCCTTGACCTTGCCGTTGATCTTCTTGGAGAAGTCGCGGGGCTTGGGGCCGAAGACGACGCCGCCGCCGACCCACAGGGGGGAGCGGTTGGAGCCGGCGCGGGCGCGGCCGGTGCCCTTCTGGGCCCAGGGCTTCTTGCCGCCGCCGCGGACTTCGCCGCGGGTCTTGGTGGAGCGCGTGCCCTGGCGGGCGTTGGCGCGGTGCGCGACGACAACTTCCTTTACGGCCTGCAGGCCACGGTCGCCTTCAAAGGTCGGGAGCTTGAACTCTTTTTCGGAGCTCTTCGAGGCATCGGATGTGAAAACGGTGAGTTTCATGTTGGGTCAGGCTCCGGGGTTAGGCTTTCTTGGCTTTCTTGCCGGAACGGATGATGACGTCGTCGCCGTTGGCGCCGGGGATGGCGCCCTTGACCAGGATAAGGTTCTTCTCGGCGATGATTTTCACGACGCGCAGGTTCTGCACGGTGCGCATCTCGCTGCCCATGTGGCCGGGCATGCGCTGGTTCTTCCACACGCGGCCGGGGGTCTGGCGCATGCCGATGGAACCGATGCGGCGGTGGAACATGGAGCCGTGGGCCGCGGGACCGCCGGCGACCCGGAAGCGTTTCACGACGCCCTGGAAGCCCTTGCCCTTGGAGATACCGAGCACGTCGATGATCTGGCCCTCGGTGAAGGCGGCCACGGTGATGACATCACCGGGCTTGCCGGAGAAAGCCTCGGTGAGGCGGACTTCGTTCAGCACGCGGGGAGTGGCGGCGAGGCCGGCCTTCTTGGCGTGGTTGGTCTCGGCCTTGGAGGCGTTTTTCGTCTTCTGGGCGCCGAAACCGAGTTGCACGGCATTGTAGCCGTCGGACTCGACCGTTTTGACTTGAACGACCGGGCACGGGCCGGCTTCCACTACGGTGACCGGGATCAGGACGTTTTGCGCGTCGTAGACCTGGGTCATGCCGATTTTTTTTCCTAATAGGGTAGCGATCATGGGCTAAGTGGTAGGTGGCGGGTGAGCGCCGTTTGTTTAGACCTACTTTAACAAGGGCCGGGGTAAGCCGGCGGCTGCTAAGCTGGTTGGGAGTTAAAGTTTAGACGTTGATGGTGATGTCCACGCCGGACGGGAGATTGAGTTTCTTGAGCTCGTCGACCGTCTGGGCGGTGGGCTCGAGGATGTCGATGAGGCGCTTGTGCGTGCGGGATTCGAACTGCTCCATGGACTTCTTGTCGACGTGCGGGGAGCGGTTGACCGAAAGCTTCACGATGTGGGTGGGCAGCGGGATGGGACCCGAGACGCGGGCGCCGGAGCGCTTGGCGGTTTCCACGATTTCCTGGGCGGACTGGTCGATGACGCGATAGTCGTAGCCCTGGAGTTTGATGCGAATGCGTTGGCCTTTCATGGCGGTATAAAGAACGAGGGTTAAAGTTAGGTGCGGGCGGGGCCCTTGGCGTTGGTCTCGACGATCTTCGCGAGCTGCGAGTTCGGAACCTGCGCGAAGTGGGACGGCGTGATGCCGGCGCTCGCGCGGCCCTTCGACAGGGAGCGAATATCGGTAACGTAACCGAAGAGCAGTTCGAGCGGGACGTGCGCGGTGATGATGCACGCGCCGGCCTTGTTCTCCATGCCCTGGATCTGGCCGCGGCGACGGTTGATGTCGCCCAACAGGTCGCCCTGGTATTCCTCGGGCGTGGTGACCTCGACGCCCATGATGGGCTCGAGCAGGATCGGGCCGGCCTTCTTCATCGCGTCCTTGAACGCGAAGATACCGGCCATCTTGAACGCCATTTCGGACGAATCCACCTCGTGGAACGAACCGTCGGTGATGCGCATGATGACGTCCACCACCGGGAAGCCGGCGATGACGCCGTTGTTGGCGCCCTCGAGCAGACCGTCGGTCGACGGCTTGATAAATTCCTTCGGGATCGAGCCGCCCACGGTCTCGTTGATGACCTCGACGCCCTTGCCCTTTTCATTGGGCTCAAGGGTGATGACGACATGGCCGTACTGGCCCTTGCCGCCGGACTGGCGGATGAACTTGCCCTCGCCATCGGCACCCTTGGTGATGGTCTCGCGGTAGGCGATCTGGGGCTTGCCGGAAGTGGCCTCGACCTTGAACTCGCGCTTCATGCGGTCGATGATGATCTCAAGGTGCAGTTCGCCCATGCCGGCGAGAATGGTCTGGCCCGTGTCCTGGTCGGTCTTGACGCGCAGGGTCGGGTCCTCGGCGACGAGGCGCTGGAGCGCGACGCCCAGCTTCTCCTGGTCGGCCTTGGAATTCGGCTCGATGGACATCGAGATGACGGGCTCGGGGAAGGACGGGGGCTCGAGGCGGATGTCGAAATCCTCGTCACACAGCGTGTCGCCGGTGATGACATCCTTCACGCCGACGACGGCACAGATGTCGCCCGCGTAGGCGACGTCGATTTCCTCGCGCTCGATGGCGCGCATAAGGACGAGGCGCGAAACGCGCTCAGTGCGGCGGGTGCGGGGGTTGTAGAGGGACATGCCGCGCGGCAGCTGGCCGGTGTAGACGCGGAAGAACACGAGCCGGCCGACAAAGGGATCGTTCCAGAGCTTGAACGCGAGGCCGGCCATCTTGGCCTTGTCGCTGACGACCGCCTCGACCGTCTTGCCGTCGCTGTCATGGCCCTGCATGGGGGGAACGTCGATCGGGTTCGGCAGATAATTGACGACGCAGTCCAGGAGGCGCTGCACGCCCTTCTTCTTGAACGCGGAGCCGGGGATGACGCCGGTGAACTGGAGGGAAATGGTGGCCTTGCGGACGCCGAGCATCAGCTCTTCCACGCTGATCTCCTGGCCGTTCAGATACTTCTCCGCGATGACATCGTCGAAATCGCAGACGGCCTCGATGAGCTTGTCGCGGTATTCCTTGGTCTGCGCCAGCATGTCGGCGGGCACGGGCACCGTCTTCGGATTCATGCCCAGCTGGTCATTCGGATTTTCCTCGAAGATATAGGCGACGTTCTGGACGAGATCGACGAGGCCGGAGAAATTCTCCTCCTTGCCGATGGGCAGGAAGATCGGGTGGGCGTTGGCCTTGAGCTTCTCGCGCATCTCGGAGACGGCGCGGAAGAAATCGGCGCCGGTGCGGTCCATCTTGTTGATGAAAGCGACGCGCGGCACTTTGTATTTATTCGCCTGGCGCCAGACGGTCTCGGACTGGGGCTGCACGCCGGCGACGGCGCAGAACACGGCGACGGCGCCGTCGAGCACGCGGAGCGAGCGCTCCACCTCGGCCGTGAAGTCCACGTGGCCGGGGGTGTCGATGATATTGATGCGCTGCTTGATGCCCTTCCACGGGCCCCAGGAGGCGTTCCAAGCGCAGGAAATGGCGGCGGCAGTGATCGTGATGCCGCGCTCGCGCTCCTGCTCCATCCAGTCGGTCACCGTGGTGCCTTCGTGGACTTCGCCCATCTTGTGGACGGCGCCGGAGTAGAAAAGGATGCGCTCGGTCGTGGTCGTCTTGCCGGCGTCAATATGCGCGGCGATGCCGATGTTGCGGGTCCACTCGAGGGGGAACGGACGGTCCTTCGAGTTGACGGACGAGAGCTTGGCCTTGTCGGTAACGACGGTGATATTGATGGGAGACGCTACGGACATACGGGAAATTCCTTACCAACGGAGATGGGCGAAGGCGCGGTTGGCCTGGGCCATCTTGTGCATCTCTTCCTTCTTCTTCACGACGGAGCCGGTGTTGTTGTAGGCGTCGATGATCTCGGCGGCGAT
>JAYTUA010000140.1:0-23897 GCA_043745015.1 Opitutaceae bacterium | reverse complement strand
TCGCCGAGGATGTCACCGGTGACGGCGCGCGCGGAGCCGTCGGGTTGCAGCGCCGCGTAGGCCGGGCCGGCGGGCGTGAGGTGGCGGATGAGTTTCATGAGAGACTGAGACTAGCCACAAAAAACACAAAAAACACAAAACAAGAAATGTGATGGCCAGGGCAGACGCATTCAGAAACCCAAACGGGCACGGAAGAGCGCCGCCAGCCCGGCCTTGTCGAGGCGCTTTTCCGCGATACCGATCATGGCGTCGTAGTATTCATCAACCGGGCGGTCCGAGACGAAACCGTTTTGCGCCAGAAAGTTCAGCGCGCTGAGCAGGCCGGTGCGTTTGTTGCCGTCGATGTAGGGTTGGTTTTCGGCGATATGAAAAGCATACGCCGCGGCGATCTGTAACAAATCAGATTGTCGGTAGAAATACTCGTGCATCGGCTGCGCCAGCGCCGATTCTAGGGCGTTATCGTCGCGGACACCGTCAGCGCCGCCGAATGCCCGCAAGGAAGCTTCGTGAATCAGATCGACGGCCTCCCTCGAAAGGAAGACGGGCTCGTTCATTGGGCTAATTTCTGGAGAACGGCCCGGTGAACCTTGATGAGCTTGGCGTTACTGGCCCGGACCTTGTCCAGATCGGCATAACGCGGGCCGGAATTAGGCGCAGGCGCCGCCTTCGCCGGCTTCTTGGCGGGGTAGGGGGCTTGGGGTTCCTCGACTTTGCGCGGCTTCTTGCTCACGGGGGCAGATTGCGGCGGCCGGCTGACGCTGTCAACCGGCAGGGCAGGGAGGTCCGGCACTCTGCGCCCTCTAACCACCCGCCACAGTTCCTGTAGGTCGGGCTTTACGCCCGACACTGCACTTTGTCGGGCGTAAAGCCCGACCTACAAGGGGTGTCCTGAGGCCTCAGGCCTGCTTTCCGCCGGACGACCGCCTGGGCGTCTTGCGCGCGCCCTTGCCCGGAGCCGTCTGGTAGCTGCTCTTCGCCGGATCCTTGGCCAAGGCCATGGGCATGTGGTCGAAGTCGACCAGTTCACTGAGCTTCAGACCGAGACCATCGGCCATCTTGATCAGAGTGGAGATGCGGATGTCGCGTCTCCGGCCGGCTTCGACGTGCTGGTAATACTTGTAGGCAAGACCCGCCTTCTCGGCGAAAGCCTCCTGGGTCAGGCCCTTGGCCTCCCGGAGTTGCCTGATTCGCGCCAGCAGGCGCTTAGCGATGTCGTTTGCCACGGACGACAATAGCCGGAGTCCGGACTGCCCAACACCCACACAATGATAGTGCAGGCTTTACACCTCACTATTGATAGTGCGAAGTGGAGTCGTCCATGTCCGACTCTTCCATTTCCTATCGCGGCACTTTCGTTCGCGAGGTGGCCTGCCCCCGGCATGGCTGAACGCCGCGCGAAGGGTCCCGTCCAATGCCCAAGACCTCTCGCCCAGAGAAGCCGGCAGAACGTCCCGCTATCTCCTTCATCGAGCCACCCGGTCCGGAGGAAGCAGGCATCCCGGATCAGACGCAGCACTTCGACTTGCCGGTGCGCTTCGGCGCGGTGCCGGTGGATCGGGCACCGCTAGGTTGGGAAGTCGAGACGCGGCGGGCAGAGGTCAAGGTCACCAAGTTTCAGCACGCCTACCCGACGATCCGGCTGCCGTTTCAGCAAGTGCAGCGCGTCGAGTTCGGACACAACGCGGAGTTTTTGGCCGCGAACGAAAATGAGGCCAAGTTGCGCGAGCTTTTCCCGACGGGTGCGAACCGATTGTTCTTCGGCGATAATCTCCATGTGATGCGTCAGCTGCCGAGCAACAGCATCGATCTGATCTACATCGATCCGCCGTTTTTCTCAGGTCGCAATTACAACGTCATCTTTGGCGACAAGAACGAGGTGCGCTCCTTCTCGGACATCTGGGAGGGCGGAATGCCGGGCTACCTCGTCTGGTTGAACGCGCGCCTCTACGAGATGAAGCGACTGCTCAAGGACACTGACTCTATCTTTGTCCATCTCGACTGGCACGCGAGCCACTACGTCAAAGTCGAGATGGATAAAATATTCGGCTACGAAAAGTTCCGCAACGAGATCGTCTGGCATTATGGCAGTGGCGGAAGAGCGACGCGTTTCTTTTCAAGAAAACACGACGTCCTCCTGTGGTATGGTAAGAACGAACCGAACTATTTCCCGGACGCAATTGGGGTGCCGAAAACCCAGTGTCCGATGTGCGAGCAACCGATGGATAAGTGGAATAATCTGAAAAAGCACGTCGATGATGACGGGCGGATTTATCGATCGATAAAGAGCGCAGGGAAAATCTATAAATACTACGATGATGAACCTGTCGCGCCGCCTGACGTTTGGGTCGATGTAAACCATCTTCAGCAGAAAGATCCTGAGAGAATCGGCTATCCGACCCAAAAGCCGGAAAAATTGCTGGCACGCATTATTAACGCTGCCACAGAGGAAGGCGACGTTGTGGCAGATTTCTTCTGCGGCGGAGGAACAACACCAGCGGTCGCGCAACGCCTGAACCGCCGTTGGATCGCGAGCGACCAGTCGCGCATCGCCACGGCGATCACGGCGGATCGCATCACCCGCGTGGCTGAAGACAACGCTACCATCCTAAGTCCGCCGGACTTCACGGTGGAGCATTGGGGCGTCTATGAGGCACCCAAGTTGGAAAAATACGCGTCAAAGGAATTCCGTGAGTTCGTGGTCAAGGCCTTTGGCGGCCGGCCGGAAGCGGTTTCGGCTGCGATTCATGGTGTGCGCCACGGCATCCCGCTCTTTGTTGGTGAGCCGCCGCGCAGCTCGCGTGTTGGCAAAGACGATGTAGCTCGGTTTGCGAAAGCGGTCTATGAGGAACGCCGGGCTAACCACGGCGTCATGCTGGGATGGAATTTTGGGCCGGATGCCCGCAAAGCGGCAGAGATTCTGGCGGCGCGCGAAAACAAGCGGATTGATTTCGTGCGACTAAACCTTGTCCGGTTGGAGTCTGGCGAGTTCCGCGAACACGTCGTCAACCGGCACAAGGATTACGGTCCGCTACTGAGTTTCATTCAGCCGCCGGAAGTGCGAGTGACGGTGCTCAGGGTAAAATTACTGACCTACCAGTTCGACGTGTCGGAGTCGGTGAGCCTAAACAAGGACGGTGTGATCGCCAACGTGCAGTGGGATTTTGACCACAAACACGGGCGGTTCGCGTCTACACAAGGCTACGCCTTTCGCCGCAACGAACTCGTCGTAGAATACGAGTTTCCTCAGCGAGGCAGCTTTGTGACAGCTTGCTCGGTGCAAGACGACCAGGGCGGTGAGCGAACTGTCGTTCAAACCATTGAGGTGAGCTGATGTATTATTCTTTCGCACCACATGAGCAGGATTTTCGGGCGTGGTGGCAGTCGGGTGCGTTTCCCGATGTAAATCCACTGACGCGAGATTTTCTGCTGCACCTTACGCGCAAAGATGCGCCGCGCCGACTTTGGCGGCATCAGGAGGAAGCCGTCCTGCGGGTCGTGTATGCCTACGAGCTGCTACATTGGCGGGAAACGCTGCTGAACATCGTTACAGGCGGTGGCAAGACGGCGGTCATTGGTGCGGTGGTCGCCTGGCTCAAGACGTGTCACAATCTACACAAGTTCGTGCTGCTTTGCCCGAATACGATTGTGCGCGACCGGTTGGAGGACGATTTCAAGGACGCGAAAGTTTTTCGGGATTTCGGCTTCCTCCCACCAGGCATGGAGCACTTCACTAACGAGCTTGGTCTGCATATCATGCAGCCGGGCGCGGCGCCACAGGGAATAAGGGATTGCGGCGTGGTGTTGGGCAACATCCAGCAGCTCTACCAGACGAACACAAACGGCCAGCGCAATCTCGCTGTGTTAATGAACACCGAGCAGCGCATCGCGGTGTTCAACGATGAGGCGCACAATACCCCGGCGGCGGAATACGACAGCACACTGTTCACGCTGAAGCAGATTGCCAAGCTGCGGCTGGACACAACCGCCACGCCCGACCGCGCCGATGGCAAGGCGCCGGACACGAAGATGATTTTCGAATATGGCATCACCGACGCGCAGGCCGAAGTGCCGCCTATCATCAAGAGCGTCGTGGTCTATCAGCCGAAGCTGACAAGTGTAGAACTAACCTACACAAACACCGAGACCGGAGAAAAGCGCACGGTGGATGAGATGGACGAAGAGTTTGAGCGCATCGAAAAAGGTCTGGCCTCGACTCAGTGGGTGACCGATCCCGATCCGATGAGAAAGCAAATGACGATCGCTCTACAGCGACTGAAAGAACAGCAACAGCGTGCCGAGTGGCTGGGCAAGGGCACTTACCGCCCCATCTTATTTCTGGTTGCCATCACGATCAAAGATGCCGAGCAAGCGCGGGACATGCTGTCCAAAGAATTTGGACTGAAAACGCTGCTGGTTACGGAGCAATCCGAAGAGCAAGATCGGCAGGCAGCGCGGTTACTCGGCAAAACGGGTAGCGAATACGAGGCAGTCGTAAGTGTGCTTATGCTGCGCGAGGGCTGGGACGTGCCGCCAGTGTCGGTGATCCTGCTGCTGCGAAAGTTTTCTTCCCGGGTTTACGGCCAGCAGGTAGTCGGGCGCGGCTTGCGTCTGAATATGCGCGGCGAAGACGCGCAGGAAATCTGCGCCATTGTAGACCATGAAAAACTCAAGCACGGCTGGCTATGGGAAATGGTCGGCGCGAAAGTCCACAAGGACATCGACCAGTTCACAATGTTCGGCGACGAGGACTTACCGCCAAAACGAAAACAGCAAGTGGTGGCCCACCCTGAGCTACTAATCGCGACTCCCGACCCCATTGAAGAGGAGAAGGCTGACTTCGACGAGGACTTGGATAAGATCACGATTGAGACTGCTGACTATCCTGACTGGCAGAGAGTTTTGGACGGATTCAATTACGTCGTCGAAACGGAGATCACGAACGTCGAGATCGCCAGCGTGGAAGCCCGGATGTTGGATGGCTCAAGATTTCTGGAATTACATGAGCCACCCACGCCTTATCGCACGGACAAGGCTGTGACGGAAAACAAGAGCGCGACGGAACTCGCCGAGTTGCTTAAGAACAGCGTGCGCGACATTGCGGACGATTTGCTCGCTGAGGAGGGTATCGGCTCTCATGAGAAGGGTTACCTTTACGGCGTGCTCATGGATCACGTTGGTAAGCGAATGCTCGGCGGCAAAACGGTCGGCACGGCAACGGTCGAGGAATTGCGCCATGCACTTAATCGCCGTCACAGGATGGCAGCAAATCTCAAGGCCATGCCCGGGTTGGTGGGCAGCATCGTGCAACACAAAAGGGAGGCACAAAATGCCAACCAGTGAACGCGGCGATTTTGAGAGCCCCAAAAAGAGCGCCTATTCGGTGGAGCGATACGATTCCTCATGGGAACTCGACTATATGAAACGGCTGGACAGAGATCGCACCGTGGCCAAATGGACGAAGAATCACGGTATCGCTATTCAGTATGTCACTGAAGCCGGCAACGTGCGCGGCTACCATCCAGATTTCCTATTGGAACGAATCGACGCGACCAAGGAGCTACACGAGATCAAAGGCGGTCATTATCTCAACAACCCGGACACCATCCGAAAGCACGAAGCAGCAAAAAACTGGTGTAGGAAACGCGGTATGAGGTTTCTGGTGGTGACGAAGTGAAGATGAGGTATTACACTTTCGTTTCCGTGTAAGCCTCAAGCGTTCGTCGCTGGCGCGGCGTACGCTTTCATGCCGACACACGAGCACACGAGGTTGCGGTCGCCTAGACATTGTCCACGCGGCCGGTGGCGGGCCAGAATTTCGAGGCGCGCGTCCACTTGTCCGGAAACGCCGCGGTCTCGCGGCGTTCCGCGCTAGCCAGTGACTTCAAATCTCCTGCGCCGGGGTCGGCGCGGCTCCAGCTTTTGGGGAGCGAGGGCAGGTTTCAATAGCGGCGCACATCCATGATGCGGACTTCTTTCACGGCGTGGTCGGCCCAGTAAACCACGCGATAGTGCTCGGAGTAGGCGACCTCGTTGGCGCGGCCGGTCTCGTCAATGACACTTTCGGTGGTCCGACGGCCCGGTTCGCTGGCCAGCGCCTCAAAGAGGCCAAGCAGTTCACGGCGCTCGGAATCGTCTGTCGCGAGAACCGCCAGCGTGGCCCGCTCGTGCAGCGAGTAGGCGTAACGCGGAATCATGACCGCGGCTTGGCGGCGAGGATGCGGGCGAGTTCAGCCTCGGAGATTTTGCGGCCCGCATCCATCTCCCGATGCCGGGCGGCCAGCTCGCGGGCAAATTCCGGAGCATGGGTCTCGCGAATGGTTTCCAGGAATCGCGCCACGTCCGCCTGCTCCTGCGGGCTGAGCTTTGTCAGTTGCGCCTGGATTTCCTGCACACTCATGCGGCATAAGCTAGCTGCCAGAGGGCTGTCGTCAACCCCTTGGTGGCATCGGGCGCATCTGCTTCCAGGCTACGGTTAGGACCTCGATGGTCAGGCCGAACCCGAGTTCACCCACATCCTTGGCGCTTTTCCCCTTGTCCCCGATCCCGTGAAAGCTGCCGCGCTTACGGAGTTTCGCGCCAGCCAGTGACTTCAAATTTTCTACGCCGGGGTCGGCGCAGCTCCAGTTTGACGACAGAAGGTTCTCCCGCCCAAGCCGGTTTGTAACGTATTATGTTACAATGTCGGCAGCGGCACATGTCACTTAATAGGTGACATTCATATTCCCGCGCCGAGGTCGGCGCGGCTCCAGTTTTTGGGAGCGAGGGCACCCAGCCCACACTAAGACTGGGAAACCGGGGTTTACCCGCCTCTGGCGGTGCCAAAGGCAACCAAGGCTTGCGGGGGCGGGGCTTTGCGCTAGGGTGCCAGCATGAGCAAAGCGGAGATTCTCGACGAATTGGTCAAGCTGACGCCGGCTGAGCGCGAGGAAATCAGCCGGAGGTTGGCCGAGCTGGATGAGGATGGCGCGGATCGGGCGGCACTGGCCCGCGCGCAGGAGTTGGCCAGCGGCGCGGTGCAACCCAAGACCCAGGCGGAGGTTTTCCGCAACGCGCGGGCGGCGCTGTAATGAAGCAATGGTTTCATCCGGCTTTTGAAACCGATCTGATTGCAGCGGCGCAGCGGCTGGGACGGGATCGCGCCGGGTTTGACCGCCTGTTTTTTGATGAGGCCGAACTGGCCATAGCGACCATTATGCAATCTCCGGCGACTTGGCGGCCGTGGCATGCGACATCCGCCGCTTCCTATTGTCGCGGTTTCGCTACACCATCCGCTATCGCATCCGCCGGGATGAAGATCTGATCGAGTTTCTAAGCATCATTCACACTTCGCGGCATCCGCACACGGATTTGGATCGCTAGATTGAAATGCATCTTTGCGATCTGACCAAGTCCGAGGTCACCCACATTCTCGGCACCTTCCCCCTCGTCCCCGAGACCGGGAAAGCCGCCGCGCTCGCGGCGTTTCGTGCAACCGCTGAGTCGGAGTGAAGTTTGATTTGCCCGGAGAGACGTTCTGGTCTGGAGTGAACACGTTCTCCTTACCGCCGGGCGGGGCCAAGTCTGGCAGCAACCCTCAACCGCAATCCCCCCATGAGCGATCAGCCGCCCGTCCCCGCTGCCAGCAACACATTCGAACGCATCAAGCGCACCGGTTCCACCGGCCAGGAATACTGGTCCGCCCGCGATCTCGCCCGCGTGCTCGAATACTCCGAGTTCCGGCATTTTTCACCGGTCATCGAAAAGGCCAAGCTGGCCTGCACCCAGAGCGCCCACACCCTGGCTGACCATTTCGAGGATATCCTCGATATGGTGGACATCGGGTCGGGAGCCCGGCGCGCGGTTGAGGATCTGAAGCTCTCCCGCTACGCCTGCTACCTCGTCATTCAGAACGCCGACCCGAGCAAGCCGCTGGTCGCACTCGGCCAGAACTACTTCGCCGTGCAGACCCGCCGGCAGGAACTGGCCGACGACGCGGCGCTCAAGGAGGAGCGGACACGGCTCCTGCTTCGCGCCGAGGTGAAGAAGCACAACAAGAACCTGGCCGGCGTGGCCAAGCAAGCGGGTGTCATCCAGCCACTGGACTACGCCATCTTCATGGATCATGGCTATCGCGGTCTCTATGGCGGACTCGGTTCCCGCGACATCCATGCGCGGAAAAAGCTCAAACCCAACGCGCACATTCTTGATCACATGGGCAGCACGGAACTGGCGGCCAATCTCTTCCGCGCCACTCAGGCTGAGGAGAAACTGCGTCGGGAAAATGTCCGGCACAAGGACCAGGCGAACCGCATCCACGACGAGGTGGGGCGCAAAGTCCGCCGGACCATCCACGAGCTGGGCGGCACGATGCCCGAGAACCTTCCCGTCGCCGAAGACATCAAGAAGGTGGAAAGCCGGGAAGGAAAACGACTCAAGGCGGGGGCAAAGTCATTGCCTCCCGATGCATCCGCCCCTCCCTCCTGACCGAGCCCGAGTTCACCCACATCCTCGGCACCTTTCCGCTCGTCCCTGAGCCCGTGAAAGCCGCTGCGCTTGCCGCGTTCCGCGCCAGCCAGTGACTTCAGAGCTCCTGCGCCGGGTCGGCGCAGCTCCAGTTTGACGACAAAAATTCCTCCCGCCCAAGACGGTTTGTAACATATTACGTTACAAGTGCCGGAATCCTCCTGGTGTGCGGCCCACTAGTTTGTAGTCTATTAAACTACTAAGGATCGAGGGGCCGCGCCGGAAACCGGGGCTTGCGGGGGAAGGGCTTTGCGCTAAAGTGGAGTCATGAACGCCAGCCAAATTATCCACGAGATTTCGTCCCTGCCGCCCGAGGAGCAGGCGAAGGTGGTGCGTTTCGCCTACGAATTGGATGCCGAGCGTCGGCTGAGCGGCCCTGAACTTTCCTCGCTCGCATCCCGCATGGTCGCGACCGACGATCCCGCCGAGGCGGCGGTGCTTCGCACCGAGATCACCCGCGGGTTCTACGGCAGCCAGGCCCATGCCTAAGGTCCGGCCGTCAGGGCTTGTGAGAAGGTGACCTTGAATCGGGGGTTGAAAATAAGGATGACCGGAGTCACCCTCCGTTCATGCCAATGTCGGTAGAACAGATTGTCAGCGAGGCGCGCCGTCTCCCGCGCGAGCAGGCGGCCGAGCTGTTTGACCGTTTGCTGGTGGAGACGGTCGCCACGCCTGACCCGGAAATCGACCTGGCTTGGAAGCAGGAAATCCGCCGCCGCATCGCGGACATCGAGAGCGGCCGCGAGGATGGCGTGGACGGGGACAAGGTCATGGCGGAGCTCCGGCAAATCGTCGGCCGGTGAAACCGGTGCGCTTCCACCGGGCCGCGCGGGCGGAGGTGCAGGCGGCAGCCCGGCACTACGCGGAAATCCACCCCGAGCTTGGCGGGCAATTCTACGACGCAATCGACCGGCTGGTGGGGGAAATCGGCGCGCAGCCGGCGGTGTTCCGGATGTTCGATCCGCCGGCGCGGCGGCATTTCGGGCCGCGGTTTCCCTATGCGGTTGTCTACCTGGATTTGCCAGACCGGGTGTGGATCGTGGCGGTGATGCATTTCAAGCAGCGGCCCGGTTACTGGTCGGAGCGGATCACATGAAAAAGCCCCACCGGATGGCGAGGCTGGGGAGATCGCGGCATAAAGCCGCTCCTACAGTTTGGGAGTCTCGGCATACGCCTCACGCCTGCGTCGTTCCGACAAAGGCGTCCATGCCGACGCACGAGCACACCAGGTTCCGGTCGCCGTAGACGTTGTCGACGCGGCCGGTGGCGGGCCAGAATTTCGAGGCGCGCGTCCACTTGTCGGGGAAGGCCGCGGTTTCGCGCGAGTAGGGGTGCGGCCACTCGGTGGCGGTCACGGCCGCCGCGGTGTGTGGCGCGTGTTTGAGCGGATTGTTGAGCTTGTCGCTCTCGCCGCTGGCGACGGCGGCCATCTCGCCGTGGATGGCGATGAGCGCGTCGCAGAAGCGGTCGAGTTCGGTCTTCGTCTCGCTCTCGGTCGGCTCGATCATGAGCGTGCCGGGGACGGGGAAGGACATGGTCGGCGCGTGGTAGCCGTAATCCATCAGGCGCTTTGCCACGTCCTCGACCTCAAGGCCGTGTTTTTTCCACGGGCGGAATTCCAAGATACATTCGTGCGCGACCAAGCCGCTGCCGCCACGGTAGAGCACGGGGAAATATTTCTCCAGGCGCTGGGCAATGTAGTTGGCATTGAGGATGGCGACCTGGGTGGCGCGCTTGAGGCCGTCGGGTCCCATCATTCGGATGAACATCCACGAGATGACGAGGATGGAAGCGGAGCCGTAGGGAGCAGCGGAAACGGCTCCCATGTGCGCCACACCCCGTCGCTCCGCGCCACCCCTCTCTAGAGGGGATTTGGCATAAAGCGGCACCACCGAGTGGCTCGGCAGAAACCCAACCAGATGCTTCGCGACGCCGATCGGGCCCATGCCGGGGCCGCCGCCACCGTGCGGGATGCAAAAGGTCTTGTGGAGGTTGAGGTGGCAGACGTCCGCGCCGATGTGGCCCGGGGAGGTGAGGCCGACCTGCGCGTTCATGTTGGCACCGTCCATATAGACCTGGCCACCGTGGCCGTGGATGGTCTTGCAGATGATCTTGATCGAGGTCTCGAACACGCCGTGCGTGGACGGGTAGGTGACCATGAGCGCGGCGAGGTTGGCGGCGTGCTCGGCGGCCTTAGCCTTGAGGTCGGCCACATCGATGTTGCCGTGGGCGTCGCAGGCGACGGCGACGACCTTGAAGTTGCACATTGCGGCACTGGCGGGATTGGTGCCGTGGGCGGAAGTCGGGATGAGGCAGATGTTGCGGTGGCCCTCGCCGCGCGACTCGTGGTAGGCGCGAATGACGAGGAGGCCGGCGTATTCGCCCTGCGAGCCGGCGTTGGGCTGGAGCGACACGGCGGCAAAGCCGGTGATCTCGCTGAGCCATTTCTCGAGCTGGGTGAAGAGCTTCGCGTAGCCCTTGGTCTGGTCGGCGGGGGCGAAGGGATGCAGCCGGCCGAACTCCGGCCACGTCACCGGAAACATCTCGCTCGTGGCGTTGAGCTTCATCGTGCACGACCCGAGCGAGATCATCGAATGGACCAGCGAGAGATCCTTGGTCTCGAGCCGCTTGATGTAGCGGAGCATCTCGTGCTCGGTGTGGTATTGGTTGAAGACCGCGGCGGTGAGGAAGGACGACTGGCGCGCCATGGGCGCAGCGTAATCGGAAAGCTGAGGGTAGGGCGCGGACTCCGTTCCGCGCTGATCGGCGGGCAGCGGAGTGCCCGCCCTACCGCCGAAAAGGCCAAGCAATGCAGCGACATCCTCGGCGGTGGTCGTCTCGTCGAGTGAGATGCCAACGGTGGAGGCATCGACCGGGCGAAGGTTGATTTTCGCTGCTGCAGCGGCGGCATGGAGCTTGGCGGCGGCGATGCCGGAGATGGTCAGCGTGTCGAAGATCGGCTCGGCGTTCACCTTCACGCCCGCGGCCTTGAGGCCGTCGGCAAGCAGTTGGGTGAGCAGGCGCGTGCGCTGGGCGATGCGCTTCAGGCCCGCGGGGCCGTGATAGACGGCATACATCGAGGCCATGACGGCGAGCAGCACCTGGGCGGTGCAGATGTTGGACGTGGCTTTGTCGCGCCGGATGTGTTGCTCGCGCGTGCCGAGGGCGAGGCGCATGGCGAGATTACCGTGCACGTCCTTGGAGACACCGACGAGGCGGCCGGGCATCTGGCGCTTGAACTCGTCCTTCGTGGCGAGAAAGCCGGCGTGAGGTCCGCCGAAACCCATCGGCACGCCGAAGCGCTGGGCGGAACCGACCGCCACGTCGGCGCCGAACTGGCCCGGGGCGCGCAGGAGCGTGAGCGCGAGCAGATCGGTGGCTACGACACAGAGCGCGGCGGCGGCGTGGGCTTTCTCAAAGAAGGCGGTGAAATCGTGGATGCTGCCCGTGGTGTCGGGGTATTGCACCAGCACGCCGAAGACCTTGCCGGCGAAATTGTAGGTGCGGTGGTCGCCGGTGACGATGGAGACATTGAGCGGCTTGGCGCGGGTGCGGACGATGTCGATCGTCTGCGGGTGGCACTTGTCGGAAACAAAAAACACGGACGCGTCGTGGCTCTCGCCGAGTTTCACGCGGTGGGCGAGCATCATGGCCTCGGCGGCGGCGGTGCCCTCGTCGAGCATGGAGGCGTTGGCAATCTGCATCCCGGTCAGGTCGGTGACAAGCGTCTGGAAATTCAGCAGCGCTTCGAGACGGCCCTGGGAAATCTCGGCCTGATAAGGCGTGTAGGCGGTATACCAGCCGGGGTTTTCCAGGATGTTGCGTTGGATGACTCCGGGCGTGGCGGTGTCGTAGTAACCCATGCCGATGAAACTGCGGAAGAGCTTGTTCTTCGACGCGATGGTGCGGAGCTCGGCCAGAGCCGCGGTCTCGCTGGCGGCGGCGGGCAGGCGCAACGGACGTTTCAGGCGGATGTTGGCTGGCACCGCCGCATCGGCGAGGGTGTCGAGCGAGGCCTGGCCGATCGCCTTGAGCATGTCCGCGATTTCGGAGTCGGGCGAGCCGGTGTGGCGGCGTTCAAAAGTGTCGAGCGGGGCGAGCAGATCGCGGGGCGAAGCCATGCGCCGACGCTAGGCCGGGGTGGGGGTCGCGCAACTGAGTTTTCGACGGGCCGGTGGACAATTAAGCATTGTTCTGAGGGCGAAAGCCCATCTGTTGATCGCATGTCCCAAGTGGCGCCCTATCCGACCAAGCCAGCGCGGGCCGGCTACATTGACCGGCGGCTGGCCGAGCTTTACCCGGAGACGCCCATCCCTTTGACCCACAAGGATGCCTACACGCTGCTGGTGGCCGTGGTGCTTTCCGCCCAGTCCACCGATGCGGGGGTCAACAAGGTCACGCCGCGGTTATGGGCGCTCGCGGCCACGCCCGCCGGGATGGCGCAGGTGCCGGTGGAGAAAATCAGGGAAATCATCCGGCCAGTCGGTCTGTCACCGCAAAAAGCCAAGGCGATCCACGAGCTGTCCCGGCTGCTGGTCGAGCGGCACGGCAGTCAGGTGCCGCGGACATTTGAGGAGTTGGAGGCGCTGCCCGGGGTGGGGCACAAGACCGCGTCGGTGGTGATGAGCCAAGCGTGGGGCGTGCCGGCGTTTCCCGTGGACACGCACATCCACCGGCTGGCGCAGCGTTGGAAACTCACGGACGGGCGGAGCGTCGAGCAGACCGAGCGCGACCTGAAGCGGTTGTTTCCCGAGAGCCACTGGAACCAGCTGCACCTGCGCATCATCTATTTCGGCCGCGAGCATTGCACCGCCCGGGGCTGCGACGGCACGGTCTGCGAACTCTGCCGGACCCTGTTTCCCGGACGGAAACGGGCCGTGGCAACGAGGAAATAGCCCTCCTTCGCCAAGGCTTCGGAGGGCATTTTTCTTTCCGCTTCGGAAAGAAAAATGGTGGACGCTACTGGACTCGAACCAGTGACCCCCTGCGTGTGAAGCAGGTGCTCTAACCA
Source organism: Opitutaceae bacterium (assembly GCA_043745015.1). GTDB lineage: Bacteria > Verrucomicrobiota > Verrucomicrobiia > Opitutales > Opitutaceae > Lacunisphaera. The sequence goes on along the minus strand of JAYTUA010000140.1, from coordinate 10,384 downwards.
ACTGAGCTAAGCGTCCAAGACGAGGGGCGAAGGTTGGGGGCCGTTGTCTTCAAATCAACCCTGTTTTATTTCAGATCTTTTCAGCCGAAAGTCGGGCGCACCAGCTGGCTGAGGGCCTCGTGTTTCACCTGTAATTCCCGGTAGAGTGCGCGGCGTTTGGCGTCGGGCGCGCAGCGGGTTGATTCATTGAGCGCGACGATGCCGGTGGTGAAGTCGGTGAGCTTGACCTTGCGGCCTTCGCCGAGCGCGACGCACCACGCGGCTTGGAGCGCGCCGCCGAGCGCCGCGCCTTCGTCCTCGACCATGGCGACCACCGGCACGCCGAAGATGTCCGCCATCATCTGCCGCCAGTAGGCCGAGCGGGCGCCGCCGCCGGTGACGCGGATTTCGCGGGCCTTCACGCCGAGGGCGGCGAGGCGGCGCAGGCCGTAGTTCATGTTCATGGTGACGCCTTCCATCGCGGCGCGGGCGAGGGTGCCCGGCGTGAGGGTGTGGCGGTTGAGGCCGGTGAGCACGCCGGTGCCCTTGGGCAGGTTGGGGGTGCGCTCGCCGTCGAAGTAGGGGAGCAGGGAGAGTCCGCCCGCGCCGGCCGGCGCGCTGGCGACGGCGTGCTCGAGCTGGGCGTGGTCCCAATTGAAGAGGTTGCGGTACAGTTCGGTTACCGACGTGACATTCATCGTGCAAAGCAGGGGCAGCCAGCCGCCGGTCGAGGAACAGAACGCGGCGATCTCGCCGTGGGGATCGACGACGGGCTTGGAGCTGTAGGCGTAGATGGTGCCGCTGGTGCCGAAGCTCGCCGTGACAACGCCGGGGGTGACATTGCCCGTGCCGATGGCGCCCATCATGTTGTCGCCGCCGCCGGAGCTGACGACCACGTCGGCGGAAAAGCCGTATTTCTGCGCGAGCGCCGGTCGAAGCGTGCCGGCGGCCTGCGCCGACGAGGACAACTGCGGCAGCCAGTCGGCGAGATTCTTGTCGATCGCCTTGATCACCGGCTGGGACCAGGTGCGCTTGCGCACATCCATCAGGGCAGTGCCCGAGGCATCGCCATGCTCCATGAAATACTGTCCCGTCAGATGATAGTTAAGATAATCGTGCGGCAGGAGCACGTGGCGCAGGCGCTGGTAGTTGGCCGGTTCGTGGCGTTTCAACCAGAGAATCTTCGGGGCGGTGAAACCGGGCAGAAAGGCGAGGCCGGCCGTGCGGATGGCGGCCTTGGTGCCGCCGAGCTTCTTGGTGAGGAGGTCGCATTCGCGCGTGGTGCTCGTGTCGCACCAGAGCTTGGCCGGGCGGATGACGGCGCCGCCGGCGTCAAGCGGGACGAAGCCGTGTTGCTGGCCGGAGACGCCGATGCCACGCACGCGGGTGCGATCGATCTTGGCCGCGACTTCGGTGATCACGGCATCGAGTGCGGCGGTCCACTCCTGCGGGTGCTGTTCCATGTGCCCGGCCGGCAGGCCGGCGATGAGGGAGTGCGGCGCGCGGGCCTCGGCGATGATTTTTCTCTCATTGAGGTCGAGGACGACCGCCTTGGTGCTTTGGGTGCCGCTGTCGATGCCGAGATAGAGTGACATTATTTAGAGGGCTGGGGATTGGGCTTTGAGCCGGGCTGCAACCGGCTGCGTCTATTTTTATGCAGGAACGCAGCTTGTCATTAACGTAATTGGGCGGCGGCACTGAGAAAACGGGCTATTGTTAGACTTACCGCCATTTTGATTTAAGGGCGTGGGTTTCATTTCGTTGGTACATTCAGTCCCGGATATCCTACACGGATAATCCCCAACCGTAATCACTCCGTGCCCGGCATACCCCTGCTCCCGCACCACCACCGTGTTTCGCGTACCTAGACCCACCATGAAAAACGTAAGAAAACTCCTGATCGCGTTTGCCGTCTTGGCAGGCGCTTGGCCGTTGTTCGCCCAAACCACCGCTCCCGCCAGTAACGCCACTCCGAAAAAGGTAGAAGCGGAAGAGGTTCTTGTCCTTTCCCCCTTCGAAGTGAAGGCGGAGGATGACACGGGCTATCAAGCCACCCAGACCCTCGCCGGCACCCGCATCCGCACTGACTTGAAGGATGTAGGTTCGGCCATTTCAGTTATCACCAAGGAATTCATGAAGGACATCGGCGCGACCGACAGCAACACCTTGCTCCAATACACGACTAACGCCGAGGTCGCGGGTACCCGCGGCACCTACGCCGGCCTCGGCAACGGCACCAGTGTCGACGAAAGCGGCACTCTCCGCTCTTCCGGCGGCGCCAACAACCGGGTGCGCGGCCTGGCCTCGGCGGACACCACCCGGGACTTCTTCGTGACCGACATTCCGTGGGACTCCTTCAACGTGGATCGCGTCGACATCCAGCGCGGCCCGAACTCGATCCTGTTTGGTCTCGGGAGCCCGGCGGGCATCGTCAACGCCTCCCTGCACAATGCCGAATACCGCAACAAGGGCAGCGTGGAATTCCGCACCGGTTCCTATGGCAGTGTGCGCGCCGCCATCGACGTCAACCAGGTGCTAATCAAGGATGTGCTCGCGATCCGCGTGGACGGGGTATGGAACAACGAAAAATTCCAGCAGGAACCGGCCTTCCAGGATGACAAGCGCTTCTACGGCGCCCTGCGTTTCGATCCGCAGTTTTTCAAGGACCCTTCGTTCCGCACCAGCTTCAAGGCGAAGTTCGAGAACGGCAACATCACCGCCAATCGCCCCCGCACCGTTACGCCCAACGACAATATCTCGGCGTGGTTCCGCCCCCGGGCCATCACGGCGGACAATCCCTTCGGCGGCATGGGCAAGCAGGTCGCCTACAACGCCTACGACCCGTGGCGCACCGACAACATCGTGGCCGGCGACAACCGCGGCCTGACGCAGTCGTCCACGGTCAACTTCATGCCGTGGCTCTCGAACATGGCCAACCAGCAGCAGCCCTTCTGGACCATCGACGGCACGACCAACGCGCTTTACCGGGTGTTCGGCGGCTGGGTCAATACCGGCGCGCGCAACAACACCGGCGGCTTCACCGGATCCGCGAACGGCGTCATCGGCAAGCGCACGAACGACATGTTCTACGGGGTCAACGGCCTGCCCGGGGCAGCCATTGGCCTGGCCCTGCCCAACGCCCAATACGGTCAATACCGGCAGCAGTCCCTGCTGGATCCCACGATCTTCGACTTCAACAACATCCTGATCGACGGTCCGAACAAGGGGGAATGGGAAAAGTGGAACGCCTACAACCTTTCGTTCACGCAGACGGGCTGGGGCGACCGCGTCGGCCTTGAGCTTAATTACGACCGCCAGAAATACAATCGGGGCGGCTGGGCCTTCCTGGGCGGCGCGCCGAGCCTCTCCATCGACCTCCTGCGGAACTTTGCGGACTACTACCCGCCCACACCGGACGTCAACGCCACCACGAATCCCAACTTCTCCCGGCCCTTTGTCACCTCGACCAACGGCGGCAGCGGCAGCTCCTACGAGAGCGACCACAAGTATCTTCGGGCCTCGCTCTTCGGCGAGGTGCGGGCCCAGGATTTCACCAAGAGCGATTTTCTGGTGAAGCTGCTGGGCAAGCACCGCTTCAACGCGGTCTACAGTGGCGAGAAATACCTGACCGAAACCCGCGGTTGGGTCGAAAATGCCAACAGCCAGGAATGGGCCGCCTATTGGAACGGCACCAATGGCAGGGGCTCCGGCATCCAGGACCGCGGTCCCCTGGCGTTCGTTTACCTGGGCTCGCCGGTGCTCGGTTATCCCACGGCCTCGGGGACCCACATCCCCGGGGTGACGACGAAGATCACCATGGCCGATCCCAGCATCACCATCTTCGATCCCACCTGGGTAAACTTTAGTGTTCCGTTCGGCAGCGCGTACACTCTCCCGACCAGTCTTGAGCGGGCCTTCAACCCGACCGCCGCGGTCACCCAGGCCTCGAATCTCGATAACTACAAGGGCTGGTCCAGCTATAACACCTACCTGTTGCGCTACAACCAAGGTGCCAATCAGAGCCTGCTCACCCGTGCGCAAAAGTCTTTGCGCGCCACGACCTCCTATGCCTCCTCCTGGCAGGGTTATTGGTGGAATGACGCCCTCGTCACCACCGTGGGCTGGCGCTACGACGAGGTCAAAGGCAAGGCCGTCAACGCCCTGCCCGCCGGTAACAACCGCAATATCCTCAACATGCAGCCGGATATCTACACGCTGCCGGCCGCCTACCCGGCCAACCAGATCTTCAAGGACCACTCCACCAGCGGCGGGGCGGTCTTGCATCTGAACCGGTTGTTCCCCCGCGACGTGCTGCCGATCAACGTCAGCCTCTCGTATAACAAATCCAACAACTTCCAGGTCACGGATACGCGGCGCGACATCTACGGCAACCCGATTGCCAATCCGACCGGCGCCACCAAGGACATCGGGGTGCTGCTCTCCACCAAGGACGGCAAATTCTCGCTCCGCGCGATCAAATACGAGACGAGCGTCGCCGGCGCCAGCAGCGGGATCAGCGATCCGGCCGGCATCGCCCGCGTCATCGCTCAAGGGCTCCGGTTCCGCAACGTCTACCTGTACAAGCTCGGCGTTTACGACTGGGGCACGCGCGACCAGTGGGCCAACCGCAATACCTGGGGTGCGACGGACAATCCCCAGAACCCCGGCAATACGATCGGTGCTGACCGCAATCTGACGGCAGCGCAGGGCCGCGTCCTCGAGGATTCCGCGATCAAGACGTGGAACGAGATCCAAAATTATCTCACCGGCAAGGGCTTCTTCCAGGCCTGGGGCTTTGTCCCGCAGACCATCTCGAACACCTTGGACCGCACGACCTATGAGCTCAACCCCTCCGCCTACGTCCCGACCAACACGGCGGCGGTCTTCGCCTATGGCGCGACGGCGCCCCCGGGCTTCACAGTGACGGCAGACACGGAGTCGAAGGGTTATGAATTCGAGTTCACGGCCAATCCGCTGCCCAACTGGCGCATTGCGTTCAACGCCTCGGAAACCACCGCCATCCGCCGCAATGTCGGCGGCCAGTTGCTCGACGACTACATCGCCTACATCGATGGGAAACTGCGGAATGCCGACGGCACCCTGACCCCGGCCGGCGCGATGCCCCAGTTCGGCAACACCGGCCTCAACATCTACGCCAACGTCTTCGGTCCGTGGCGCGCCAACTACGTGCTGATGAAGCTCCAGGAGGGCGCCGCCGCGCCGGAAATCCGCAAGTGGCGCTACAATGTCATCACGAACTACACGTTCAAAGAGGGCTTCCTCAAGGACGTGAGCGTGGGTGGCAGCTACCGCTGGCAGGACAAGGTGACCATCGGCTACCCGGTTGTGGCCGGCGGCTCGTTCGATCTGACGAAGCCCTACTTTGGCCCGTCGGAGAACTCCGTGGACCTTTGGGCCGGCTATGAGCGCAAGCTCACCGACAAGGTCAAGTGGAGGATCCAAGCCAACGTTCGCAACGCGTTCGCGAAGGAAGGTCTCATCCCGATCTCGGTCGAACCCGACGGCAAAACGTGGGCCTCCGTCCGCACGAAGCCGGTTCAGGAATGGTTCGTGACAAACACGTTCTCGTTCTGATCACACGGTTTCTTTCAAAGCCGGCCCCCGCGGGGGCCGGCTTTTTCTTTGCGGGCCGTTGCCTTTTGCGCGTTTGGGCCGAGAGTGTTCGTATGCCATGTTACCCCGAATCCGCCTGATTGTTTTCACCTTCGTTGGTCTGGCCGGCTGGACTTCCGGGGCGGCGGCGCTCGGTGCTCCGTCACTGCTTGGTCGCGGTGCGCCCGGCGAAGTCGTCCTGGCCGGGGGCCGCGCGGCTGCACCGATCTTTGTGGCTGCAGGCGACTGGCCCGGCGTGCAGCGGGCGGCACAAGACTTGCAGGCTGACGTGGAGCGCGTCACGGGGGTGAAGCCGGCCATCTCGACGGCGATGCCGGGCGCGGCCCGTCAGGTGGTCCTCATCGGCACGGTGGGGCGGAGCGACCTGATCGACGGGCTGATCAAAAGCGGGAAACTCAACGCCGATGCCATCCGCGGAAAATGGGAGGCCTTTCTCATCGAGACAGTCGAGCATCCTCTGCCCGGCGTGGACCGGGCACTCGTCATCGCGGGCAGCGACAAGCGCGGGTCGATTTACGGCATCTACGAGATTTCCCAGCAGATCGGCGTGTCGCCCTGGTATTGGTGGGCGGATGTGCCGGTCAACCACCGCGACCAGGTATCCCTAAAGGCCGGTCGCACGGTGGTGGCTGGTCCATCCGTGCAGTATCGCGGCATTTTCCTCAACGACGAGGCGCCCGACCTGACTGGGTGGGTGCGAGCGAAGTTCGGCCCGGTGACGCCCCAAGCCAATCCCAACGCGCCGGCCAACGTCGCGAACTACGGCCGCGGGTTCTACACCAAGCTCTTCGAGCTCATGCTGCGCCTGCGCGCCAACTATCTCTGGCCGGCGATGTGGAACAACGCGTTCAACGAGGACGATCCGGAGAACGCGCGGCTGGCCGACGAATACGGCATCGTCATGGGCACCTCGCACCAGGAGCCGATGCTGCGGGCGCAGAAGGAGTGGGACTGGCGCAATCAGAAGACCATCGGGACTTGGAACTACGCCAAGCATCCCGAGGTGCTGGAGCAGTTTTGGCGCGAAGGCATCCGGCGGAACAAGAACCTTGAAAGCATCATCACCATGGGCCTGCGCGGGGCCAACGACACCGAGATGGCGCCGGGCGGACCGGAGGCCAACCGGGCGCTGCTGGAGAAAATCGTGGACGTGCAACGCAACATCCTGCGCGAGGAAGTGAACCCCGACATCACCCGGGTGCCGCAGATGTGGTGTCTCTACAAGGAGGTGCAGGAGTTCTACGAGCACGGCATGCGGGCACCCGATGACGTGACGCTCCTCTGGGCCGAGGATAACTGGGGCAACATTCGCCGGCTCCCGACCGCCGCAGAGCGCAAACGCAGCGGCGGCGCGGGCGTTTACTACCATTTCGACTACCACGGCGGACCGCGCAGCTACCAGTGGCTCAACACCAGCCCGATCCCGAAGATCTGGGAGCAGTTGTCCCTCGCCAAGCAATACGGCGCCGACCGGATCTGGATCGTGAACGTCGGCCACTTCAAGGGCTACGAATTCCCGCTGGAGTATTTCCTCAGCCTGGCGTGGGACACCGGCCGCTGGACCGGTGACAACACCGCCGAGTTCACGCGACTCTGGGCCGCGCGGGAATTCGGTCCGGAGCATGCCGCCGACATCGCGGACATCATGGCGAAATACTCCAAATACAACGGCCGGCGCAAACCGGAGATGCTCGCGCCCGACACCTATAGCCTGACCGACTATCAGGAAGCCGAGACGGTGGTGGCCGACTACCAGGCCATCGCGGCCAAGGCGGAGGAGATCGCCAAGGCGCTGCCTGAGGCGAAACAGAATGCCTTCTATCAGCTCGTGCTGTTTCCGGCCAAGGCCAGCGCACTCGTCAACGAGCTCTACTTCGCGGCCGCCAAAAATGCCTTATATTTAAAACAGCGCCGCGCTAGTACCAACGACTGGGCGGTGACAATAAAGAACCTGTTCCAGCAGTATCTCGACCTCATCGGCCACTACAACGGCGACTTCGCCGGCGGCAAATGGGCGCACTTCATGGATCAGCCGGTGCTCGGCTACACGACGTGGCGCGATCCGCCGGCCAACAACTTGGAGCATCTCAAACTGGCTTATCTCAATGTCGCCGGCGGTGTGGCGGGGTTGGGGGTGGCGGTGGAAGGCTCTCCGGGGTCCTGGCCCGGCGAGAAGGATGACGCGGCCCTGCCGCGCTTCGATGCACTCAACCGGCAGCGCTCCTTCATCGACGTTTTCAACCGGAACATTGATCCGTTTGATTTCACCGCAACCGCGAGTGCATCCTGGATCGTGCTGAGCGCTGCGGAAGGATCCGTCCGCGCGGACCAGCGCCTGTGGGTCAGCGTGGATTGGGCGAAGGTTCCGGCTGGCAGCAGCACGGACACGGTGAAAATCTCCGGAGCCGGCAAGGAAGTGATGGTGAAGGTGGATGCTTACAAACCGGAAGGAATTTCTCGCGACAGCCTCGTTGGTTTTGCCGAGGGGCAGGGCGTTGTCTCCATCGAACCCGAGCACTACACTAAGCGGACCGAGTCCGATGCCAATCGTTGGATGAAGATCGATGATTACGGCCGCACCTTGTCCGGGATGCGGGCGGAGGCGCCCGTAGACGCGCCCAGCGCGACGCCGGGCAAGGATTCGCCCTGCCTCGAATACCGGATGTATCTCTTCACGTCCGGACCGGTCGAGGTGACAGCAATCACGGCTCCTACCCTGAATTTCGTGCCTGACCGCGGCGTCCGCTATGCGGTGTCGTTCGATGACGAGGCCCCGCAGGTCGTCACGCTCGTGCCCCAGGGTTATCAGGCGCAGAATCGCAATCCGGCGTGGGGAAAGTCCGTCGGCGACAACGCGCACTACGGCCGGTCCAAACACACGATCGCCCGGCCCGGCTACCACACCCTCAAAATTTGGATGATCGATCCCGCCGTCGTGATGCAGAAGCTGATCGTGGATCTCGGCGGGCTGAAGCCCAGCTACCTCGGCCCGCCGGAAAGTTTCCACGGGCCGTGAACCACCGGGGCTTCGGCTCCGTATTCTTCCCGCTCGCCCGCGCCGCTATTTTGGTTAACCGTTGAGCAGATGAACGTCCGTCACATTGCCAAGCTTGCCGGCGTGTCGCCCTCGGCGGTGTCGCTGGCTTTGCGGGATAGTCCGCGGATCTCGGCTGATACCAAGGCACACATCATGCGACTGGCGCAGGAAGTGGGCTACACGCCGGACGCGAAGATTGTCCAACTGATGCGCCACCTGCGGAAACCGCGGGCCGTGCGCCAGCAGGCGAGCTTCGGCGTGATCTCATTCTACGACAGTCTGCGGCCGTGGGAAAAGTCGCGGCACCTGTCCAAGATCCATGAGGGCATGCAGCGACGGGCCAGCGAGCTGGGCTACCGGCTGGAACCGCTGTGGTTGCGGGCCCCGGGCATGACCTACCGGCGGTTCAATGGCATTCTGGAGACCCGGGGCATCGACGGTCTCCTGTGCTTCGGCAGTCCCGATTTTGAACAGGATTTCCCCGCAGAACTCATCGGCCACGCGGTGGTGAACATCGGCCTGAGCATCCGCACGCCGCTCCACCGCGTGACGAGTCATTTCTATAATGACACGGTGCAGGCGCTGAATCGCGTCCATGCCCTCGGTTACCGGCGGCCGGGCCTGGTGCTCGGTCTGCACGAGGAGACCCGGAGTGCTTACGCGCACTCGTCCGCCTACCTCGGCTGGTGCGAGCACACGATGGGTGCCGGCGTCGCCCTGCCCGTCCTGCGCGTGCGCGAAGTGGAGGAATCGTTGCTGACGGAATGGTATGAGCGCCAGCGGCCCGATGTCGTGATCTTCGTGCATTTGCCCGACATGATCGCGCGTTTTAAGGCGATCCTCCGCCGTTTGCAGATCGCGGTGCCCAAGAAACTTGGCGTGGCGGTGCTCAGCCATCAGGTGGAGGGGACGGGCTTCTCGGGCTTGCAGCAGCAGCAGCATTTGATGGGGGCCTGGGCCGTGGAATTACTGGCCGCGCGCATCGCCAATCGTGATCTCGGCGTACCGACGCACCCGCGTATCGAAATGGTTGAGAGCGAGTGGATTGATGGCGATTCGCTCTGATTCGGCCGGTCGCGCTCAACCGTTGACTGGCCTTGGTGTCGCTACCGGGCCTGCGCGTGGCAATATTCTCAATTTACCCCCATGAAGCTTGGTCTCGGCCTTTACCGTCACATGCTCACGCGTGAGAACTTCCAGTTCGCGCGACAGGCCGGGGCCACCCACCTCGTGGCGCATCTGGTGGACTACTTCAAAGGCGGCGGGCACATCGGTCCCGACGACCAGCCGCTGGGCACCGACTGGGGCTGGGGCTTGGCCGGAGATCCGGACAAACTTTGGACCCTCGCTGAGCTTAAAAAACTCCGGCGCGAGGTCGAAGCGGCCGGCCTGAAGCTCGAGGCGATCGAGAATTTTGATCCCGCGCATTGGGGCGACATCCTGCTGGATGGTCCGCAGCGGCCGCGGCACATCGAAAACGTGAAGACCATCATCCGCCGGCTGGGGCAGGCGGGCATCCCGATCATGGGCTACAATTTTTCCATCGCGGGCGTGGCCGGCCGCACCAAGGGCACCTATGCGCGTGGCCAGGCGCCCTCGGTCGGCATGGAAGGACCCTATGACCAGCCCATGCCCCGCGGCCTGGTGTGGAACATGGTCGTGGATCCCGCCGCGCCGCTGCACCCGACCGGGATGATTCCCTCCGCCACCCCCGCAGAGTTGTGGAACCGCCTC
>JAYTUA010000139.1:0-6304 GCA_043745015.1 Opitutaceae bacterium | reverse complement strand
GCCGCGATACGACCGTCATTCCCTGGGCAATCGCGGCGTAAAGCCGCTCCTACAGTTCAGATTGGCGTCGTGGCGCGGGCGGCCAGTTTCACGCCGCCTTTGATGCAGTCGGGCAGGGAAATGCCATGGCGGGCGTTGCCGCCGATGTAGATGCGCGCGTGCGCCAGCTCGACCGCGGCCATGGCCTCCGGCCAGCGCTCGTAGCCGAGCACGTATTGGGGGATGGCCTTGGGCCAGAAACTGTGGCGGATGAAGGCGGGTTCACCGCTCACGCCCACCAGCTCGCGCAGGTCGCGACCGATGCGTTCCAGCAACTCGGGGGTGGCGAGCCGAGCGTGGTCGGGCTGGCGGGTGCCACCGACGAAAACGGTCAGCCCCACATGTCCGGCCGGCGCGCGGCCGGGAAACAACGTGGAGGAAAACAGAATGCCGAGCACCTCCCGCCGTTCGATCGCGGGCACCAGGCCGCCGAACCCGTCGAGCGCGTGCGCCACCTGCTCGCGCCGGTAGCCGAGGAAGAGCGAGCTGACCGGTGGCTGGGGGATGCTGTCGAGCAGCGCCAGCGGGCGTTCCCCGAGCGAGCCGAACGTCAGTTGCGCGAGGGCCCCGGCGGGAATCGCGAGCACGATGGCATCAAACTCTTCCGTCCCGGACAGGCCGGCCTTCTTCCAGATGACCTGGTGGGGCGAGCCCGGGAGGATGGTGGCGACGGTCGTATCGAGCATCAGGGCGCCGGGCGGCAGGCGGGCGGTGAGGGCGTCGGTAAGAGTCTGCAAGCCGTCTTGAAAAGAGACGATCGGGGCGAGGCCGGACTCGCCGCGGGCTTTCTTCGCCTTGCCAGCGGCGATCAGGCCGCGGAGCAGGGAGCCGTGCGAGCGCTCGGCGTCCCAGAGCATGCCGAAGGCGTGCTTGACGGAGAGTTTCTCCGGGTCGCCGGCGTAAATCCCGGCGATGAGCGGGTTGACGGCGTAATCGAGCAACTCCTGGGTGAAGTGCGAGCGCACCAGCTCGGCGAGGCTGAGGTCGGTGGTGCGGACGCGGGGCCGCGTGAGCAGCTCGGTGAAGATGGCCAGCTTGGTGCGCGCCCCGAACAAGGGGGTGCCGAAAAACGCCAGGGGCGAGGACGGTACGGGGATGAACTTGCCGCCGCGGACCAGAAAACGGCGCTTGGCGAGCGGGTTGGCGGGCACGAGTTTGGGCTCGAGGCCGAGGTCACGGACCAGCTGCTTGAGTTCGGGCGCGCCGTATTGCAGGGAATTCGGGCCGGCCTCGATGAGATAGCCGCCCTCGCGGATCGTACGCACGGAGCCGCCGGTCTGGCTGGAACGCTCGAAGACCTTCACGCGGCAGCCTGACTCAAGCAGCCGGAACGCGGCGGTCAGTCCGGTGATGCCGCCGCCGACGATGGCGATGCGTGGGGAGTCAGGCTGGGTCATCGATTCAGTAAGGATAGCGTTTCGGGGTGGGAACGGCTGCGCAATTCTTGGCCAGTAGTGGGCCGTTCCCGGCTATTTCCACGCCGAGACGGTATCAACCAGCGCCTGCATGCATTCGATCTTCGCTTCGGGCATGATGCCGTGGCCGAGGTTGACGATGTGGCCGCGGGCGCCGCGCATCGTCTCCAGGAGGCGGGTCGTCTCGGTGCGGACAATCTCCGGGGTGGTGTTCATCAGAACGGGGTCGAGGTTGCCCTGCAGCGCGACGTTGCCGGGCACGAGCTTGCGGATCACACCGAGGTCCACGGTCCAGTCGATGCCCAGCACGCGGGCGCCGCTAAAGGCCATGTCGGTAAGCTGGGACGACGCGCCCTTGGCGTAGAGGATGACGGGAAAATCCTTCGGCAGGGCGGCGATGATGTCGCGCATCCAGCGGAGCGAGGCGGCCTCGTAGTCCTGCCCGGCGATGATGCCACCCCACGAGTCGAAGAGCTGGATGGCGTCGGCCCCGGCGCGGATCTGCAGCTTGAAATACCCGATGAGCGCGGCGGTGAGTTTCTCCATCAGGGCGTTGAAAAACGGCCGGTCGGTGTAGAACAGCTGCTTGATGCGGCTGAAATCCTCGGAGCTGCCGCCCTCGACCATGTAGGTGGCGAGGGTCCACGGCGCGCCGCCAAAGCCGAGGAGCGCCTTTTCGCCTTTCAGTTCGGCCTTCACGCGGGCCAGCGCCTTGGCGACGTAGTCGAGATGCGACGGCACGCCGGCGAGATCCAGCCGGTCGAGCTGGGCGCGTGTTTCCAGCCGGAAGTCCATCGCGATGCCGCCCTCGTCGCGGAACTTGTAGCCCTGGCCCAGGGCTTCGGGGATGACGAGGATGTCGGAGAAGATGATCGAGGCATCGAGGGCGAAGCGGCGGAGGGGCTGCAGCGTGACCTCGGCCGCGAGCTCGGGGGTCTTGACCATTTCCAGGAAGGAGGACTTGGCCTTGAGCGCGCGGTATTCGGGCAGGTAACGGCCGGCCTGGCGCATCACCCAGACCGGCGGGCGGTCGAGCGGGGCACAGGCACAGGCGGCAAGGAAGCGTTCGCGGGAGGTCATGCGGTGTGGTTGGCCCAGTCGCGGGGCGGGAGAAAATGTTCGGAGAGCCGGGCCTCGGGGGTGCCGGGCGCGGGTTTCCAGTCGTAGCGCCAGGCCACGAGTGGGGGCAGGGACATGAGGATGGACTCGGTGCGGCCGCCGCTTTGCAGCCCGAAGAGGGTGCCCCGGTCCCACACGAGATTGAACTCCACGTACCGGCCGCGGCGGTAAAGTTGGAAGTCGCGCTCGCGTTTGCCGTGGGCGTGAGCTTTGCGCCGCTGCACAATGGGCAGATAGGCGGGCAGAAACGCGTCGCCCACATGGCGGACGAGGGTAAAGCTCCGTTCGAAACCAGCCTCGTTGAAATCGTCGAAGAAGATGCCGCCGACGCCGCGGGCCTCCTGGCGGTGCTTCAGGTAGAAATAGTCGTCGCACCATTTTTTGAAGCGCGGGTAGAGCTCGGGGCCGCAGGCGCCGCGCGCCGTGCGGTGCCAGTGGACCGCATCCTCGTCGAAGCCATAGCAGGGTGTCAGGTCGAAGCCGCCGCCAAACCACCACAGGGAATTTTGGATTTTCGAGTTTGGATTTTCGATTTCCGGAGCGGGATCGCCGGCAAGGAAGAAACGGACGTTCATATGCACGGTCGGCACGTAGGGGTTGCGCGGGTGGATGACGAGCGAGACGCCGAGGGCCTGGAAGGGCTTGCCTGCCAGCTCCGGGCGGGCGGCGGTGGCCGAAGGGGGCAGGGTGGCGCCGGAGACGTGGGAGAAGCCTACGCCGGCCTGCTCGAAGACGGCGCCCTCACTCAGGACGCGCGACCGGCCGCCGCCGCCTTCGGGTCGCGTCCAGTTGTCCTCCTGGAACTTCTCGCGGCCATCCTCGCGTTCCAAGGCCGCGCAGATCGAATCCTGCAGGGCGAGGAGGTAGGAGCGGACGGCGTTGAGGTCGGGTGACATGGTTGGCAGCCATCAGGTAGCCATAAAGCGGCGCGGAAATACACGATAAATCTCGGGCCACATGGACCTTGCGGGGAACCAGCCCTGGGCCAGCCTGTCGGACAGGCCGAAGCTCCACCCCTCATACCCCCATGAAGTACTTCGCGCGCATCGGATCGTTGGTCATCGTGCTCGGCGCCGCCGGGCTGTTTGCTGGCTGTTCCAATTGGAGCAACGTCGTCCAGCGGCCCCGGGCCTCCAGCGACTTTGAAGTGGTGGAAACTTCCTCCAAGCGCCTGCTCACCCCCAAGGAAATGGCCCACCTGCGGCTGGCCGTGGCCCAATACCTGGACAAGGAGGGCGCGTTGGATAGCGGGGACTATTACGTGAAAATTTTCCTCGCGCCGGACAAGGACGGGGTGCCGGCCGATTGGGTGGTCGTGCGGTTCACCCGCGACTCGGAGTTGCGCATGACCTTGCTGGGTTCCTCCCCGGCCTATGGCAATTCCTACCAGAGCTACGCTTCGTACAATTACTATCCTTACGGCTACGACAATTTCGGGCGCATCTCCTTCCAATACTACAACGACCCGTTCTACGGCAGCTGTTACTTTTACCCGCGGTATGACAACCGCGACCGGAATCGTGATCACGATGGCGACCGCGATAACAACCGGAAGCATGACGGCGACCGGGATCACGACCGGAACCGGAATCACGATGGTGATCAAACCCGGTATCACGGTCGCCCGGCCGATCATCCCGTAGCCCCGGGAACGCCCCCGCCGGCAACGCCCGCCCGTTGGGACCGGAACTCACCCGAGCGCAACAGCCAGCCGCGCGAGAACAACTTCCCGCGTCACGGTGGGCTGCCCGTCGGCCAGCAGGAGAGGTCGGCGGAGCGCAGCCGCAATTCAGGCACGGCATATGCCCCGGCTCACACGGAAGCACCCCGGAGTGAGACAAGCTCCCGGAGCAGCAGTTATTCCGCCCCCGCGGCCCGCTCCGAGCCAGCTCAGGCTGCCCGTTCGGAGTCCAGCCAAAGTTCCAGTTCGAACCAAAGTCAGAAGGAAGCGAATCAAGCGGCCGCCCAGCGCGAACGACTGGAGTAACCGGACTGCTACCTGGTTCGAGCGCGCGGGGATTTTTTCCGCGGGCGGGGCAGGACGCCAAGGCGCGGGTCGCGCTGGCGGGCCAGTATCACCAGGCGGACCGCCAGCGCTTCGAACTGCCCATGCGCCTCGGGCAGGTAAAGCCACTTGGGTAGAATCGGATGTGGGGTCAGCCCGGGAAACTCGGTCCGCAGGTCCGGGTGATGGGCGCGGTCGGTGCAAACCAGCACACCTCGCCAAGGCTCCTCAGTGGCGCAGAAGCAAAGCATGAGTTTGCCGTCGAGATAGGCCGCCTTGGCGCCGAACATCGAGCGCAGCACGAACGTGGCGTCGGTCTCCAGCGGTTCCCACAGCCATTGGAGCGGGTGCACCTTCCGGGCTCGGGCAAGGCCGGCTTCTTGTCGCCGAGGATTCATGCTCAAGCGGGCCCCGTTCCGGCCACGTGGAGGCGGTAGAGATCCTCGACCTTGGCGCGGGCCCACGGGGTGCGCCGCAGGAACTGCAGGCTGGATTTGATGCTGGGGTCGAAGTTGAAGCAGCGGATCTCGATGCGCCGGCCGAGCTCGGCCCAGCCGTAGTGCGCGACGAGTTGCGTCAGGATCATCTCGAGCGTGACGCCGTGAAGAGGGTTCTTGGATGACATCAGAATTCCTCGGCGCGGATCAATGGAGGCCCAGCAGCAGCTCGGCGGTGGCCTCGGGCTTGCGCCATTGCGGGACGTGGTCGGCTTCCATGATGATCACGGGCCAGCCGCGGGCCTTGGCGCGTTCGGAGGAGGGGAAGAAGGTGTCGTCCTCGGGCTTCTTGCCCGGGTCCACGGTGAGGATGTAGGTGACGGGCACCTTCGCCCCGGCGGGATTTTTCAGAACGATGGGATCGGTGAAGGTCTTGAGCGGGTGGGGGACGTCCTTGGGCGGGAGCTTGTCGGGCTTGACCCACGACGGGATGATGAAGCCGTCCTTGGTCATCTTCGCGATGTCCATGGGGTTGGTTTTGTTGATGGTCATCACGCTTTCGCCGTCCTCGGGCAGAAAGGCGTCGAGGTAGATGAGCCGGCTGATCCGCTCCGGGATGCGGTCGGCCACGCCGGTGATAACCATGCCGCCGTAGCTGTGGCCGAGCAGCAGGATGTCGTGGAGATCCTCGAAGAGGATGAAGTTCACGATGTCGTCGATGTGGGTGGCGAGGCCGATGTCGGTCGTGGCGGTGTTGAAATGCTCGCCGAGTCCGCTCATCGAAGGACGGCAGACTTTCCAGCCCTTCGCCTCGAGGAGCGGGGCGACTTTTTTCATCTGCCAGCCGCCGGCCCACGCGCCGTGGACGCTGACGAGGACGGGTTGCTTGGCGGCAATTTCCGCCGCTGGCAGTGTAGCGACACAAATAAATCCGAGCAGGGCGAGCAGCAGGCGAAGTTTCATGCTACACAACTGTTCGGCCAAACGCTCAGGTCAACCCGAGTAGTGTGACATATCCCTGCCCCTGGTGCATTCACATCCTTCCGGCAGTCAATTTTTCACCCGGCGGAAGTGCGCACCCGAGTATTTCTCGAACTCCTTGCCGGGCTCGGCGATCTCGAAGAGCTCGGTGAATTCGTCGTCGTTGAGGAGCGTGTAGGTCTCGCGGGCGCGGAAGCCGGCGGGGATGTTCTCGATCGCCACACTTGTGAAGACGATGATGCGACCGTCCTCCGCGACGGATTCCAGGACGTAGTGATTGACGAAGCCCTCGGGGTGGAACTGGCGGA
>JAYTUA010000138.1:0-6328 GCA_043745015.1 Opitutaceae bacterium | reverse complement strand
GGGCAACGCCAAACTGAGTCACAAGGGAGTGACGGGTTGGTTTGTGTAGGTCAGACTTTACGCCCGACATTCAACCGCTGTTGCTGCGTGTCGGGGATAAACCCCGACCTACAACGGGAAAAGGTAATGGCTGATATTCACTAAAGGGTAGCGTGGGCACGGATCACCACTAAAGTCCCGCCCGCATGACCCTCCGCGAACTTGACCGTTGCCGCCGGCTGCTCTGCCAGTTGCAGGACCATGTCCGCGACACGCTGCTGGCGGCGCGGGCGAAGCAGGCGCGGAATTTTGCCAAGGTCGCCGCGGTGACCGCCGCCGACACCATCTACCACATCGACCGGTTGAGCGAGCACGCCATCCTGGACTGGCTGGCGGAACACTGGCCACGCGCCTGGCCGGTGGAAATCGTGATGGAGGGACTCGAGGAGGGCGCAGTCACCTTTCCGGTGGGCGCGCCGGTCGAGCGCACGCGGTTCAAGTTCATCATCGATCCGATCGACGGCACGCGGAACATCATGCATGACAAGCGCAGTGCGTGGATCCTGGCGGCGCTGGCCCCGCAGCGCGGGGCCAAGACCAGCTTGCAGGACATAGTCGTCGCGGCGATGACCGAGCTGCCTACGACCAAGCAATGGCGGGCCGACCAGCTTAGCGCCGTAAAGGGGCGGGGCGTGGTGGCCGAGGCGGTCAATGTGCTGTCGGGCCGGCGCCGGGCGCTCAGGGTCGCGCCGAGCCGGGCGCGGGACTGCCGGGGCGGGTTTGCCGCGATCAGCCGGTTCTTTCCCGAGGGCAAGGCGCTGCTGGCGCAGATTGAGGAAAGTCTCTGGGACGAACTTTACGGGCTCGGGAAACAGGCCGGCCCGCTGGTGTTTGACGACCAGTATATCTGCACCGGCGGTCAGATCTACGAGCTGGTGATCGGGCACGACCGGTTCCTCGCCGATCTGCGGCCGCAGGTTTTCCAGAAGCTCCGGCTCAAGTCCGCGCTGGTGTGTCATCCCTACGACATCTGCACCGCGCTCATCGCGCAGGAGGCGGGCTGCATTATCGAGACGCCGCTCGGTGGGAAATTGAATCAGCCGCTCGACACGACAACCCCGGTGGCGTGGACCGGCTACGCCAATCCCACGCTGGCGCGGCACATCCGGCCGGCGCTGCGGCGCTTGATCAGGCGGAAGCTTTGACCCGACAGACGCGGGCCACGCCGAGGGCGAGCAGGGCGTAGGCGGCGCTGGCGAGATGGGCGCCGGTGGCGACACGGATCGTGGGATCATCGAAGCGGATCGTTCCGCCGCCCTGTCCGCCGCGATAATACTCGAAGACCAGTTCCCCGACATACACCAGCAAGACCGCGGGCCAGAACCAGTCGGTCCAGTCGCGGCGCCAGCCCTGCAGGGCGGCGTAGAGCAATATACCGAGATTCACCGCGCTGAGTCCGCCGTAACGGATCACGGTGGGTTCAAGCAGATACATGGAAGCCGAGATGAAGAGCGGCATCACGAGCAGCGCGAGCCCTAGGAAACATCGGTGCGGTTTGCCCACCAGCCAGCCGAGGATGCAGAGGAGTCCGGTATCGATGAGGAAGTGGGGCCAGCCGAAATGGACGAAATGGCCGGTCCACAGCCGCCAGAACTCGCCTTGGGCGAGGGCGGCGCGGTCGTAGAGAAGGGGTTGCCGCCAGGCGGGCACCAGTTGGATCACCAGAGCGAGGAGGCCCGCGAGGAATACGAACCAGGGCAGCCGCAACTGGCGGTCTGGTGGCATCACGGCCGACGGCTCAGCCAGCGCGCGAGCCCGAGCCCGGCCAGCACAGCACAGAACCACAGGCTGGGGGAACCGCCGCCGCCCCCACGGCCGCCTCCGCTGGAGGGCGGGGGGGGAGGGGGCGGTGCCGGGGTATTGACGGTGAGGGTGGCACCATTGCTGGTGGTGGAACCGGCGATGTTGGTGACCGAGACCGTGTAGGTTCCTGCCTGGGTCGAGATGACGTTGCTTAAGTTCAAAGTGCTGTTCGTGGCGCCGGCGATGGTATTGCTGTTGAAGAGCCACTGGTAGCTGATCGGCTCGGTGCCCGTGGCGACGACCGAGAAGGCGACGCTGCTGCCGGAGTTCACGGTCTGGCTGGCCGGCTGGGTCGTGATGGTCGGGGGGGTGCCGGTGACGGCGGCGGTGAAGGCGAGGTTCAGCGTAATCCCACCGTTGTCCGCGCCATTCAGATCGGGGGAAGCTCCCTCGCTGTTGTTGAAGCCGTCGACGTCGAAGCGATAGGTCGTGCCGCCGGTGACGGCGAAAGTGACGCTGCTGGCTTGGACGTGCGTCGGGTCGGCTGTGGTCGGCAGTTTCAAATCGTCGTTGTCGGCGAGCTTGGTGAGGCTGGCGAGGCTCGTGCCGGTGTAGACGCCGAGTGTGGTGTCGTAATAGCTGCCCCGGGTGTCGAGGATGACGCTGCCCGCCGCGGGGGCGGTCCAGCGCCACCAGACGGACCGGCCGCCGGGATTGTCCCCCTGCCGCGGGTCGCCGGTTTCCTTGGTGGCGTTGGTGTTGAAGCCCTTGACCGCGGTCGTGCCGGTGCTGACGAGGGATATCCGGGTGGAGTTGGCAAAGGCGTCGTTGGCGGGAATGCCGGGCGGACCGTAGAGGGATTGGGCGCCCTCGATGTCGTCGCTGGTGATGGAGTCGAGGTTGCTGATCCGGCTGTTCATGATCGCGTTGACCGCCTGCCCTTTCTCGTCCGGATGATCGAGGCCGAGGAGATGGCCAAGTTCGTGGGTGGCGACCCGCTGGAGGTCGCTCTTGTCAGAGATCCTGGGGCCGCGATAGGAATCCCAAACGTAGAAGGTGTTGAAGAGAATGTCAGCCTTGGTGCGTTCGTTGCCCGAGCTGAAGCCGGTGGTGATGGCCAGGACTCCCGTGCCAAAATCTCGATCACCGAACATCTTAGCCGCGAAGGCCATTTCGTTGACGTTGTTTGTTTCGTCGGGCGTGCCGGTGCCGAAAGTGGTCTGCAACTGGGCCGAGCCAATCACGGCGTTCCAGGCATTGGCGGCGGCCCGGGCGCTGGTGTTGTAATTTGTGCCGTCGGTCAGGGTCGTGGTATCCCCCAGCATGATGGTGATGGGCACGGTTTTCGCCGGCCACTTGATGGGCAGGCCGGTGTTGCTGAGCGTGAACGTGAAGGCGAGGGCGGTGGCCACTGCGCCGAGGCCGAGAAGGGCGAGTCCGGCCCGCCGGAGCAGGTTACTCGAGTCTTTCACGGGGAGGATTTTTAACGGATTTGCGGATGCGGTCGGCGAATTCGGTGGCGGAGAGCGGCCGGGCCTTGGGGTCGCGGGCCGGGGTCGAGCTGAGGGCGGACTCGGGCAGGGATACCTCCTGCTCGTTGTAGAGGAGTTTGCCGTTGCTGCGCATCACCTGGTCCTGGCCGGTGCGCTTGTCGCGCCGCACCGGATAGATGCCGTGGCTCATGCCGACGAGCGGGATGATCTGGCGGCCATTGCCCTTGATGAAGAGGATGCTCTCCTGGCCGGCGGTGAATTTGGGCGCGCCCTCGATGGTGAGTTCCTGATCGCCGACGCGGCCACCCACGAGGTCGAGGATGAGCGGCGAGGGCGGAGTGCCCTTGATGACCTCCTTGACGTCGAGTGTGACCAGCGTGCCGATGTAGCGCCGGCCGGGCTGGTCGGGATTGTCGCGCCAGGCGGAGGTCACGGACATGACGGTGGCGCGGACAATGTAGTCGGAGGAGCCGACCATCGAATCGAAATCCGGCGCGATGACGGTGGTGGCCCGGGCCGCGGGGATAAGGGCGAGCAGTGACAGGACTGCCAGCCAGCGGGGTAAACAACAACGTTTCATACAGAAGTAAGAGTAGCGGCCCGTTGTTTTGTTTCAGTCAAAAAATCAACCGCCGCTGCGGGTGGCCACCTCGATCACGTCGTGGGGGGCGGCCTCTTTCTGGCCGGCGGGGGTCACCCGGACATAGCGGGCCTTTTTACGGAGCTGGGCGAGATTCTTGGCGCCGAGGTAGCCCATCCCGCTCTGGACGCCGCCCATGAGGGCGTTGAGCACATCGTCCACCGAACCCGAGACCTCCTTGAGGGCCTCGATGCCCTCGGCGGCGACCTTGCGGACGGCATCGTTCTTGTCGTGGCCGTAGCGGGCGGCGGAGCCGGCCTTCATGGCGGCGTGGGAGCCCATGCCGCGGTACTGTTTGTAGAGTTTGCCGGAGATTTCCATGATTTCGCCCGGCGCCTCGCGGCAACCGGCGAGCAGGCCGCCGAGGATGACGGCGTCGGAGAGGGTGAGGGCCTTGACGATGTCGCCCGATTTCGTGATGCCGCCGTCGGCGATGAGACGGACGCCTTTCTTCGCGGCCCCGCGGCCGGCGACATGGAGGGCGGTGAGCTGGGGGATGCCGACACCGGCCACGATGCGGGTGGTGCAGATGGAGCCGGGGCCCTGGCCGATCTTGATGGCGCTGGCCCCGCAGTCGGCGAGGAACTCGACCCCCTCGCCGCTGGTGACGTTGCCGGCGATAATGGTGAGGTCCTTGAAGGCGCCGCGGATGAGCTTCACCACGTCGCCGACGCCGGCGGTGTGGCCGTGCGCGGTGGAGACGGCGACGACGTCGACGGCCTCGTCAACGAGTTCCCCGACGTGGGCAATGATCTTGTCGCGGTCGAGCTGGCCGTTGGGCTTGCGGACGGGCGAGATGGCGGCGCCGACGACGAGGCGGAACTGGGCGTCGCGGGCGGGCTTGCGGCGGGACTTGGCCTCGCCGGTGATGCGTTCGACGTCGGAGCTGGTGATCAGGCCGCGCAGGCGGTCCTGCGCATCGACGACGAGGATCTTGTGGATGCCGATGTTCTCGGTGAAAAAGCGGTCGGCCTCCTTGATCGGGTCGGCGGCGATGCGTTTCTCCTGCACGGTGAGGAGCTGCTTGCGGGGCGTCATCACCTCGGCGACCTTCCGGGACTTGTAACGCTCCTTGACGAGGTTGCCGGAGAGCAGGCCGGCGAGCTTGCCCGCCTCGTCCACGACCGGGAAGGTGCGGAAGTCGAAACGCTTCTGGTCAATCATCTGGAGGACGTCGCCGATGGTAGCCCCCGGGGAGACCGTCATCGGGTCGGGGATGAGGCCGTGGACGTGGTGTTTGACGCGGGCGACTTCCTTGAGCTGGTCCTTGCCGGGGAGGTTGTAATGGATGAGGCCGAGGCCGCCATTGAGGGCCATGGCAATGGCCATGCGCGACTCGGTGACGGTGTCCATGTCGGACGAGATGACCGGGATCTGGAGGGTCAGGCTGTCGGACAGCGAGGTGGCCAGATCGGTGTCCTTGGGCAGGATCTCCGAGTGGAGCGTGGCGAGCGAAACGTCGTCGTAAGTGAGCGCGTTCGGCAGGTTGGCGGCGAAGAAGAGTTCGGCGGGCAGATAAAAGTCCGAATCGCTCGTGGAGTTGGCAACAGGCTTGGGCATCGTTGCCATGAACGAAATACTCCTCCCGCGCCGAACCTCAACGAGAAATTTATCCGAATAGCAGATTCACGCTGCCCGCCACGGAATACCCGGAAATCACTGGCAGCATGGGGTCTAGCCATGGGTTCGTGGCTTTTCTTTCCCGGTATTCCGTGTATTCCGTGGTTTCCGTCCATGGTCTACCGATTCAGTCATAAACCCTACCGGCTGCCCCTGCGCCCGGCGCTGCGGACAGCCCACGGGCTGTGGACCGAACGGGAGGGGCTGATCGTGCGGCTGGAAGACGCGGGGGGACGGGTAGGCTGGGGGGAAATCGCCCCGATTCCGTGGTTTGGGACCGAAACCCTGGCCGAGGCGGAGGAGGTTTGCCGCAAATTCGGGGACAAGGTTGCGGGCGAGACACTGGAAGCTGTTCCGGCAAGGTTTGGCTGCGTACGGTTCGCCCTCGCGGCTGCCCGGGCCGACCGCTCTCCGGCCAAGTCCAGTCTGCGCATTCCGCTCACGGCCCTGCTACCGGCGGGCCAGGCGGCACTTGAAATTCTACCGGCCCGGCTCGGGTCCGGCTGGTTGACTTTCAAATGGAAGGTCGGGGTCGGTGACATGGACCAGGAACTCGGCCTGCTTGATGAGGTAATGGCGTTGCTTCCGGCCTACGCGAAGCTGCGGCTCGATGCCAACGGGGCGTGGACCCGCCGGCAGGCGGAGCGGTGGCTCGCGCGGTGCGCGGACCGGCCGGTGGAATTTGTCGAGCAACCCGTTACGCCCGCCGACGTGGACAGCCTGATGGGCCTCGCGCAGGATTATCCGGTGAAGATCGCCCTCGATGAATCCATCGTGCGGCTCGACGAGGCGC
>JAYTUA010000137.1:0-24095 GCA_043745015.1 Opitutaceae bacterium | reverse complement strand
ACGGGCGTCTCCACCCGGCCGTCCACCACGGTCGCGTTGCCCTCCACCACGACATCAGCCCGGGTGAGAAGGGTCCGGCCGGCTTCCACCAGATTGAGCCCGCCCACCTGGAAGCGGCCCCGGATTGAGGCCGCCGTGGCGGAACCGGCGACCCGGGCGAGGTCAAGCTGCCCGGTGATATCCCCCCCGGACACATCCACGGCGGAAATAAACGGTCGCACCCAATCGAGGGGCAGACCATGCAGGTTTAGCTCGAGCAGTTTGTCCGCCACTCCGCCGTCCGCGAGGAGCCGCCGCTTCTTCAGATCATAGTGGATCGCCGCCACGGTGCGGGCCTCGAGGACGGGCTTCGCCCCGGTGAGAACAGCCTTGAACTGTTTCAGGTCAAGGACCCCGTCCCGCTGGCCGACATCGAAGGTCGTATCAATCGCCAGCGGGCCTAGGGCGCGCCAGGCCGGCTCCACCACCTCAAGCCGGCGCACCTGCCCCTGCAGGCCGCCCTGCAGGTTGAAGGCCGTGGTGGCCAGATCGAAGGTGAACCGGCCAGCGCCCTTCAAATAAAATTCGGGCAACGCCCCGCTCAGGAAAAACGGCTCCAGTTGCGGCGTGCGCGCATCGAGCGTCCATTCCCCGGCATATTGCCGGCTGGCCGAGTCCAGCCGGGCCTGCACCTTCAGTACGTTTGCCGTGGTGCCCGACAGGATGGTATCCACCCCGACCACGTAACTCTCCCCGGAGAGGGTGCGGAACATTTCCGCCGAAATCTTCAACTGGCTCGATCCGTTGAGCCCGCGGCCCTCCGCGTCCACCACCGTGGTGAGGTAGACGTTGTTGATGGTGCGTTGGGCCGTGAGCGTGGCCCGGAGACCGGACTGGGCCCGCAGCGTGGTGACGCTGGCGTCGGGCGCGGGATTGTGGAGGGTGGCGTTGAACTGGAGCAGTCCCTCGTGACCCGGGGAGAACTTGCCCCCGCTGACGGTGAATTCCGCGGCGACCGGCGGCTGACCCGGAGCCCCGGGCAGCAGGGCCTGACCGGCGATGCGGACGTCGTCGAGGGTCAGCTCCACGGGCAGCACCACGCGGGCCAGCAAGCCCGGGGCGGCGGCGGGGGCGCCCGCAGCGGCAGCCTCGGCCTTGGCGCGAGAGAGCCGGCTGGCATCCACGACGAGCCCGTCAATCTTGAGCCGGCTGATGGTGAGCTGCCGCCCGACCAACAGTTGGAAAAGAGAAAAATCCGCCTCCAGCCGGTCCACTTTCACCACGACCCGCTGCTTTTCCGCCTGCAGGCCGTGGAGAGTGGCGCCGGACCACCCGGCAGAGACGCCGGCCACTTCCAGCTTGAGTCCGGGGATGTCGCGCGCGGCGCGGAGGACGGCCCAGCGCTGGAGGGAGGGCGTCAGGGCCAGCCCGAGTCCACCGGCGAAAAGCGCCGCCAAAATTCCGAGGAGGATGAGCAGCAGGCGGACAGGCTTCATGCGGTGCGGTAAGGACACATCAAAATGGCGCAAGTTGCCGGAAGCGCGAAGAAAAAAGGCCGCCCGGGCGGGCGGGCTTCAGTCTTGTTGTAGGTCGGGGTTTAGCCCCGATGTTGCAGGTTCGTGTCGGGCGTAAAGCCCGACCTACAGCCCTCACGGATATTTCAATTCCTTGGTCGGACTCAGCTCGTCCGTCAGGCCCATGGCCCGGCGGGCGACGGCGACGGCGACGTTGTAGCTGTAGTAGGCCTGCAGCTGGTTCAGTCGCGCCGTGGTCAGCTCAACCTGGGAGGTCAACACATCGAGCTGGGTGGCGGTGCCGGCGGAGAACCGGGCATTGGCGAGGCGGAGGGCCTCCTCGGCTTGGGCGACCACCTTCTGTGAGGCCTCGGCGAGCTCGGTGGACTGCTGGAAGGAGGAAATGGCCCGGCGCACGTCGACGTCCACGGTCAGCTGGGCCTCGGCGAGGGCGAGCTTGGACAGCTCGAGAAAGGAGCGGGCCTGCGCGACCCGCCCGGCGGTGGCGCGACCGTCAAAGATGCTCCAGGACGATTGCAAGCCGACGGTCCAGCCGTCGAGGGAGGCCTTGGTGTTCGAGACCGGCGCGCGGCGCCAGTCATAGGAACCGAAGGCCGAGACACTGGGCAGGTAAGCGGCCTGGCGGGCGGTGACGCCCTCCTCGGCGGCGGCGGTGAGCCGGGCGAGGCGGAGCAGATCGGGCCGCTGTTCGCGGGCGGTGGCGAGCGCGGAGCGGAGTTCGAAACTGGAGGGCTTGAATTCCAGGGTGCCAAGAAACTCGGGGATCTTGGCGAGATTGGACTCGCTGGCCGCGATGTAGCCGAGGGCGCGGCGGAGCTCCTCGATGGCGAGCCGGTAGTCGTTGCGGGCGGTGATCAGCGCCGGCTGGGCGTTGGCCAGGGCCACCTCGGAGCGCAGCACCTCAAAGTTGGAGACCGTGCCGGCCTCGTAGCGGTTGCGCACATCCTTCAACTGGCGCTCCAGCAGCTCGATGTTGCTCTCCTGCACCTTGATCTTCTCGCGGTTGAGCAGCACGGTGAAGAAACGGACGCGCACGTCCACCAGCGCATCGTTGATGACGGCGCGCAGCGCCAGCACGGCCGCATCGAGGGCCAGCTGCTGGCTCTTCACGCTGGCGGTGACCCCGCCGCCGGCGAACAGGACCTGGCGGGCGGTGATGTTGATGGACCAGGTCTGGTCGCGGCCGTTGAGGGAGATCTCATCGGCGATCCGCGAGTAGCCGGCCGAGGCGGAGACGTTGGGAATCTGTGCCGCGCGCACCTCGAGCACCACGCCCTCCTGCTGCCGGATACGCTCCTTGGCCTGGCGGATGGCGAAGTTGTTATCGAGCGCGTAGGCGAGCGCATACTCGAGATCGAGCCGCGGGGGCACGACAAAATCCGGGTCGGGCTTGCCATCGTTAAGCTGCGCGCGGGTCGGCAGGGTGGCGAACAGGGTCGCTCCCACAAGGAGGAGGCTGGGCAGACGCATAGGAAATTTCATGAAGGGGGAGTCGGGCTTATTTGGCAAGGATCGGCTCAGCGTTGACCGCGGCGGCGGCGACCCGGGCGCGGGACCTGGCATGGTCCTTGGCGATGAGCACATAGAAGGCCGGCACGACATAGAGGGTGAACAGCGTGCCGACCGCCATGCCGACGACGAGCACCCAGCCGATGCTGTTGCGCGCGGCCGCACCGGGGCCATTGACAAAGATCAGCATGAGATGGCCAAACACCGTGGCAGCAGAGGTCATCAGCACCGGGCGCAGGCGGGTGGCGGCGGCGCGGCGGATGGCGTCGAGCTTGGCGACCCCCTGCTCCTGGAGCCCGTTGGCGAAATCGACGATCAGGATGCCGTTCTTGGCGATCAGGCCGACCAGGGTGATGAGGCCGATCTGCGAGTAGATGTTGAGCGAGGTCTTCCAAAGGAAGATCGGCAGCATGGCCCCGACCAGCGCGAGCGGCACGGAGCCCAGCAGGATGATGAAGGGATCGCGGAAGCTGTTGAACTGCGCGGCGAGCACGAGGAAAATCAGCACCAGCGCGAGCCCGCCGGCCTGCCAGAGGGCGTTGCCCTCGTAGCGGAGCTGGCGCGACTGGCCGCCGTAGTCGATGGAGTAACCGGCCGGCAAAATCTCCTTGGCCTTCGCTTCCAGTTTCTTCAGGGCGCTGTCCACGCTCGGGCCGACGCCCTGGATCTTGACGGAATTCAGCTGCTGGAAGCGGTTCAGCGTGCGGGGCTGCACCGTCTCCTTCAGGGTGGCGATGGTGGAAAGCGGAATGAGCTGACCCAGCGGGCCGCGGATGTGGTAATCCAGCAGCTGGTCGGCGTTGAGGCGCTGGCCGCGTTCCACCTGCGGGATGACCCGGTAGCTGCGCCCGTCGTTGACGAAGCGGTTGACGTAGCCGCCGCCGAGCATCGAGCCGAGATCGCGGGACACATCGCTAAGGTTGAGGCCCATCGCCGCCACCTTGTCCTTGTCGATCTCGATCTCAACCTGGGGCAGGTCGTATTTGAGATCGGTGTCGGCAAAGTAGAAGGTGGGCGCACCGCCGCCGGCGTTGGCCTCGGTGTTGGCGTAGAGCGCCAGCTTCTTGGCGAATTCCTCCATCTCCAGGTGACTGGCGGTGGAGCGCACCACGAAGTCGATCGGCATGGAGCCGCCGGAGGGCAGCGGGTCGGGGGAATTGATGACAATGTTCACGCCGGGGATTTTGGCCGCGGGCTCCTGCAACGACTCCTCGATCTGCAGGGAACTGCGTTTTCTTTCTGACCAGGGCTTGAGGAGAATGCCGGAGAAGCCAAAGCGGGCGCCGGTCAGCTGGAAGGAATTGGTATATTCCTTAACTGACTCGAACATCTTCTGCACTTCCTTCGCGTAGATGACATTCTGGTCGATCGTCGCGGTCGGCGACGGGATCAGCAGGCCGAACACCACGCCCTGGTCCTCCTTGGGGGCGAGTTCCCGCTGGGCGAACATGAAGAAAGGTGCCAGCAACAGGGCGAAAAGGAGGGCGGCCGTGATCGTGACCGGCACCCAGCCCAGGCTGGCGCCGATCATCTTCTCGTAACGGTTGCGCACCCGGTCGAACAAGTGGTTGATCGTGCCGGTGAGGCCCTTCTCCTCGGCATCGCCGCCCTTGAGCAAATGGGCGCTCATCATCGGCGAGAGCGTAAGGGCGACGAAGCCCGAGACGGCGACGGCCCCGGCGAGCGTCATGGCGAACTCCCGGAAGAGGGCCCCGGTCAGCCCGCCTTGAAACGCGATGGGGGCGTAAACCGCCGCGAGCGTGATCGTCATCGAGATGACCGGACCGACCAGTTCGCGCGCGCCTAGAATCGCCGCGTCAATGGGGGTGAGTCCCTCGCGGATATGGCGCTCGATGTTTTCGACGACGACGATGGCGTCGTCCACCACGATGCCGACGGCGAGCACGATGGCGAGCAGGGTCAGCAGGTTGATGGTGAAGCCAAAGGCGAACATGAGGGCCAGCGCGCCGACCAGCGACAGCGGCATGGCGACGATCGGAATCAGCACGGAGCGCAACGAACCCATGAACAGGAAGATGACGACCGTGACGATCATCAGGGTCTCGGTGAGCGTCTTCACAATCTCGCTGAGGGCATCCTCGATGTACTTGGTGGCGTCGTAGGCAATGGAGCCGTCGAGCCCGGCGGGCAGGCTGGCCTGCACATCGGGAAACACCTCGCGCACGCGCTTGATGACCTCGACGGTGCTCTCATTGGGCAGCACCCACAGGCCCATGAAAGTGGCGGTCTGGCCGCCAAACTTGACCTCCGTGTTGTAGTCCTCCGCGCCGAGCACGACATCGGCCACATCCTCCAACCGGATAACACTGCCGTTTTTCTCAGCCACGACGAGCTGCCGGAACTGCTCCACATTCTTCAGGTCGGTGTTGGCGACGAGGCTGACACTGATCATCGAGCCCTTGGTTGCGCCCACGGTGGAGAGCGCGTTGTTCTGCTGCAAAGCCTGGCGGACCACGGCCGGACTCAGTCCCCGGGCGGCGAGTTCGTCGGGCTTCAGCCAGACGCGCATGGCGAAGACGCGCCCGCCCAGCACCTCGGCCTTCTGCACGCCCTTGACGGCGGCGAGGCGCGGCTGGACCATGCGGTTGAGGTAGTCGGTGATCTGGCTCTGGTCGAGTTTGTCGGAGTTGAAACTCAGGTACATCGAGGCGAATTCGCTGTCCGCCGTCTCGACGCTGATGGTGGGGGATTCGGACTCGGGCGGCAGCTCGTTGCGCACCTGGTCGATCTTGGCGCTGATCTGGGCCAGGGCGGCGTTGGTGTCGTAGTTCAGCCGCAGGAAGACATTGATCTGGCTGAAGCCGGCGCCGCTGGTGGACTCGATGTAATCAATGCCGTCGGCGCTGGCGATGGCGCGTTCCAACTGGGTGGTGATGTAGCCGCGAACCGTGTCGGCGCTGGCGCCGAAGTAGACCGTGGACACGTTGACCACCGCGCTGTCACTGCGGGGATACTGCCGGGTATTCAGCTTGAAGTAGGAGACGAGTCCCACGACGAGGATGACAATGTTGACCACCAGCGCGATGACTGGCTTGCGGATGAACAGGTCGGTAAAACTTTTGGAGAGCATGGCTAGGAAATATCCTTTTGTGTCATCCTGAACGAAGTGAAGGATCCAGGGTTTGGTGCGGCTTCAGCAGAGGGATTCTTCGATGCGCTCAGAATGACAAAGCAGGTCAGGTGTTGGCAGGCGTGGGTTTTTCGCTGCTGGAGGGCTGCACGATGTTGTTCACCTGCACGGCGGCGCCGTTACGCAGCTTGAACACGCCGGAGGTCACGATCACTTCGCCCACCTTGACCCCCTCGGTGATGGCCACGAGGTCCCCGCGGGTGGCGCCGAGCTTCACGAATTGCTGGCGCACGCCCAGGTATTCCTGGCCGGCCTTGTCCTTGATCTTTTCCACGATGAACACGGAATTCCCGTAGGAGGCGTAGGAAATCGCGGTGGCGGGCACCACGACCTGCGCCTCGGCGGCGGTCATCTGCACCTCGACGCGGGCAAACATGCCGGCACGGAGCACTTCCGCCGGATTCGCCATGGTCGCCTGGACAGCGATGTTGCGCGTGGCCGCGTCCACCTCGGAATTGATCGCCGTGACCGTCGCCGTGAACTTGCGGTCGGCGAAGGCATCGACACTGATCCCGACCTCCTGCCCGATCGCGATGGACGGCAGCTGACGCTGCGGAATGCTGAAATTCACATAGATGGGATCGAGTTTCTGCAGCGGCAGCAGCGAGCGGCCCCGGGCGACAAACTGGCCGAGGTTGACCATCCGGATGCCGACCCGGCCGGCGAAAGGTGCGCGCACCTGTTTCTTCGCGATCAGTGCTTTAAGGGCCGCAATCTCGGCGATCGTCTGCTTGTAGGTGGCATCAGCGAGATCGTACTCGGATTTGGACGAGGCGTTCCGCTCCCACAAATCCTTGGCGCGTTCGAAATTGACGCGGGCCAGATCGGTCCGGGCCTGGGCGGCGCCGAGTTGGGCGGCCTCGACGCTCGTATCCAGCTCGACGAGGAGGTCACCGGCGTTCACGGCCGCACCGCTGTCCACCGCGAGCCGGGTGACGGTGCCGTCGGCATCGGCGCTGATGGTCACACCGTCCACGGGAGCGAGGGTGCCGATCGAGTTGATGTACGCGTGCCAGTCGGCCGCCTTGGCTTCGGCAGTGGTGACCGCGCTGGGGGGCGGCACATGCGTGACCGAAGATTTTCCCTTGATCTGGGCGACTTTCACGGCGCCGAGCAGGAGCACGACGAGAATGAACCCGGTGATGGCGATGAGGAACTTCTTGAACATGGGTGGCGTGGTTGGTGGTGGGTAAATCAGGGGGCAGCGGTCAGCGAAGCGGCATCAGCGCAGATGGTGGCGGCGTGCTGCTGGATCTTGCCCAACAGGCGCACCAGGGATTTGCGCTCGGGCTCGGAAAGCGGGGTCATCAGTTCAGCGATAGTTTTGAAGTGGCCGGGGAGGAATTCATCGAGGAATTTTTCGCCCTTGGCCGTGAGCCGGATGGAAATCGCCCGGCGGTCGGCGGGATCGGGCTCGCGTTTCACCAGGCCGTCGCGTTCCAGGGTGTCCACCAGACCGGTCATCGTGGCGCGGGTCACCCCGGCCGCGTCAGCCAGCTCAGCGGGGGTGCGCGGGCCGCAGGGGCAATCCTCCGCCCCGGTCGCACCGGCACCCTGCGACTGCGTGCTGCGCCAGAGCAGCATGAGCACGCCAAAACGGCCGTGGGAGATACTGTGCTCGGTGAGGTTCTGTTCCGTGACCGCAAACACCTCGTCGCCCGTGCGCAGCAGATGGAGAAATGCCTCCACGGCCGACGGGTCGAGCTCGGGAAATTCCTTGGAAGCCTCGAGCAGGCATTCGTAGCGGGGCAGGTCCTTGAGGAGCAGATACGGCATGTTTAATGGGGCGGATTCGAAGTTATCAGGGGACTGATTATTAGCCTCCTAATCAATTCCGCAAGGAGAGTTTTGAATCTATTACGTTACAGCTTCGCGCGACAAAAACAGTACAGCCGGCTAAATAGCCGGCTGATGGTAGACAGCTCTCTACAGGTAGGTACGGACCGCTGGGCCGTCCGTTTTAAAGGGCTCCTCGTAAATCTCGGCGGGCCCAGCGGTCCCGCCCTACCCCAATTACAGCGCCCGGGCCGCTGCGACGACTGCCTCGGTGGTGATCCCCAGCTCCTTCATCGCGAGATTACCGGGAGCGCTGAGACCAAAACGGTCGATGCCGATGACCTTGCCGTCGAGGCCGACATACTTGCTCCAGAGGCCGGTAACACCGGCCTCGATGGCCACGCGCTTGCGGCACGACGAAGGCAGCACGGACTCGCGATACTCCTTGGACTGGGCATCGAAGCGGAGGAAGGACGGAACTGACACCACGCGCGTGCCGGCACCGAGCTGCTTGGCGGCGGCGATGGCCCACTGCAGTTCGGAACCGCACGAGAGCAGAATGTGGGTGAGCGGTGCCGTCTCCTTGACCGCGATGTAGGCGCCCTTGAGCACGCCATGGCGGCGGTCGGCGACGGGAATTTCGTTCAGCATCGGCACCGCCTGGCGGCTGAGCGACAGCAGCGTCGGACCGTCCGTGCGCTCGAGCGCGGCCGCAAACGCACCGGCCGTCTCCTCGGGATCAGCGGGGCGGATGACATCGAGATTCGGAATCACGCGCAGACCGGTGACGGTCTCAACCGGCTGGTGCGTAGGACCGTCCTCGCCCACCCCGATGGAATCATGCGTGTAGATATAGACGACCGGGAGCTTGGACAGCGACGCGAGACGCATCGACGGACGCGAGTAATCGGCAAACACGAGGAAGGTCGCGCACGAGGTGCGGAAGATACCGTCGTAAGCGACACCGTTGTTGATGGCGGCCATGCCGTGCTCGCGGATGCCGTAGCGCAGGTTGCGGCCGGCGCGGTTGGTCCGGTCGAAATCATTGTCGGCGGCGATGTAGTTGAGCGTGGAGCCGTGGAGGTCGGCGGAACCCGAGATGAGCAGCGGCACGGCGGCGGCGACGGGCTGCAGCACGGCCTGGCCGGCGGCCCGGGTGGCGAGCTTGGCGTCGGCCGCGAAGGCCGGGATCTTTTCGAGCAAGGCGGTGGCGCGGGGCTTGTCGTTGCGGGAGTCGAGCAGCGCGGCCTTGTCGGGATTCGCCGTGCGCCAGGCCTCGTAGGTCTTGCGCCACTTCGAGTAGGTGCGCTTGAGGCGTTTCTTGTGGGCGGCGAAATACTCGCGCACCTCGGGGCTGACATAGAAATGCTCCTCGGGGAGACCGAGACCCTTGCGCGCCGTGTCGGAGAACTTCGCCCCACTCTCGCCGTGACCCTTCGAGGTGCCCTGCACTTCGGGAATGCCCTTGCCGATGATCGTCTTGGCAATGATGAGCTGGGGTTTGCCGCTTTTGGTTTTCTTCGCCTTGTTGATCGCCTTGAGGATGGCGGCGAGATCGTGACCGTCGGCCAGCGTCTGCACGTCCCAACCGATCGCCTTGAAGCGCGCGGCGGCGGCCTCGCTCTGGGTCTTGTCGGCCATGGCGTCGAGCGTAACGTCGTTGGAGTCGTAGATGAGGATGAGGTTGTCGAGACCCTGATGGCCGGCGAAGGCGCAGGCTTCCATCGCCACGCCTTCCTGCATGCAGCCGTCGCCGGCGAGACAGATGACATGGTGGTCGAAGATCACCTGACCGGGCGTATTGAAGCGGGCCTCGGCCATCTTGCCCGACATGGCGAGGCCGACGGAGTTGCCGACGCCCTGCCCCAGCGGGCCGGTGGTGCACTCGACACCGGGCGTCTCGTGAAACTCAGGATGGCCGGGGGTCTTGCTGTGCAGGACGCGGAAATTCTTCACTTCTTCGAGCGGCAGGTCGTAGCCGCTCAGGTGCAGCCAAGTGTAGAGGAACATCGAGCCGTGGCCGGCGGAGAGGACGAAGCGGTCGCGGTTGAGCCAGCGGGGCTCGTCGGGATTGTGCACGAGGGCATGGCCGTAGAGGACGGCGCCGATCTCGGCGGCGCCGAGGGGCAGGCCGAGGTGGCCGGAGGAACACTTGTGGACGGCGTCGATGGCGAGGCCGCGGGCTTGGGCGGAGGCTTGGGCGAGAATCTCAGTGTGAAGTTTCATGAAAGTGAAAGATAGGGGGACAAAGAGTTAACGGCGCGCAGCGGAACTCTGCAAAGCTCATTTTTTGACATAAAAAAAGCGAACCGGGCGGTTCGCTTTTTGAAATTTACGGGAGCCAGGGCTCAGGACTTGGCCTGCTCGTAGCGCTTTTCCTTCACGGCCATGGCGGCCTTGCCGGTGCGGTCGCGGAGATAATAGAGGCGGGCCCGGCCGACCTCGGCCGTCTTCTCGACTTCGATCTTCTCGACATTGGGCGAGTTGACCGGAAACACGCGCTCGACGCCCTCGCCGTAGCTGATGCGGCGCACGGTGAAGGTCTCGTGGATGCCGCTGCCCTTGTGGGCGATGACGACGCCGGCGAAAATCTGGACGCGCTCCTTGTCGCCCTCGCGGACCTTGGTGTGCACGCGGACACCGTCGCCGACTTTGAACGGCGCAACTTTATGTTTCACCTGGTTGGCGGTGATTTCCTGGATAATGGCATTCATGGCTGGTTATTTGAGTAAATCGGGTCGAATTTTCGCTGTTTTCGCCAACTGCTGCGCGTGCCGCCACTTCTCGATTTCGCCGTGGTTGCCCTGGAGGAGCACTTCCGGCACGGACTGGCCGCGGTAAACGGCGGGACGCGTGTAATTGGGAAAGTCGAGCAAGTTGCGGGTGAAACTTTCGGTGGTCAACGACTTTTCTTCTCCCAGCACGCCGGGGATGAAACGGGCCAGCGCATCGATGACCACGGCGGCGGCCAAAGTGCCGTTCGTCAGCACGTAATCCCCGATGCTGATCTCCTCGTCGATGACCGTGTCGCGGATGCGCTGGTCGATGCCCTCGTAGTGGCCGCTGAGCAGGATAAGATGTTGCTGCTTCGAAAGCTCCTCCGCCCGGGCACTCGTAAAAGGCACCCCGTCCGGCGTCAGGTAAATCCGTCGGCAGCCCGGGGTCTGCAACTGCTCGATGGCGTCGAAAATCGGCTCGCACTTCATCACCATGCCCGCCCCGCCGCCAAAGGGCCGGTCGTCGGTCGTCTTGTGCTTGTCGATCGCCCAATCGCGGGTGTTGCGAACATTGATCTCCAGCAGTTTCGCCTCCCGGGCGCGCCCCAGCATGCTCTCGGACAAAAAGCCGTCGAGCATGGCCGGAAACAGCGTCAGGACGTCGATGCGCATGGGTCGATTATCCAATAAAAAAGGTCCGGCGCGAGCCGAACCTTGTAGGTCGGGGTTTATCCCCGACGTGTCGGGCGTAAAGCCCGACCTACAATATTTCTCAGGCCGTGGCGACCACGGCGCGCTTGGCGCGCTTGATCATGGCGTGCATGGTCGAGGTCGGCTTGGCGCCCTTCGAGACCCAGTAGTCCACGCGATCGAGCTTGATGGTCAGTGTGTTGCCCTTGGCCCGGGGATTGTAGGCGCCGATCTGCTCGACGGCGTCGCCATCGCGGCGGGAACGCTCCTCGGCCACGACGACGCGGTAATGCGGGTCGTTCTTGGTGCCGACGCGGGAGAGACGGATTTTGAGTGCCATGTGATGGGTCTGGTTGCTTAAAGGAGTGCGGTGTTCGCTGGGAAAAGGGTGAGAATGCACGGGACAACTTTGCCCTTGTCAAGCCCCCAGTGCCACCCCTCCATCCGACCCTTAACGCGTCCCAATTTTATGCTTAAAGCCGGCATCGTCGGTCTGCCCAATGTGGGCAAGTCCACCCTCTTCAACGCCCTCACCCGCTCCCGCAAGGCGGAGGCGGCCAACTACCCGTTCTGCACCATCGACCCCAACGTCGGCGTCGTGATCGTGCCTGACGAGCGCGCCTATGTGCTCAAGGCCATCGCCAAGACCAACGTCGTCGTGCCCGCCGCCATCGAGTTTGTGGACATCGCCGGCTTGGTCGCGGGCGCCAGCAAGGGCGAGGGCCTCGGCAACCAGTTCCTCGCCACCATCCGCGAGGTCGACGCCCTCTTGCAGGTCGTCCGCTGCTTTGAGGACAGCGATGTCGTGCACACGATGGGCGGCGTCGATCCCGTGCGCGACATCGAGGTCATCACGACCGAGCTGGTGCTCGCCGACCTCGAGGCTGTCGCCAAGCGCATCAGCAAGACGCAGAAGAATGCCAAGTCCGGCGACAAGGAGGCCATCATCGAACTGGCCTTGCTCGAAAAACTCACGCCCCACCTCAATGCCGGCAAGACCGCCAACACGCTGCCGGCCACGCCGGAGGAAGTCGCGCTGATGAAACTCTTCCAGCTTCTCACCGCCAAGCCCGTGCTCTTCGCCTGCAACGTCGCCGAGAGCGATCTCGCCACGGCCGAACAAAATAGATTTGTCCAGAAGGTCGCGGAGTATGTCCGCACCCACCACGACGCGGCCTACGTGCCGATCAGCGCCAAGATCGAGGCCGAACTCATCGACCTGCCGCCCGAGGAGGCCAGGGCCTTCCTGAAGGATCTCGGCGTGGACGACTCCGGCGTGTCCGCGCTCATCAAGGGCACCTACGATCTGCTCGGCTTGATGACCTACTTCACCGCCGGCGAAAAGGAAGTCCGCTGCTGGACGATCAAGAAAGGCTGGAAGGCCCCGCAGGCCGCCGGCGTCATCCACACCGATTTCGAGAAGGGCTTCATCAAGGCTGAGATCGTCAGCTACGCCGATCTCACCACCCTCGGCAGCGTCGCCGCCGCCCGCGACGCCGGCAAATACCGGCTCGAAGGCAAGGAATACGTTTTCAAGGACGGCGACGTCGCCCTGTTCCGGTTTAATAACTGAGCAATAGAACTAGCGCTTCCAAAATGCCCTAGCATTTCGGCGATTCATTCTGTCGAGAGACTTCCAATCAAAGGATGATCGGCGAATTAGAGAATCAAGGTCTTCAACAAGCGGCGCTATTTGAAGCATAGCCTTTTTGACTGAGCCCCATGTAAACGGGACATCTTTAGGCGTGATAGTATCGTAACCTTTCTCGGTCAGTCGGAGCTCCCAATGCGCCAAGAATTTGTCCCGAATAGTCCGTAAGGATTTCGCTAGATCGCTCGAAGAAAATTGCTTCCAGCGTAGCTTGGCTCGTTTCAGGATTTGCCGAAATTTCTTCCTTCGCTGAATTTCCTCTGCTCTCTCGTGTTTCTTCATAGCGGCCCGAAAGTCAGCATCCAGCGAGTTCTCAAAGGCTGAAACACAAACGGAATATTCTCTTTCTAAGACCAGGATGACTTCCCGTGAATTCAACGCCTTCGCAAGAACCGTCAGACTTGGAGCTCTCTTCGATTTATCAAAAGCAATAACTGCAATCTCCCGAACACAATCATAGTAAAGCATGTGTCTCATAGTGCCCAGTGCGTGGGCACTATATCCTTTGCCGTATGCCGCGGTGATCTTCTTATCAAAAAGCAAGGGTGCCGTAAGGGAATACTTGGTTTTCAATCGAATAAAATTTCCCGACAGATGCTTTGTGTAGCCTTCCAGTTTCTGAATTCTTGCCGCTACTGTTTTGTGGCCTGACATGTGGTGATCAGTTGGGTAGGAAGATTTAAAGTCGGCCTACTTTACTTCCGATGGCCTCTAATTCGAGCCGCAATCGCCGGGCAAACTCCACTGCGTGCGGTCCGTCGCCATGCAGGCAGACCGTGTCGGCTTTGATCCTGACTTCCGTGCCATCGGTGGCCGTGACGATTCCGTCCCTCACCATGCGCAGCACCTGCGCCACGGCCGCCTTCGCGTCGGTGATGAACGCATCGGGCCTGTCGCGGGGTGTCAGCGAGCCGTCGGCCTGATAAGTTCGGTCGGCAAAGACTTCGCTCGCGGTGTTCAAGCCCCCGGCCACGCCCGCCTCGAGCAATTTGCTCCCGGCCAGGCCGACCAGCACGAGCCGCGGGTCGGCCTCATGGACGGCGGCCGCGATCGCCCGGGCCGGCCCGGCGTCGCGCGCGGCCAGATTATAGAGCGCGCCATGCGGCTTCACATGGGCCAGCCTGGCCCCCGCGTGCCGCGCAAAGATTTGCAGCTCCCTGATCTGGCGGAGCACGAGCGCATGGATTTCATCGCTCGTCAGGAGCATTTCACTGCGGCCGAAATTCACCCGGTCGGCAAAGCCCGGATGCGCGCCGATCGCCACGCCGTGCTTCAGGGCCAGCGCCACCGTTGCGCGCATCGTCGCCTCATCGCCGGCATGGGCGCCACAGGCGATGTTGGCCGAGGTGATCAGTGGCATCAGCTCCGCATCATGGCCCGCCCCCTCCCCGAGATCGCAGTTCAGGTCGACGCGCGGCATGGCCTCACCCCGTCATCCGCGCCAGGCCCAGCTGCACGCGACCCAGATCGCGTTCCCGCGCGAGCCACAAGTCGTGCGCCGCTTGGAGCGGTATTTTCTCAAAGCGCACCTTTTCGCCGGGGCGCAGCTGCGTGAAGCGCCCCAGGTCCACGCCCGCCACCGCCGCGATCCGCGGATAACCACCCACCGATTGCCGGCTGGGCAAAAGCACAATCGGATGGCCGGAAGGCGGCACCTGCACGACCCCCGTGTTGACCGCCGCCGAGATCATCTCGCGCGGCTTCACCAGCACCAGGCCCGGCCCCTGCAGCCGCACGCCCATCCGGTCCGCCTCCTTGGTGGTTTGCCAGGCGGCGGCGAAAAAATCCCGCTGGGCATCCTCGCTGAACCAGTCCCACTCCGGGCCCCGCATCGCCCGCACCACGCCGGGCGCAGCCTGCCGGCCCATCGTCTCCGGCCTCACTGTCCACGCGGTGGCACGCCTTTGCCCGGCGTTAAGGGAGGCCAGCATGGCCACCGCGCGGTCGCTCGGGGGAAAGGTCGTCAGTTCGTCGCCGGCGATGAGCGGACGTCCTTGATGCCCGCCGATCCCCGCCCGCCGGTAAGTCGTGCGGCTCCCCATCACCAGCGGGACATCAATCCCGCCGGCGATCGCCACCCACGCCCGCAGCCCGCTCCGGGCCACGCCAAAGTTCACACGCTCGCCCGCCGCCACGCGGACCGGCCGGTCGCGGGGCAAGGGCTGGCCGCCGATCGTCGCGTCAAAGTCCCCGCCGTTCCAGGCCAGCAAGGCCTCGCGGGCGAACTGCAGCTCCGGTCCGGTCTGCGCCAGCTCCAGCAGCGCCGCATTTTCGTGGTTGCCCAGAATCAGGTTGGCCACGCGCGCCGCGAACGCATCGAGCGCCCCGCCGACCACCACGCCGAATCTCTGGTAGCCCGGCCGCCCGAGATCCTGCACCGTCGTCAGCAAGCCCGGCTTGAGCACGTGGATCAACTGACACCTCCGTTCGCTGTCATTCTGAGCGCAGCGAAGAATCCAGCCTTTGTGAGCGGGGTGCCCTCACCCCGCAAGACGCGGCCTTCGTCATTCAACCTGGATCCTTCGCTGCGCTCAGGATGACAAGATTCGGGAGTTTGCTGATTCATCGCTTACCCTCCTGAGCCTCAAACTCTGCCTGGGATATCGGCTTGAATTTCACGATGTCGCCGGCTTGCAGCAGCACGGGCGGATTATTCTCCGGCTGGAACAACCGCCGCGGGGTCCGGCCGATCAGGTTCCACCCGCCCGGGGTCGCCTGCGGATAAATCCCGGTCTGCTCGCCGCCGATCCCCACCGAGCCGGCCGGCACCGCCATGCGCGGTTTGGCATGACGCGGCGTCACCAGTTCCTTCGGCAGTCCGCCCAAATACGGAAACCCCGGGGCAAACCCGATCAGGTGCACGCGATACTCGGCCTTGGCGTGGCGCTTCACCACTTCGTCGGGGGAAAGCTTGGCCTGGGCCGCCACCCGGCCGAGATCCGGGCCGAATTCTCCGCCGTAACACACGGGCACCTCCACCGTGCGCGCTTTGGCCTTCGTCGTCTTGGGCGGATTCTTCAACCGCTCGCGCACCCGCGTGCCGAGCCACTCCGTGATTCCATCGGCCGGGGCGCCGGCCTGCAGCAGGATCCAGGAATCATAGAAAAGGGTGATCGAGGTGTAGGCCGGGACCGCCTCGCTTACCCCGGGCAACGGCTCGGCCGTCAACGCCCGCCACGCCGCCTGCACGCGGAGGTGGGTGGACTCGTTGATGGCGTCCCCCAGTTCCACGATGAGGGCGCTGTCGCCCAATGGCGTGATCTGCATCCCCTTTTGCTTAATAAACGTGTTCCCAGAAGCAGCCAAAATCCGCCGGCTAATCGCCCCCGGCCGTCTTTCTCATAGATTTTTGTTTGGGTTGCGGTTGGGTCTGGATCGCTATGCTCAGTCACTGTCATGTTCCTCCGCTCCCCCGCCTGCCTCGTCCTGCTCGCCCTCCTGCTCTCAAGCGGCTGCCGTGACCGCGAGATCACCGCCTACCGCGCCCCCAAGGAAAAGGCGCCCGTCACGCCCCCCGCGGCGAGTGCGACCAACACCAACGATCTTCCGCCCGGCCATCCGCCCATCGGGGCCGCCGCCCCGGCGGACAGCGCGACGCCCCCGCCCACCATGGCGAACACCGCCGTGCCCACCGCCTCCGGCGACGGCCTGAAGTGGACCGCGCCGGCCGCCTGGGCCGTCAAGACCGGCTCGTCGATGCGCCGGGGCAGCTACGCCATCAAGGGCGACGGTGGCGAGGCCGACCTCTCGATCACGGCCTTCCCCGGCGCCACGGGCGGACTCGAAGCCAACCTCAATCGCTGGCGCGGCCAGGTGGGCCTGACCCCGCAATCGCCCGCCGAGGTCACGGCCGCGGTGGAAAAATTCACCGCCAACGGACTTGATTTCCTCGTCGTCGACTACGCCGGCAACGCCGGCGGCACCGTAACGCGCCTCATCGGCGCCATCGTGCCCTACGGCGGCAACTCGTGGTTCTTCAAGCTCACCGGCCCCGATGCCCTCGTGGCTGCACAAAAAACTGCGTTCCTCGATTTCCTGAAAACCGTCAAGGCACCCTGAGCCATGAACGCCCTCGTCCGCCAGTTCCGCGACTTCTTCGTCTCGCTCAATCTCACCGTCGCGCTGCTCATCCTGTCGCTCGTGCTCGTCTTCGTGGCGACCCTCGACCAGGTGAACCTCGGCATCTGGGCGGTGCAGCATAAATACTTTCGCAGCTTCTTCGTGTTCTGGCGCGTGCCCGGCAGCGACCTCGCCCTGCCCGTCTTCCCCGGCGGCTATTTCATCGGTGGCATGCTCCTCGTGAACCTCATTTCGGCCCACGCGTATCGCTTCTCGCTGACTTGGCGCAAAACCGGCATCCAGCTCGCCCACTCCGGCCTGATCCTGCTCCTCATCGGGGAACTGCTCACCGGCCTGCTCCAAAAGGACAGCTCGATGCGCCTCGAGCCCGGCGAGACCAAGCAATACTCGGAGAGTTTCCTGGAGAACGAGCTCGTGCTCATCGACCACTCGGATCCGAAATTCGACGAAGTCGTCGCGATCCCGGAGACCCTCCTCGCTGAAAAGGGCTCGGTCCAACACCCGAAACTGCCCTTCCAAGTCAAGGTGAAGGCCTATTACCCCAACTCCACGCTCGAGATGGGCGAGGCCCCCGCATCGGCCAACCTTCCGGCCGCCACCGCCGGCATCGGTGCCCGGGTGCACCTGTCGCCGTTGCCGATGACCTACAAACCCGACGAGCGCAACCTGCCCGGCGCCGTGGTCGAGCTCATCACCCCCGAAGGCACCCTCGGCACCTGGCTCGCGTCACCGATGATCGGCATGCCGCAGACCTTTACCTACCAAAACCACACCTGGGAGCTGATTCTCCGTTTCAAGCGCTTCTACCGGCCCTTCTCGCTTACGCTGCTGAAGTTCAGCCACGACCGCTACGCCGGCACGGAGATCCCGAAGAATTTCTCCAGCCGCGTGCGCGTGAAGAGCGACGACGGCCGGGACGACCGCGAAGTGCTCATCTACATGAACAACCCGCTGCGCTACGGCGGCCTCACGTTCTATCAGGCCAGCTTTGAGAAGGGTGACCAGGTGACCATCCTGCAGGTCGTGCGCAACCCCGGCTGGCTCATCCCCTACGTCGCCTGCGTCATGATGGGGCTCGGCCTCGTCATCCAGTTTGGTTTTTCCCTCACCGGGTTCATCCGCAAGCGCTCCGCCGCTGCTCCTGCCTCATGAAAAAATATCTTCCCTTTGCCGCGCTGATTTTCGGGCTGCTCTACCTCCTCTCCTCCCTGCGCCCTGCGGCGAACATGACGGCGTTCGACCTCGCCGGCTTCGGCCGCGTGCCGGTGCTCGTCAACGGCCGCATCAAGCCTCTCGACACCGTCGCCCGCACCTCCCTCCTCACCCTGCAGGGCCGCCAGCGCGTCAGCACGCCCGAGAACAGCGCACCCTTCGTGCACTCGCCCGTCGAGTGGCTCGCCGATATTTTCTTCAACCCCGCCAAGTCCGACACCTATCCGGTCTTCAAGATCGACTCACCCGAGGTGTTGTCGCTGGTCGGCCTCAGCGAAGACGACACCCGCATCACCTACGAGAGCGCGGCCAAGCGCACGATGGCCGTCCTCGGTTTCCTGCCGTCCTCCAAGTCCCGTTTCTCCTACAGCCAGCTCCGCGATAAGCTGCCCGAGATCGACCGGCAGGCCCGGCTCGTCGAGCCCGTCGAGGCCCAGGTCCGCACGCCCTTTCAGAAATCCGTCGTCCAGCTTCGCGAACGCGTGATCCTTTACGTCGAACTCAAGACCGCGGTGCAGATGCCGGACTCGCCCGACTTCCTCGGTGAACTCCACCTCTTTCAAAGCGCCCTCCCCGCCGGCATCCAAGCCGTCCTCGCCAAGCAGAAGGGCGAGGCGCACGACACGGCGGCCCTGAAAGTCATGCGCGAGATGGCCGACCGCTTCAGCTACATGGAGCAGCTCACCTACCTCCGGCTCGTGTCGCCCGCCGCGGACGACACCGACGCCACGCACTGGCGTCCGATGGGTACCGCACTCCTCGATTCCTTCGGCACCGGCGCCATCGACCCCACCGCGCTCAATTACGCCAAGCTCGGCCGGGCGTGGCGCACGGGCGACGCCGCGGAATTCAACCGCCTTGTCGCCGCCCTGCACGACGCGATCACCCCGCGCTATCCCGCCGCCATGCAGAAGAGCGACGTCGAGGCCCGCTTCAACGCCGCCGCCCCGTTCGACTCTAGCATGACGCTTTATGTCTGGGCTTTCCTCTTCGGTCTCTTCTCATGGCTGCTTTGGCCGCAGCAATTAGGCAGAGCCGGCTTCTGGCTACTCGGTCTGTCCTTCCTCGGCTCGACGCTCGGCATTTTCACCCGCATGTGGCTGGAAGGCCGTCCGCCGGTGACGAACCTCTATTCCTCCGCCCTCTTTGTCGGCTGGGGCGCCGTGCTGCTCTGCCTCGTGCTGGAGAAAATCTACCGCAACGCCATCGGCTCGGTCGCGGGCGGCATGATCGGCTTCGCCACCCTGCTGATCGCCGACAAACTCTCCCTCGGCGGCGATACGCTCGAGATGATGCGGGCCGTGCTCGATTCCAACTTCTGGCTGGCGACGCATGTCGTCGTGATAACCATCGGCTACTCGGCCACCTTCCTCGCCGGATTCCTGGCCCTGATCTACATCTTCCGCGGCATGTTCACCCGCTCGCTCGACCAGGACACCGCCGACGCCCTCACCCGCATGGTCTATGGCATTGTGTGCTTCGCCACGTTGTTCAGCCTGGTGGGCACCGTGCTCGGTGGCATCTGGGCCGACCAGAGCTGGGGTCGCTTCTGGGGCTGGGACCCCAAGGAGAACGGCGCGCTCATCATCGTCATCTGGAACGCCGTCATCCTCCACGCCCGCTGGGGCGGCCTCGTGAAGCAGCGCGGGCTGATGATGCTCGCGGTCTTCGGCAACGTCGTCACGAGCTGGAGCTGGTTCGGCGTGAACATGCTCGGCGTGGGCCTCCACAGCTACGGCTTCATGGACGCCGCCTTCTACTGGCTCGTCGCGTTTGTCTTGAGCCAGGTGGCGATCATCGCCCTCGCCTCGATCCCGCTGGAGAAGTGGCGCAGCTTCCGACCGAAGGCGGCCTGAGCCCCTCCCACACAATCCGTCGAAGATTGGAGCTGCGGCGACCTCGCCGCAATTTCTGGAGCGCGGGCGAGGTCG
Source organism: Opitutaceae bacterium (assembly GCA_043745015.1). GTDB lineage: Bacteria > Verrucomicrobiota > Verrucomicrobiia > Opitutales > Opitutaceae > Lacunisphaera. Next base: position 3,864 of record JAYTUA010000137.1, on the reverse strand, counting down.
CCCGCGCTCCAGAACACCCAAGTCGAGGCTTGAGGTAGGCGGACTAGGCCGAGCGAACATCAACAACCTTGAGCCCCGCCGCCTTGGCCAGAGCCAGTTGCCGGTCATCCGCCGAGACCAGACGTTTGCAACCGAGTTCGACCGCCGCCGCGACGTGGAGAATATCGAGACTGCGGCATAACAGTTTAGGCGAATGCGCCCGCGACAGTTGCTGCGCCTCGTGAAAAATCTTTGGCCAATCGACGGCAACCTCAGCCAGTCGGTGCGCCTGCCGGTCATCTTCCAGCTGATCCAACAGCAGGCGCGCCTCTTCGACGCTCAGGAACTTGCGCCCGGCCAGCACCCTCAAGGCATTGCCGACCTCCAGCTCGTGCAGCCGCGTGTAGGGCAGTTGCCCCGTGCTTTGGGCTTCTTTGCGGGCCCGGGCGGAAAACTCCTCGGTGACGTAAAGCTTCACCAAGGCGCTGGAATCAAAATAAACCTTCACCAGTCACCCCGGTCGGCGAGGATCTGTCGCGCGGCGCCGGGTGACACCACCCGCTTGCCCAGCACCGTCTCCGCCCGCGCCTTCAAGTCCGGCCACGGTTTCGGTGCCCCGGTCGGCCGGGCCGGCACCAGCTCCGCCACTGTCTGCCGGCGGCGCGTCACGCGCAACGACGCCCCGCGTTGCACGCGGGCGAGCGTGTGCTTGAGGTTCTTCTGCAGGTCGCGGACCGTGATGGTTTCCATGCCGGACAATTTGCCGGACAATGTCGCCGTGTCAACCACACTTTCCTGGGGGGTGTTTGAGAAATGTCATTGCGGAGCGCGCACCTCGCGATGACAGGGCACTGGGCTTTGCATGAGCAGTCGATCAGGTCGAAGCTCTCTCAGTGCATCAGGCGTGAGGCCAGCGCGCAGACGATAAGGCGAAGCAGATTCAGTGCGCGGGCGTCACCTTGCGCAGGCCTTCCACGGGCGCGACCGGCTCACTGGGCCGGACCGGATTGAGTTCGGCACTGATCCGCCGGCGCATCTCGTCGCGGTAGCCATTCACCGCCTCGAAGAATTCCGACATCATCAGCATCAGCCAATACATGCCGCGCTCCGTCAGTTGCCAGCCACCCGCATCGGGTCGGATGGCGCCGAGCAGGCGCAGCGTCAGCAGTTCGCCCCACAGCCGGCGGAAAAATCCCGGGCCGTGACGCTCCCTTACCCAGACCCGGTCCAGCCGCAACCCGAACAACCGCACGAGGAGAGCGTAGCGCATCCGGTCGCCCACGCCCAGGCGGTGCCGGGTGGTGACCCCGGTCAGACCCTCGGCGATGCGCCGTTCGTAAGCCTGAAGCGAGAACGTCGTGGTGTAGAGTGTGCCATCGAGGTAACTGAAAGCGCCGCTGCCGACGCCGACGTAATTCTCGGTGGAAACAATGTATTCATCGCCTTCGCCCCCACGGCGCGTGAAGCACCAGGCCGAGGACGGCGTGAAGTCCAGCCGCAGATTCCGTTGGATCGTCTCGAAAAACTGCCGCAACCGGCGCCGATCCGGCATCCCCATCGCGCCGGCCATCCGGTGCAGCACACTGGGTGAGGTCATGAGCGGGTAGCACGAAATCTGATTGGCGCCGGTGGTGCGGAAGATTTCCAGGTCGCGCTCGAGCGACGCGAGCGTCTGGTGCGGCTGGTTGAAAATCAGGTCAATGTTGAGCGTCCGGAAGAGGCCCGCCGCGAGCTGGAGGTGCCGGACGATTTCCGCGGCGCTGCCATACTTTTCGTAGCGGCCCATCTCCTGCAGCAGCTGGTCGTCGAAACTCTGCACGCCGACCGACAGCCGCGTCACCCCCGCGGCGCGCAAGGCGGCCAGCAGCCCGGGTTGCAGGTCCTTGGGATTCGTCTCGACCGAAATCTCGCCGACCGGGAAGAGCTGGCGCACCAGCTCGATGGTCGCGATCAGTTCCTCCGGCTCGATGGTCGGCGTGCCCCCGCCGAAATAGACCCCGGTGAACTGGTGGCCCGCGGCGTGATACAGGCGCAGCTCGGCCCGCAGCGCGGCGAAGTAGCGCCGCGCCTGCGGGGCGGAGTGCTGCACCCGGTGGAAGGAGCAGAACGGACAGAGCACCTCGCAGAAGGGAATGTGCACATACAGGTAGCAGCCGCCCTCGCGTGGCGGCGCCGGCACCCTGCCCTCCGATTCCTCCATCCGCAGAAAGCCCCTCGTCCGGAAGCGGAAGAGGCCGATCAGGACCGAATCAATGAGCGGGGAGTCGAACATGGGGCTAGGAGGCGCGCGAACATTACGAAAGCTGGCGAATGTTAAATACACACCCCGCCCTGCCGGGCACCCCTCTCCAGAGGGGATTTGCGCAAGCGTGGGTCTGGAGTCCCCTCTGGAGAGGGGTGGCGCGCAGTGCCGGGGTGTGTTGGCTTGGCATGGATAGACGGATGGCCGGCTGTTAATGTCCGAGGCGCGAGATCATGGCGTAGACGATGAGCCCGAGCAGGAACAGGCCGGTGCCGAAGAAAAGGAAGCCGACGGCGGTGGCGAACTTCTTGCGGCCCTCCCACTCGTCCTTCACCCGATAGTCCTCGAGCTTCCCCGCGGCGACGAGCCGGTCATACCAGCGCTTCCGCTCGTGGAGCAGCTCGGTCTGCGAGATCCGGCCGGAGAAGATGACGGTGTCCATCGGGAATTTCTCGATCCGGAAATGGGTGTTGAAGAAATGGAACGTAAAGATGAAGCCCGCCGCGAGCAGCGCCTCGTCGGAGTGCACGACGAGGGTGATGTTGATGGCCCAGCCCGGCAGGAAGGCGGTGAAGAACTTCGGGAACCACAGGATCAGGCCGGAGACACCGATCATGAAGATGCCCCAGAACACGGCGAAGTAGTCGAAACGCTCCCAGTAGGTCCAGCGGTCGAACTGCGGGCGCGGGCCCTTGCCGAAGAACCAGCGGTTGTGCGACACGAAATCCCGCCAGTCCTGGAACGACGGGACCATCGAGTCGGGTCCGAAGACGGCGTGGAAGATGCGGCGCAGCTCGAGGCGGCCGGTGTCCGGGTTGCGCACCGTCCTGCGCTGCCGCCAGAGCGACACCGCCAGTTCGCCGAGGTGGAGCACGAAGTAGGCGAAGGTGACGATGGCCCCGAAGTGGTGCAGCGAGCGGGCGACCCCGGCCCCACCCATCAGCGCAAAGATGACTTTCGCCCAGTCCGTGTAGTAGAACTTGAGCGGCATGCCGGTGATCACCAGGAGCAGGAAGCTCGTGACCACCATCAGGTGCAGGGTCCGCTCAAAGGGCGTGAAACGCGTGAATTGATCGTCATCAGACTTCTGCTTCAGTACAGCCTCGCGGAAGGTCTTCGCGTCGGTCAGGTAGAGATAGATCGAGCGGAAGAGCCAGAAGACGGTGTGCAGGCCGAAGAAGGCGAACGTGCCGACCAGCAGGGCCGTCATGAAAAGGAAGACCTTGTTCAGGACCGGGTAGTTGACGCGGTCCAGCGGGTTGGCGTGCGGCTGGTATTCCGTGAACTTCGGGCCGGCCCCGGGGTGGCATTGCCGGCAGGTCTGGAGAATTTTCTCCGGCGAGAGCCGGGAGCGCGGATCCTTCACGGGGAACACATCGTGATGGCCGTGGCAGGCGTAGCAGGCGGCCACCTCGGAGGCGACGTTGGGCTGGCCGAGTGCCATGGCCTTGCCGTGATAGGTGTCGCGGTAGTGGGTCAGCCGGTCCTCGTGGCACTTGCCGCAGCTGAGATCGCTCTGGCCCTTGAAGTGCGCGGTCGCCGGTTTCTCGATGTCGTGGGCGCTGTGGCAGTCGGTGCAGACCGGGCCCTGCTTGTCGCCCTTCACGAGGAGCTGGCCGTGCACGCTCTCATTGTACGTCTCC